>CAZKAA010000007.1:0-45390 GCA_964550575.1 uncultured Candidatus Cloacimonadota bacterium
CGCGATAATGAGCGGTGACTGGAGTTCAGACGTGTGCTCTTCCGATCTTCGCGGGAGATCTGCAAGGTATAGTGATTGGCAAGAGTCATGGGGGTCCAGGAAAAAGTGATCTCGTAGGGAAGATTGACCGCCATCTGCGCAGGAGAGAGCAGTTGCGGAGGCTGGGGAAGCTCTGTGACGTTTCCGGTGGTAAAAGAAAGGGATTCGCAAAAAGGACCGATTCCGATCTCAGAGATGCTGCACACCCTCCAGTAATAGGTGTGGAAAGGCGTAAGTCCGTTCAGTTGGTAAACGTTGCCTGGATGATCCAGCAGATTGACGAGATAGCTGGAATAGTCGGGAGAGTCGGAAACCTGAAGCTGGTAGCCTGTTACGCCGGGAACATCAGACCACGCCAGCAGAGGATTGGTGGGGATGCCGGCCGCTCCGTTTGCCGGATAGCTGCCTTCTGGGATCGCCATGTCGCTGAGGATGGTGAAGGGATAGGTGTTGCTGTCAGTCTGCCCGTTTGAGTTTTGGGTGATGCGCACGTGCACCTGATTTGAGTTCACGCCTGGGATGTTCGTCCAGAAATAGGTTCCGTTGTTGGGTGCGGAGCTTCCCAGCGTGGACCACTGATTGCCGCCGTCGGTGCTGTATTCAACCGTGACCGTTCCGCTCAGGGTTTTGGCTTTCCAGGTCAGGGTCTTGTTGGTTCCCGCAAACCAGGTTTCGCCGCCGTGGGGATAGGTGAGTTGGATCTGCGAGACCTTGACCTTGAAGCTGATCGTTTCGCCGGCAATCCCGACATCATACAGGTTCAGTCCGCCGGGGCTGTTGTTTCCCATGAATCCGTTGGGCGAGGTCGCTTCGCTGAGCTCGGTCCGCCCGCTTTGCGCGGAGAAAGCCGCCATGCCGATCACGCCGTTGGTCGTGGTGTTCGTCCCATATGGCCGGTAAATGTACAACTCATCAGGCGGGCCCTGGGCGTTACCGTCTTCGTCGCTGTCCAGCCTGTAAACCAGAAGTCCCGTTCCGGGCAGGTTATGGTCATAATTTGCCGATGGCTTTCTGTATTCCAAAAGGTAATATTCTCCCGTGCGCCAGCCGGCGATGCGGTAGATGTTGTTGGTGGAGGAACTCGCCACCGGAGACAGCGTGTAGGTGCCGGAGCTTGTGATGTCAGGAACTTCGTTCACCCAGTCGCCATATTTGTATTTCATCCACACGCTCATGTGCTGGGGCGGGTTCGAGTTCGCGCACATCAGATCCCAGTTGCCCACCGGGTCGATCGTGGTGTCGCTGTAGCGATAGAGGTCCGGCGCGCCAAGGCTGTGAAACATCTCATGCGAGAGGACGCTCGCCCCTGATCCCAAGGTCGAGCTTTCGATCTGGAAATTGAAGTCCCAAACCCTCTTGCCGTGAATCATGGCGTTCACCGTATAAAGCACCCAGCGGTGCGGCCAAAGCAGTTCTGCCCAGCCTTCCGGCGAGCCTTTGATGATGAAACAGGTGTTGTCCACAGACCCGTCGTCGTCGCCGTCAATCACCAGCGACGCGGGAACCTGCGGGCCCACCGCGTTCACGGCGCGCAGCAGCAGTTGATGCTCGCGTTCAGTGCGGTCTCCGTCGTCCGTATAGCCTTTGGGATTGGCAGTGCTGTATGCGCGGTAGTAGTTCCGCGGATAAATGTCGGTGTAACTTATGATGTTCTCTCCGTTCGGAGCGGGATAAAAAGTCGTGTTCACCTGCAACTGGTTGTAGGAAGCCTCGCTGAAATAGCGCTTCATGGAGTTGCCGTCCGGGTCGTTGAACATCTGGTCGTAGAGCGTGATCGGAGTGGAGAACTCCGGATCGTCGGCAAATTTGATATAGATCACAATGTTGTTGAAATCCCCGAAATGTGGAGATCGCCCGTTGCTGTAGTCCCTCATCTCTTCATAGCGGGAATACTTTTCACGGCGCAGGCTCCCGCCGAGGTTGATTCCGGGCTGCAACCCGCGCTGCTGCGGAGTTGCCTTTCCCACGATCAGGTCGCCTGGGATGACATTCTCTCCGTCCTGTTCGGCGTAAACGTATGTTCCTTCGTCGTTTCTCACGATTGTATAGTTGTCTGCGTCGTGCAGCCAGTTGTGAAACTCGTCGCCGCTGGCATAAATCTCCAGCGGAGTGCCGTCCGGCTGGCTTGCCTCGACCGGCGTGTTCACCAGCAGGGCTCCGGAGAGCATCCCCGCGGCGGTCAGCGCGAGCAGGAGCGTGAATATCTTGGCAGTACTCATATTTCCTCTATCTTATTGTCTTCAAATATCTTTTGCTTGTGCCCGGATAGGCGCGGCAAATCCGTTCCGCACTTCGGGCATTCTTTGCTGATACAAAATATGTTCCACATTTCATATTTTATCGCCACCCTTCGTTCCCGCATCCTTACCATGAAACCCATTCGCTGCTCTTCTGCGCAACCTGCCTGACTTTTCTCATTTTGCCCCATCTCTGTTCCACCCCCCCCTGCCCCGATTCCCTCCTGTTTGTTCCCTTGGTCCGACCAAGGGAACAAACAGGAGGGACCTTGGGAAGAATGCGGACATCTTGCTATGGATGCGGGGCAGCGGCAGCCTTTTTGATGAGAGAGATTGGGATATCAAGCCATAGATGGCGTCAGATAACTCAAGCCGGCATGGGAATGGGCAAAAAAAGCAGGCTTTCGGATAGGAAAGCCTGCCTGGATGGATATGAGTAAGGTTATTTCATGATCACGAATTCGATGCGGCGGTTCATCTGGCGGCCTTCATCGGTGGTGTTGGTGGCGACGGGGCGGTCGGGGCCATAGCCGTGGGTCTGCAGGCGCTCGGCGGCGATGCCTTTGCCGACCATGTAGGTTTTTACGGCGTCAGCTCGACGCAAGGAAAGATCATAGTTGTAATCCTTGCTGCCGGTGCTGTCGGTGTGGCCCTGGATGTCGAACTTGACGCTGGGGTTCTTTTTCATGCCGTCCACAACCTGGTCCAGGATGGTCATGGCTGAAGGGGTCAGGTTCGCGCTGTCGAAGTCGAACTGCACGCCCTGGTGGGTGAAGCTCTGGGTCATGCTGATCTTGTCGCGCAGAAGCTTGTAGGTGCTCATGCCGGAGCCTTTGTCTTTCTTTCCGAAGGTATAGCCGATTCCCAGATAGGGCATCAGATAGCCGTCCAGCAGGAGATCGTCCTCTTCCAGGTCTTCAAACTTGTCGGTCAGGGGATGCTCCGCCTGCACTCCGAGGTCGAAGTTGACGTTCCACTTGGTCTGGAAGGAGATACCCACGCCGGCAGTGGGAAGCACGAAACCCAGCTTGCCGTCAGGATCGCTGAGGTTGGTTTCGAGATCGTTGTAACCCACGCCAAGGCCGAGGCTGACGAAGGGGGAAATCCTGCGCAGGAATCCCTGCTTGAAGTTCAGCGCGCCTTTATCCACAGCGCGCAGCTTGGCCTGGATGTCCGCGCCGATGACGGTGGATTCAAACATGTTGGGGCTGGTGGCGGGGTCGTCGGCCGAGAGCTTGGTGTAGTAGGGAGCGATGCCGATGCTGAGATAGTCTTTGAGCCAGGCTTCATAGGAAGCGCCGAGCATGAGGTTCATATCGTTGTTTTCATTGATGTCAACTAGGGGATAGCTGAGGCCGCCACGCAGGCCGACGGTTTGTTCCATTGCCTCCGCGGGTTGGAAGGCAAGCAGGAGCAGAATGGCGATTACAAGCAAGGATAGATAGTGTTTCATTTTGTTTACCTCTTTAATGATTTGATTATTACATTCTAACCAAGCTGGCGTAGCTTGGCAAGAAAAAAGTTTTACCAGAGGAACATTCTGCCGGTCAGGTTTCTTATCTGCCCGTCGGAGAGCAGTTTCAGGGGAACGTCAGGCAATGCGGGATGGCGCTTGCCGGCATGGCGGGAGAGGGGGATTCTTTTCAATTGACAAGAAAGATACACTGAGTTTTTCTTGTTTTAAAACTAAGATAGGGATATTGTGCCATAAATGAGACTGTTTGAAACGCATGCCCACCTCGATCTGCCGGATTTTGACCAGGACCGGGAACACCTGATCCAGGACTGCTTCAACCATGGGATCGAGTACATCATCAATATCGGCTTTAACAAGGAAACGTCGCTGAATTCGCTGGAACTGGCGAAGAAGCATCTGCACATCTTTTCGACCGTCGGATACCATCCGCACGACGCGACGGATTTCGATGCCGAACTGGTGAAGCGCCTGGCCCGGGAAAAGAACGTTTTGGCGATCGGCGAAGTGGGGCTGGATTTCTTCCGCAACCTCTCTCCCTACACCACACAGCGCGAAGTCTTCCTCAATCAGGCGTTGCTGGCAGTGGACTATGACCTGCCGCTGGTGGTGCACAACCGCGAAGCGCATCAGGAATGCCACAAAATCCTGAAGCAGGCAGGCGCGAAAGAAGTCGTGTTCCATTGCTTTTCGGGAGACATCATCTTTGCCCAGCAGGTTCTGGACGAAGGATGGATGATTTCATTCACCGGCACGGTGACCTATGCCAATTCCAAGCTGGAAGACGTGATCCGGATGATGCCGCTTGACCAGTTCATGATCGAGACCGATTGCCCCTATCTCCCTCCGCATCCCCACCGCGGCACGCGCAACAGCCCGTTGCTGCTTCACTTGGTGGCGGAGAAGATCGCCGAAATCCGGGGCATCGCTCCCAACGAAGTGGCGGAACGCTCATTTGAGAACGCCATGCGTTTCTTCCGGGTTCCGCCGGACCCGGTCAAACCCCAACACCACAAAGCCAGCCACAAAACCGGAAAACCCGGTAAAGGCACGGCGGGCAAAGACAAAAAAAAGGACAAGAAATAAAAGCCATGAACAAAGGCCTGCTTCTCCCGGCGCTGCTTCTCTGCGCCCTGCTACCACTCTATGCCGGCAATTCGATCTTTTCATACGACGGCTATCCCGTGCAATTCTACGGCAACGACATTTACAGCCTTGGCATGGGCGACGCCGGGGCGAGCGACGTGTTTCGCAACAATACCGGCTATGGCAATCCCGCCATGCACAACGCTTCAAACAGAAGCCTGTTCGCAACGGGGATCCTGCTTGGCTACAACGCCTACCAGTCGCTGGACGCGGAAAACAGGAAGAGCAGCTTCGTGGACAATTCGCTGGATCTGCCATATTTCAGCCTCAGCCTGCCGATCAAGAAGCACAGGCTGGGCTTCCAGTTCAGTTCCTTCGCTTCCGGCGTGGTGACCAACCAGAGGGAGTTTCTGGCTCCGGACAGCACCACAATCACCGAAGAGCAGGAAATGGACCGCTATCTCTACCGGGCAGACCTTATCTACAGCGTGAACCTGGGCCGGCACAACCTCGGCATCAGCGGCAACTACTATCTGGGGCATGAGGTACGCAACTTCTCTCAGGACGGGGATTTCGGGCTTTATGACACGGAAGAAGAGGTCGCCAGGAGTTATAAGAATCCCAGCGTGACCTTGGGCTACCTGCTCCATTATGAGAAATGGGCGGTAGGCGCCAGCTACAGCATCGGCGCCAGGCTCACGGGGCAGGAGATCCGCAGTTCAATCCACGAAGAGGAAGATCCCGTGGACTATGATTACAAGCTTCCCGCTCAAGCGGCGTTGAGCGTTACGGTGCTGCCCAAACCGGAGTTCAAGCTCGCCGCGGATTTTCGTTACGAGCCCTGGAGCGGAATTGACGCCGATAAGTATGTCGACAGTTGGAAAGTGGGACTGGGAGCGGCTTATGAGCCGATCGCAGACAACCATCAGCAAGCATTGCTTAAACTTCCCTTAAGGGCGGGAATCTCCTACCGGATGCTACCCTTCCTGGTCAATGACAACGAAGTTGAAGAACTGGCGCTGACTCTCGGAGTGTCCTTCCCCCTCAAGGGAGACGCCAACCGGATTGACGTCGGATTTCAGTATACAAATCGCGGCAACCTAGAGAAAAACCTGCTGCGGGACAATTCTTTACTCATGATGTTTGGATTCACCGGATTCGACATTCTGGGCAAAGCACCGGACCGCAGCGCTCCCCGGGAAATCCCGGAAAAGGAAGATATCGAACCATGGTAGAACCAGGTATAGAACCTCGATCAAACGACATTTTAAACCAGATTCTAACAAATCGCGGCATTTTATGGCAGGACCTGACGGCAAATGTAAAAGACCTTCCGGACGAAGCTCTGCTGCCTAACATCGAGGCAGTCGCGGACAGGATCAGCCGGGCGATGTTCCGCAACGAACCGCTCGTGATCTTCGGCCACGACGATCCGGACGGGATCACCAGCACCTATATCCTGTATCAGTTTTTTAACACCTGCGGTTATCAGAAGCATAACTACTTCATTCCCAACCGCAACATCGAACCTCACGGCATTCAACAGGGTTTTGTGGATTTTGTGCAGGAGCGGGGGTTCAGCCTCGCCATAACGGTGGATAACGGCATCGCCAGCTATGATGGCGTGGAAAAACTGAAGCAGCTTGGCTGCGATACGATCATCGTCGACCATCATCTGATCCAGCCGGAACAACTGCCTCAGGCATACGCCATCCTCAATCCCCAACTGCCGGAATCCCAGTACCCATATAAAATGTTGGCGGGAGTCGGCGTGGTGCTGATGCTGATCCGCTATCTGGCTACCCGGCTCGATCACGCTGTTCCTCCTTCCGCTTACTTCTGGGCATCCGTGGGTTCGATCGCCGACAAGGTGCCCATGAACGGCCTCAACCGGATCGTGGTCAGGCACGCCATCGAAAACTGGGAGGCTATGAACGATCCCAGCCTGGAGTTTCTGCTTCGCAACAACAACAGGATTGACAGCCCCACTGACGTATTCAACTTCATGCAGACGACCGCACGGCTGATCGCGAATGGCAGAGAGGAACGCGGCCAGCATACGGCGATGCGCTTTCTTCTGGAGCAAGGAGACGCCAAAGCGCAGTTGTTTCAGCAGATGGAAGGCCAGCGCCGCAAATGGGAATCGGAACTGAACCGGGTCTTTTCTTTTCTGGATACGATCACGGCGGGTTTTGAAGGCAATGCGTTCATCTATTTCGACGATGAGGATGTCATCCCTTATTCTCTGCTGGGAACCGCTGCCACCTATGTTCTCGGCAAGCTGGACATCCCCACGATCATGCTCAAGGTACATAATGACGACATTGTCTGCGAAGGGCGCTGCGGAGAAGGTTTTAATATGGTCGAAGCGTTCCGGCACTGCAAAGACTATCTGAAGCAATACGGAGGACACGTACGCGCGGCTGGATTCACCCTTGAAACCGCGAACTATGACGGCTTCCTGGAATGCTACAACAGGTATCTGAACGAAAATCCGTCCGCGATTTCCACCGGCGCTGCGGTTGCCGACGCGGAAGCATATTTGGACGAGCTTGATCCAGCAACCTGGGAGAGCCTGGAGATTTTGTTACCTTTTGGACAGCAGAATCCGGAACCTCAGATCAGGGTGAGAAACACCAACCTTGACGCCCTGCAACAGCATTTCAACATCGAGCACGGCAGCGCGGCGCAAAACCAGCGCGGTAACATGGACGCTATTCTCAGCTGGCGGGGAATCCGTTCGGTCCGCGTCCTCGCCTGGACGGAATGCGGAACGATGGACTGACACCCAGACCGGTTAGCATGAAGCATCTCAAGGAATCGCTGCGCAAAAGCATTCATCTAGGTTCGCTGGTTATTCCACTAACGTATCGCTATATCCTGGATTACAATCGCAAGCTGATGTTCATCCTCTTGCTGCTGGCGTTTGTAATCATGCTGGCAATCGAATTCCAGAGGTTTTGGCAGAAGAGCTTCCGCAAGACCTTTCTGAAGTTTTTCCGCATAGTTTTGCGCAAGCATGAATTGCGGGACTTTACCGGCGCGACCTATCTGCTTTTTTCCGGAGTGCTCTGCGTTGCTTTTTTTGAGCCGGAGATTGCGTTCTGCTCCATGGCGTTTCTCTCCATAGGCGATACCTTCGCGGCGATCGTTGGTCTCAATTTCGGCAAGCGTAAATTCTTGAAGGTTAACAAATCGCTGGAAGGAAGCATCGCGTGCTTTATCAGTTGCTTCATCTTCGGGCTGGTCTTTACCTCCAAGCCGCTTTTAGCGTTTACGGGAGCGCTCGCCGCCATGCTCGCTGAGCTTAGCAGGCTTCCTATCGACGATAACGTGGAAATGCCCCTGGCGGCGGGAATTGTCATGACTCTGACCAACTTATTTATCTGACAGGATGTAATATGCTTTTGTCATTCGTCATCCCGGTGCTGAACGAACAGGACTCACTCCGTCAGTTGTACGCGGAGATCGTCGCCAACCGGGGCAAACACGATTATGAGATCATCTTCATTGACGACGGGTCAATGGACGCAAGCTTTCGGATCATGGAAGAACTCGCGGCAACCGATAGCAAGATCAAGATAGTGAAGTTCCGGCGCAACTTTGGCAAAGCTGCGGCTTTGCAGCGAGGATTCGATATTGCCCAGGGCGAAGTGGTTTTCACTATGGATGCGGACCTGCAGGATAATCCGGCGGAAATACCCAACTTCCTTGCCAAGCTGGATGAAGGATGGGACCTTGTTTCCGGATGGAAGCAGAAGCGGCGGGATCCTTTGCACAAAGTGCTTCCCTCGAAGCTGTTCAACTTCGTTACCGCAAAAACTTTCAGGCTAAAGCTGAGGGACTACAATTGCGGGTTCAAGGCCTATCGCCGGGATATTGTCAAAGAGATCCAGCTTTATGGAGAGATGCACAGATACATCCCCGCGCTGGCAAATTCGCTTGGCTACCGGATATCTGAGATCCCTGTCGAGCATCGCAAAAGACAGTTTGGAAAATCCAAATACGGCTTTGAAAGATACCTCAGGGGATTCTTCGATCTAATGACGGTCAAAATGGTTACCCAATACATAAAAAGCCCGCTATATCTCTTTGGCCGGATAGGTCTGGTATCCGCCCTGCTGGGAACCGCCCTGATGATCTATCTGGCGATCTTGAAGGTCTTCTTCAGCATGCCGATTGCCAACCGCATACCCCTTTTCCTGGCAATCACACTGATCCTTGGCGGCTTGCAGTTCATCTCGCTAGGCCTTATCTCAGAACTTATAATCAATCGCATTGCTCCGATCCGGGGCTTGCCGGTTTCCATTGAAAAAACTGTCAATCTGCCCGTTTTGGAGGATTAGGATCGATGAACCCCGCGGAACGGCTGTTCCTGGAGCGCTATATCCGAAACCCGAAGCGCAATCTTCTGCGCTTCAGTTTTGTATTCATGGTGCTGGGAATTGTCTTATCCGTGGGAATCCTGAGCGCCGCCCTAAACCTGTTTGAGGGTTATGAGCGCGCGCTGAGGTCCGTCTTGCTGGACTCGTTTCCCCACCTGAGAGTGCAGAGCCAAACGCAGGCCTACATGGACAGCATAACGGTCAGCGACGCCAGAAAAATCCTCAGTTCCCAGCCGGAAGTGTTTACAGCGACTCCGGTTCTGTCCTTCAGCTTGATGGCGCATAACGGCAAGAAAGTCCGGGGCGGGATTGTCAACGCCTACACGCCTGACGCTTCCGGAGGGCAAAGCTATTCCAAATATGTTCTGGAAGGCGATAAGCAGCCTGAGGAAGGTAAAGTCATCGTGGGAAAATACCTCGCCGGGGAACTTGGACTTACTGTCGGCGATACACTGAATGCGACCTATCCACGCCTGGATAGAATCACACCCCTCGGCATGTATCCCACATCCCGAAACTTCATTATTGGCGGGATATACTCCTCCGGTTATTACGAATACGACCGCTCCCTGATAATCAGCACCATCGGGGATGCCAGAAAGATCAATGGACAGAATGGGGGCTACAACTATCTGGAAGTCAAGCTTAAGAATGAATACATAGACGATGCCGCGGGGTTTGCCGCCGATTATGCGAAACTTCTGCCGATTGGCCTGCTGGCGACGCCAGTTTTGAACCCCGAACTGCTTAATGTGGTCCGGATGCAAAAGTGGCTGATATTCATCATCTTCAGTTTCCTGGTGCTGATCGCAGGCATTAACGTCATCAGCAGCGTAGGCACCCTGATCTATGACAAAAAGAACGAGATAGCTGTGCTGAAAGCGCTTGGCGCGGGTTCCAGCCTCATCAGGAACATCCTCGCTTATCAGCTCATGATCGTCTGCCTTGCCTCCATCCTTTTAGGGCAGGTTTTCGGATTCATCCTCTCCTGGCTGGTTGTCAAACAGGACTTCTATCGCCTTAAAGGTGATGTTTATTTCATCGATCGCCTGGAGCTATTCGTCTCCCCCCTGAATCAAGCGGTCGTTTTTCTGGTTGCTGCGGCTCTGGTGACACTCTGTGTCTGGCTGCCCCTGATGAGAATCCGGCGGATGCGGGCTATCGACTTGTTACGCAATCTCTGAGGAGGTATAATTGATCTGCCTGGGCGGTTACTCGCTTTGTAAAACATACGCTGACAAGGGACAAAACATCGAGGTGCTCCAAAACGCCACAATTGAGGTCCAGTGCGGAGATCTGGTCTGCATCACCGGCAAGTCAGGGTGCGGGAAAAGCACTCTCCTGCACATACTTGGCCTGCTGGACGATCCCGACAGCGGCGAGATCAGGATCAACGGTAACGCCATCACGTCTGCCAGCCCCAACGCACACCTCATCCGCAACAAGGATATTGGATTTGTGTTCCAGTTCCACTACCTGATCGACGATCTGAACGCACGGGAAAACATCGCCCTGCCAAGCCTGATCGCAGGCTCTGCCAAAGCAGCGGCGTTTGCGCGAGCAGACGAGCTCCTTGCTTTGCTGGGTTTGAACGGACGCGCCAACCACTATCCCAACCAACTCAGCGGAGGCGAGCAACAACGCCTCGCGCTGGCGAGAGCCCTCATCAACCAGCCAAAGATCGTACTCGCCGACGAACCGACCGGTAATCTCGACCCTCAGCACAGCCTTGAGGTTTGGGACCTGTTTGTCAAACTGAACAAGGATTTGGGGCAGACCTTCGTGATCGTTACCCACGACGCGGAACTCGCCCGCCAAAGCAAAAAATCATACGAGCTTAGGGATGGCAGGCTGTTTGAATAAGCCATGAGACGCTCCCGGAAATTCCTGACCTTCATACTGGTCCTGTTGATCATCAACACCCTGTTTTTCATCGCGTGGTACGCGTTTGACCTTCAGGGCGTGGTTAAGGGCATAGTGGAGCGGGAAGCCGGCAAGGCCCTCAAAGGCAAGTTCACGATCACGGATTTCACTATCAGCGACCAGCAGGTTTTTGCCGAAGGGATAAAGTTCGCCGCTGATGACGAGTCGCTCGGTTTTTCGGTCAAAACAGCCCGCGTCCGCTTTAATCTGCTAAAGTTCATTTTCTCAGGCTTCAAGATCCGCAATATCCTCAACAAGATTGAGATAGACGGGGCAGATGTTGCTTTCACCCAGGTTCCCAGGGAACCAAAAGAAAAGAAGAAATTCGAGATCCCTGATCTGCGCGGCATCTTTAACAATCTGCGGATAACCAACTCAAATCTGTCACTCAACCTTAACTTTCCCCTGACAATTGGGGAAGCAGGAACGCTTAAGATATCACAGCGCATTACAGATATCGACCTGTCTGTTATCAACACGCAGGTATCGAACGTCTCCCTGCAGGGATATACTGCCGGGCAAGGAAGGATTTCCCTGAACGGCGTGCTTGACGAGGGACGATTGGTTAGCGCCCATGCGGAGATTGAGGACCTCAGTCCGGACAGCATAGCTCATCCGCAGTTTACCGGTCTGACTACCCGGATAAACCTGATCTTGGACGCAAGCCAACAGGACAAAGACAGCAAGCTCAATTTCTTCGCGGAAGGTTCGCTGCTGGATACCAAAGCTACTCTCATGGACAAGTATCCTGTGGACATCCCGCGCCTGGAATTGGAAACAGACGGAGACATGCTCAAGGCGGGCATCGCTTCCAGCGTCATCGGAACAAGTTCTCTGGAAGGCAATGTTTCCCTCACGGGTCTGATGTCCGGCTTGTCCTTCCAGCCAAGTTCGCTGGATCTGCAACTGGACCTTGGCATGATCGATCCCGCGCTATCAGGCGTTGTGGATGCTTCCCTGGCTGCCAGCGGAACGATCGACGATCCCGAACTCGTCCTGGTAGCCGGTTCCCCAAGAATTTCATATGCCGGGCAGGAAGTGTCGAACCTGTTCCTCGACGCTACTTTCGCGGATAAAGAACTCAGCCTCGAGATAGAAGAGGCGATCTGGCAAAACCAGCTCATCAGCGTCAACGGGATATTCAACACCGACAGCCGCAAGCTCGCCGCCACTCTCGATACCTGGCCCCTCAGCACTGCGCCTTCGGAGTTGCAGGTCACTGCCAATGCCGATCTGGAACTCGCGCTCTACGATACCCTTCCCGAAGTGAGGGCAACTTTCGGCAATCTTGACGTCAAAAAAGGGGATATAGAATTCCGTTCAGTCACGGGATATGTCAACCTCTATCCCTCCCGGCAGGGCGAAAAGCAGCAATACTATGTTGATTTGAATCTGCTCTCGCCTCTGGGCACAGAAATTTCCGTAATCGGCGAAATCCTCGACCGCAACCTGTTCCTGGACGCCAACTTCGGTTCTGTGACCCTGGCAGACCTATACCCTCTCGACATTTTCAAAAGCCTGCAGCCTGTGGTCAGCGGCAACGTCTCGGCGTTTTTGATCAAAGATCAGGCAACGGTAAAAACTGACCTGAACCTTGACCTCAACAACGGACTCGATCTGCGCGGAGGATTGAAGCTGCTTGGATCCTACGACTTCACCGGACAGGCGGGGCAGCTTTATCTGGAAACCTCCGGCGCGGAACTCAACGGACAGCCAATCAGCCTTGAACTGACCAGCGAACTGCAAAAGCAGGAACTTACGCTTCACTCGTTGAGGTTGAACGACCAGCTTTTCCTGTCCGCCGTGATCGACCTGGCAGGACAGGCCGCTGACGTTTTCCAGTTGCATGTGCAGAACCTGAGTACTGCCGATGTCAACAAATATCTGCCAAACCTCAGCTTGCCGGATATCAGCGGCATCAGCCTGCAGGCAGACTACAACCGCGCCCGGGACGATATCCTGACAGCCAGTTGCTGGCTCAGTGATATCGACATTCCGGGCTTGAGGCCGATGTCAGCAGTTATGGACTTCACGGGGCATCCGCAACAGGTCGAGATCAACGGCGGCATAGACAACGAAACCTCGCGCCTTGTCGATCTGAACGGCACAGTGAACTTCCTGGAAGGCCTGGACCTGCGCTTGAACGCGCTGTCCCGCGAGATAACCGTGGCGGACATGATGTATTCGCCGCTCGCGGATGGTTCGATGGAGGTGAATCTCGGACTCTATCTGACCGACATCCTGACCAGGCAACCGGACCTGACCTTCGACCTCCAGATGAATTCCCGGCACCTTGATATTCCGGAAGTTGCCGTCCTCGACGATCTTGTCCTCAGAATCGCACAGACTAAGGATGTGCTCATCGTGGACACCCTTTCGGTGAACGCGAACCGGATGGTCAAGGTCAACGGGTCCGGAGCGCTCGATTATAATATCCTCACCGGTAATTTCTACGAGGGCAGCCATATCCTCGATCTGAACGCCGAGGGCGAGCTTTTTGACTGGCTCGCGCAGAAAGTCAGCTTCATCAACTCGGCATCCGGAAAAAGCGTTCTGGCTTGCCGGCTCAAGACCCTGGAAGACCAGTTCGTGGTGGAAAGCGGCAGCATCGATATCAGCAATGCCCGGATCGTTGTCGAAGCCCAGCCGGAACCGGTGCGAAATCTGAACGTCAAAGCTACGATTCAGGACAACCGCGTCATCCTGGATAACTTCACCTGTTTTGTCGGCGAGGGGAAAGTGACTGTCCGCAATGAGTTTGAGGATGACACCGGATCCCATCTGACTGTCGGCTTCCTGGATCTGGGAATCCTCAAGGTCAAGGCGGACCAGCCCGGGATCAAGGTCTTCGTGCCGGAATACACCGCCCCCCGCAGCATCAGCACTGTCGTAGTGCAGGGTCAGGACGGACCCTACGCCACCGTTCTGGGTCCTTTTGAAGACATGAAGATTTCCGCGGAACTGCTGGTCTACGACGCCGACGCCATCTATCCTTCCAAGACTGACAACTTGCTGAGCCTGATCTATTCCGTGCGAGGCGCTTTCGTAAAAAGCGACTACGGGCTGGACGACCGGATTCCCATGCCCTTCACCCTGGACCTGATGCTGAGAGGCGTGGACAACGTCAAATATACCACCTATCCGACCAACTTTACCATGCAGCCTGGCGGCTACCTGCATCTCTTCTTTGACGGGTTGAACTGGCATGCCCGCGAAGGCAGCTTCGTCTCTGAGTTGGGAAGCATAGATTTCTTCGGCACCGTGTTCCAGACCGAATTGCTCACGATCGATATCCAGGAAGCCCAAAACATATTCACGATCGACGGAACCTTCAACCGCCGCACTGCGGACGGGACGGTCGTCACCCTGACGGTATCCACGGAGGGAGACGCCACGCAATCCATTTTCAGCCGGATCAAGTTCAACCTAAGCAGCGACAACCCGGACGACGTGACGATCTCCAACGTGCTTTCGCGCTTGCGCTACAACACCAGCCAGGAGCAGCTCTCAGGCTCCCAAAGCAGTTCTCTGCTTCAGGACGAAGCGCTCAACCTGATCTCTGAAAACCTGAACACGTCGCTGGTCTCCCCTTTCCTCTACCCGCTGGAGAACTCGCTCCGCCGCTGGCTCAGGCTGGATGACTTCAGCATCAACGCGGGCTTCATCCAAAACCTGTTCACGGAGTATTCCTCGGATCCCAACCAGCTTGCCGAATATACGAACATGAACCAGTTCATGAGCGACGTCGCCCAGTTCAGTTCCTCGATCCTGTTGAACAACCTCTCAATTTCCATGAGCAAATATCTGGGGCGCAAGTTTTTCCTCGATTACACGCTGACGCTGCAGGAAGCAACGGACCTCCAGAACCAGACCCAGATCGTCGTCTCCCACGACACTTCGCTACGCTGGCTCCTGCCTGAGCAGTTCCGCCTCGCTTATACCTTCAAATACGAGCCCCGCGACGCCGGAATGACCCATTTGCTGATGCTGCAAAGGTCATTCAGATTTTGGGGGCTCTAACAAATCCTTTGACAAAAACAGCACCTTGGAAATCATGCAAAAAAAGTCACTTATCCTGGAGGTTTAAATGTCCGACGTTCTGGATAAAGCCAAAACCGAGACCGTAGCCAAACCCAAAAACATAGAACCCGCGCAAGACCAGCAGCGACCCAAAGTCGCCCTTCTGGTCGAAATGATCATTATCCTGCTCCTTGCCGGAGTGGTGTTCATTTTCATCTTCGGACTCAGGCAGGTCCGCACAGAAGAACAGAGAGAGCTTGCCGCCAAAGCCCAGTTCGAGCAACTCATACCCAAGTTCGGCGAAGTGGCAGCCGCTGCCGAAAAGATGAGAGCCGAAGACGAATTCGGCGATTGGCCCCTGGACATCGAATTCCTCGGCCTGCCGGCGAATTTTGATCCCAAGGGATTTGAGTTTGCATTCTCCGACGGAATTGTCACCGCCACCACGACCCGCGATTTCGGAAAGCAGAACGTCAAGATCATTTACAATATTGACAAGAAGGAATACAGCATCGAGGATCCCGATCCGGACACCGCGCCCAAGATCAAATACGAATGGCTTCCCATGTAAGCCATTAAATAATCGAGAGTTATCTTAAGGACCCGCCAAACGGCGGGTTCTTGCTTTTCTGCCGCGCCGCTATCGACCCATTGGCATGTCTGGCAATGGTTTGACCTAAGAACCTGTTCCGCCCCCAAGCCTGGCCGGTTGACTTCCTGCCAGCCTCCCCCTGCCCACCCGCCTGTTTAGAGGGTTGGTAGCGGGTAAGCCTGGGCTGGATGGGGAGCCAGAGTTTGGGGCGGATTTCGCGTGGTTCGTTGAGACGGAATATCTATGAAAGAAGAGGTTCGATTTTCCCTCTGCCGGAGAGAAAGTTAAAAATGTCTTGACAGCAAGGCGCTGATAAATGGAAAGCTTGAACCTATAATGAAACAGGCTATGAACATGAAGATCTGCATCCTAACCAACTCGCACCATACCACAGACGTGCGGCTCTATTACAAGATCGCCCGCAGCCTCGCCAAGCTGGGCGAAGTATATCTGATCAGCACAAGTGGCGTGCGCAACGAGCAGATCAACCCTTATCAGATGGTGGTGGACACGGAGTCAAAATGGTTCGCGCTAACGCTGCTATATAAAAAAGCAAAGAAGATAAATCCGGACGTGGTGATCTGCGTGGAACCGCTGACCGTCGTCACCGGATTAGCTTTGAGAAGGTCCTGCCGCGCGAAAGTCGTGTTCGATGTCCATGAATTCTTCGCCGACGCGTTCGCGGAGAGATTTCCCAAACCGGTCTGCTGGGCCATGAAAGAGCTTTATCTGCTCTTCGAGCGCTGGCTGCAGAGCAAAGTGGACGCGACCATCGGCGTTTCGGACGAGATACTCGACCAGCTTGTCTCAGGCAGAATGAGGGATCAGGCAGTCTCCATACCGAATTATCCGGTCAGGAACGTGTGGGACTATTCATGCGAAATGCCTGCCGAACTGAGCGCGATCTGCGAACTGGATTTCGACCTGGTCTATATCGGCGGGCTGACCCGCGACCGCGGCGTGTTCAAGATGCTGAAAACCGCTTCGCTGCTGAAAAAGGAGTTTCCTGCATTCAACATGCTGATCCTTGGCAAGTTCTTTTCTGATGAGATGGAAGCCGAATTCAACCGGAACCTGACAGATCTCAACCTTAACGCCATCGTTTATCATCAGAACTGGCTTCCCGCGGAGAAGATCGGATTGTTGCTGAAGCGGAGTAAAATCGGCCTCTGGGTTTTTGACCCGCGCAATAAAAGAATGCGCAGAGCGCTGCCGCTGAAGGTTTTGGAATACTTTGCCGCCGGGCTTCCGGTGGTTTCGACAAACACGCCGCAGATGAGAGACTTGATCGAGAAAAACCGCATCGGCGCTTGTTGTGGGTTCCAGTCCGCGGCAATCGCCAAGGCGGTGGGCAGCCTGCTGAGCCTGCCCCGCTCCGAATACGCGGAAATGAGCAAACGGGCAAAGGACCTGATCGATCTTCAATACAACTGGGAAGCGCTTGAACCGCGGCTGCTCTCAGTCATCGAACCCCTGGCAAAAAAATAGGATGCGAGTCCTCTACATCAGTTATTTCTACCCCCCGATGGGAGGCCCCGCCGTCTTGCGCAACGTCAAGACGGTGAAATACCTGGCAGAAATGGGAATAGTCTGCGATGTCATCACGATCGAGGGCGCGGAGTATCTCAACCTCGACGCATCGCTGCTGGAAGAGCGCGGAGAAGAAGAACTGATCCGCACCCCCTCGGCCGACCCCATGTCTCTGCTGAAGAAACTCCGCCCCGGAGGGGAAAGCGGACCCAAAAGCATTTATACCGGCACGCCGGAATGGCTGAAACTGATGGTCAGGAGAATGTTCCCCATTGATGATAAAATAGCCTGGAATCCTTATTTGGTCAGATCCGGGCGGCAAGCATTGGCGATAAGGGAATATGATCTGATCTATGCATCGCTGGGGCCGTTTTCATCCGCGCTGGGAGCATATCGCTTGTCCAGACTTAGCGGCTTGCCGTTGGTTCTCGATCTGCGGGACTATTGGAATCTGCTTTCGGATTATGACCTTCAGGGCAAGGGCCTGAAGCGCAAGTTCTCGCTTTATTGGGAGAAGAAGGTGTACCGGCACGCCAGTCTGATCGTGACTGCCACAAAGGGGATCGGAACAGATATCGCCGCAGCGTTTGGTGCGGATCTGGCTAAAAAGATCCTGACTGTCTATAATGGATGGGACGAAGCGGATTTTAATGGGTTGGCTGGGAACGCGGAAAAAAGCGCCGTGACTCTGGCATATTTCGGCAACCTGTACGCCCGCCGCACGTTAAAGCACTTCTATGCAGCGATAAAACGGTTGAGGGTGGAAGGGGAACTGCCGGCAGGATTCCGGATCAAGCTTTATGGCAACTACGTGCGGGAACCGATGCAAGAAATCGGAGAAAGCGGAATCGAAGACCTGATCAGCGTGGTTCCGCATCTTGAGCATCGTGAAGCGCTGGCGAAGATGCAATCGGCATCAATACTCCTTTTGGTAATCAACAGCAGCAGCCCGCGCGGCACTTTGACTTCAAAAGTATTTGAGTATCTGCGTTCGCAGCGGCCGATCCTGGGCATGGTTCCAGACCGGGGCGAAGCGGCGGAGATTCTACGCGCCAACGGACACCGTGCGATCTGCGCCATGGAGTCCGCTGACAGCATCTATTTTTGCCTTAAAGAGATGCTGAATAATCCGGGCGAGGGGTTTGGCATACCGTGGGAGTTTGAACGCAAGCGTCAGGTTCAGGTTTTGGGCGTCAGGCTTGTATCAATGTTTCAGAACCGGCAGCAGACCGGCAAATAGGCTGAAAGTTTAATCAGTTAACCTAACAGAATACCAACCAGAGCAGCTCCCAGCAGAAGATAGATTGGATTAAACCGGAATTTCCAATACACCGCAAGGCTTGCTGCGAAAACTCCCAGAGAAAACCAGTCCCGCAATGCGTCCCTGCCAATGAGGACGACTGCCGCGCCGATCAAACCGAGGGTCAGCCACCGCAGTTTCTGGAAGATGTTTTTGAACCAGGGAAGTTTGCGCAGCCTGAGATAGGTGAGGGTGATGACCAGCATCAGGATAAGCGACGGCAGCATCACGCCAAAAGTGCAGAGCAGCGCACCGGGGATCCCGGCCTGGCGGAAACCGATGAACGTTGCCGCGTTGATCGCGATCGGACCGGGAGTCATTTGCGAAATAGCGACCACATCCGCGAATTCAGTGCCTGTCAGCCACTGGTGATTGACCACAACTTCCTGGCGGATCATGGCGAGAATCGCGTAACCTCCGCCAAAGCTGAACAGGCCGATCTTCACGAAGGTCCAGAAAAGGGTGAGAGTCATCCTTGGATCCTTTTCCGCGCGAAGCTTTGCGCAACGGCGAAAACGATCGTTGCCAGTATCAGCCAGATCGGGCTGACATTCAAGAATGAAACCAGAATCGCTGCCAGGACAGGAACCCAGAAATTCGTCAGATTGAGACCTGCCGCCTTGGTCATCTGAGCTAATGGAACGGCAATCAGGGCAACCAGGGCTGGCTTCAGCCGTGAAACGCCTTGCGGACTAGAGTCTGTTCGGCGTAGCTGGCAAACAGGGCGGCGATCAGGCTGATTGTGATCAGCGAGGGCAGAACCGTGCCCAATACTGCTGCCGCCATCCCCCAACCCCTTTTGATATGCAACCCGATGTATATGCTCAAATTGATCGCGATCGGGCCGGGACAGGATTGCGCTGCCGCCAAGCCGTCCAGAAAGTCCTCATCAGTGATCCATTGCCTCTTTTGGCACACTTCCCGACGGATCAGGGGGATCATGGCATACGCGCCGCCTATGGTGAACGCGCCAATCTTGAAGAACGTCAGGAATATCGACAGCAGGCTTCTACGCATCTGCCAGATGTTGGTTGATGAGCTTAAGCAGTTCGGAAACCAAGTCTTGCTCGGGTACTTTTTTTACTATCTGCCCGCGCGCGAAGAGTAATCCTTCACCATCCCCGCCGGCAATGCCGAAATCAGCCTCCCGCGCTTCGCCGGGGCCGTTGACCGCGCAACCCATCACTGCGACGGTGAGCGGGGCCTGCCAAAGGTCTTTCAACGCGTCTTCGACCTCAGCGGCAAGTTTTTGGAGATTGATCTTTGTCCTTCCGCACGTCGGGCATGAGATGATGTTGAGTCCGCGGCGGAGTTCCAGGGCTTGCAGGATCTGGCGGGCCACTATCACTTCCTCCACTGGATCCGCTGTCAGGGAAACCCGGATTGTATCGCCAATGCCTTCCTGCAGCAATGTGCCAAGCGCGATCGAAGACTTGATCGTGCCGGAGATCATGCTGCCTGCTTCCGTGATGCCCAGATGCAGGGGGAAATCGACCTTGTCGCTCAAGGCGCGGTAGCTGTCCAGCATCAGAGGCAAATGGGAAGCTTTCACAGAGATCTTTATCTCACGAAAGTTCAGGTCTTCCAGGATCCGCACATGGGAAAGAGCCGCTTCAACCATCGCTGTCGAGGTTACGCCGTGTTTCGCGAGAATGTCCTTTGGCAGCGAGCCGCTGTTCACTCCAATGCGAATCGGAATCCCACGTTCTGAGGCTGCTTTAACGACTTCTGCCACTTTTTGTTGAGAGCCAATGTTTCCCGGATTGATTCTCAGCCCGTCTATGCCGCTTTCCATCGCAGCCAGGGCAAGCTTGTGGTCAAAATGGATGTCCGCCACCAAAGGCACTCTGGTGCTTTTTCTGAGCATCGGGATTGCCCGGGCGTCATCCATATCCAAAACGGCAAAGCGAATAATCTCACACCCTGCCTGTTCCAGGGCTTTGATCTGAGCCGTAGCGGAAGCGATGTCAGCCGTTGGGACGGACAGCATGCTCTGGATGGAGATCGGGGCTCCGCCGCCAATCGGCAAATCTTTCAGCCATATCCGGCGCGTGTTCTTTCTTGTGTTCAAAAGCATGGCGCAAGATCACTTTACCGGTCCATTCTGTCAATTAAATTCGGGGTTGCGGCAGACCCTGTACATAGTTCTTGACCGAATTCTTGCCGGGATTATAATGGTTTGTTAGTATATTGTGTAATTAACTGTGCTGATCGACAATCACAAGGAGGTTCTCATGGCACGTAAAATAAGTTTGATACTCGCCATTCTGTCGCTTGCCGGTATGGCTTTCGCGGAAGATTGGCTGACCATCTACAATGACGACCTGTCGCTGGTGCGCAGCAACTTCGGCCTGGACCTGCAACAGGGCATCCAGGAATACAATTACGACGACATCACGTCCCGCATTGAAGCGGCTTCCGTCATCGTGCACTCCCTGGAAGGCGGTGTGCAGGTCGCGGAGCAAAACTATGAATACGATCTGGCAGGCAAGTATCAGATCATCGCCAAATACATCGACCGGGAAGTCCAACTGCTTACCAAAGACAATTCCCAAATTCTCGGAACGCTCAAATTCTATGACGGCAGCAGCTTCGGGGTTATTGAAAAAGGCACGAACCGCCTGCTGGTTGTTGCAGATTCCGAGACCCAGATCATCCAACTCGCGGAACTGCCCTCGAACTTCTATACCAAACCCACCCTGCATTGGAACCTGATTGCCAACTCAACCGGCAAGCATCCCGTCCAATTGACCTATCTGACAGGAGGTTTCAACTGGAACGTCACATACAACAGCGTTTGGGACGGGAAGAAGCTCGCCGTCAACTCCTGGGTGACAATCCAGAACCAGAGCGGCAAAGCTTTCAGCGACGTAAATCTCAAGCTCATCGCAGGCGACGTTAACCGCGTTTACGATTACTACGATAATTACAAGCGGGATTATTATCTTGAGCAGTCAGCGGATGCTTCTTTCGCTGGAATGGCGCCTTCCTTTGAGGAGAAAGCGTTCCACGACTTTCATATGTACACCCTTGATCAAAAAGTCTCCTTTGCCAACAACCAAACCAAGCAAATAGCCCTCTACCCCACCCAGAACGTTACGGCGACCGGCGTTTACGAATACTCAACCTGGGGCGATGGCGTAAGAAGCCTGATCAAGTTTAAAAACACCGAAGAGAACGGCATCGGCAAGCCTCTGCCCAAAGGCACGATCAAGGTCTATAAGCAGGACACGGATGGAAACCTTGAGTTCATCGGCGAGGATAGCATAGACCACACAAGCAAGAACGAAGAGGTCACCATCAACACTGGAAAAGCCTTCGACCTCGTGGGCTCGACCATGGTCCGCAACCAACGCGAGATTAGCAAGAACACGAGCGAGCGCACCATCCAGATCACTCTGCGCAACAATTCCGCGGAGATCAAGAAGATCGACGTGATCCACCAGATGGGCGGCAATTCCAGAATTCTGGAAGTCCAGAACGGACACAAATACACTTTGGACACGAACAACAAAGCCACCTTTGAGATTTCGATCAAACCGGACGAGCAGATCATTCTCTCCTTCGTGGAAAGAACCGAATACTAAACATTTGAAGAGGCTTTGCGCCAAATCATGCAAGATAAGATATATACAAACCTGCAGGGAATTCGCCGTGAGATGCTCAGAATCCTGGGTGAAGTCTCATCCCTGACAAACAGCCCCTTAGCGATTGAGGATGCCATTGACGACGTATGGCATCCTCATTGCGATGTCTATCAGACTGAGACGCAGTGGGTTATTTTGGTCGAACTGGCTGGAATGAACAAGGAAGATATCAATATCTCTGTTTCGACAGAATATCTCAGGCTCAGCGGAACTCGCGACCTACACACGGAAAGCGGCTACACCTCGTACCTGAGCATGGAGATCGACACCGGGCGCTTCGACCGCCGCATCTTCTTCCCCGATCTCACGCTGGACAAAGACAATCCCAAGGTGCAATACACAAACGGTATCCTCAGAATCGCTTTCACCATTCAGGCGACGATCGAGCGGATCATTCCCATCAGCTAACCCAGGTTTTTCCAACCTCGAGGTTCCCTTATCGCAGATTGGGGGCCACACACAAACAGGGCCATGCGCCGAACCGCTGACGGTTTGGCGGGCCAGGGATTATTTATGCGCGCATACGCTGTTGTTCTGCTGTTGACTCTTTGCTGCCTGTCGCTAGGCGCAAGGGAGGTCACAGCCGTAAGATCGGTGGAGACCTCCGCCACCACGAACCGGATAGAGGTATCAGTTTCGGATGCCGGCAACTATTCCGTCCAGGCTCTCAACAATGGAATGGGCATCCGCATAATAGTTCCGGGCGTTAGCGAGATCAATGCCGTCCCGGAGTATCTGCGCACCAGCAGGCTTATCGATCGTGTAGTAGCGAGGCTGGAAGGCGGTTCAGCGATTGTTGACGTCACCACTATGGTAAAAGTTGGCTATACCCAAAGAGCTGGGGACAAAGCCATCCTGGTCAATCTAGCCGCTGCTTCGGGCAAACAGGAGCAGCAGAATCCTGCCCCCGCGGAAACTCCCGCCACGCCGGCCGCCACTGGGCAAACGAACCTTGAACCCAGGAAAACCGAGGAAGTTCAAGCGATTAAACCAGAATTGGCAATACCTTCCGATAAAGACATCCCAACCCCCGCCCCGGAGACCGTTGTCCCTCCCGCCAAGAACGACACACTTTATGAAGAATCCGAAAGCGTAACCACATCCCGCTTCAAGCCATGGCTCATCGCTTTGATCGGGGCAGTGGCTCTGGCTTTGATCCTGTTGGTGATCTTCAAGTACTTCAAGAAAAGCGCGCCCGCCCCAAATACTGATCAGCCGGCACGCAAGCTGGAGGGCATGACCCTGCTCTTTGATGCGGAAACTCGCGAACGCATGGTCCATAAGCTTTCGGAACAGGGTTGGACTGCGCGCGAGATTGCCCGCGAGCTCAAACTCAGCCTGCGCGAAGTGCAGGCGATCCTTCCCGGCGACACAGAGTAGAAGATGCCCAAGGCTCAGATATCATTCCTATCCCCCAAAAGCACCTTACTGACTCTTGCATTTCTGCTTATGGGGTTTGCCTGGGCGCAAGGGGTCTGGGACGGCTCATCTCTTCAGCCCGAAATCCAAAGCCTGATCCGTAGCAGCGCTCTGCAAACCAACGATACCTACTCCTGGCGGGAACCGGTTTTCGCCGAACCTGGCCTGTTCCACTCCTTCCTGGGCTGGAAATCCCTAACCACGTCGCTCGCGGACGTATTCACCGCCAAACAGCCGCGCCACGGATTCCTGCAATATGCCTATCGCGACTCCGCCGTCGATTTTTCAGCCGAAGCGAACTTCTTCACTGGCTTTGAACAGACGCTTTCGACTCCCGGCCCCTACGGATTTCTCTATATGGGGCTCAAGGTGAACAGCCAATTGAACGACAGGTTCAAGGTCAAAGCCAACTGGTGGAACGGAACCTACTACTTTGACCTCGACGCCGCCGAAGACGCCACCCTCATCGACAGCTACTACAACCGCGATCCCAACAAGATCTGGCTGGATAATCTCAACGGCTCGCTGAGCTATAACGACAAATACTTCAATCTCGCCGTGGGTCGAGGAAAATTCCAGATTGGGAACTCCATCTCCAGCTCAATCATCCTGTCGGACCGCTGCAACGATTACAACTTCTTCGCGCATGAGGAAAAGCTTGGCGACGTTCGATTCGCTTTCCTCCACGGATTTCTCGCCGCGGACAGCACCGTGACCGTCAACGGCCAGCCGATGTATCCGCGCAAGTATCTCGCATTGCACCAGATGACTTATGAGCCGTATGACTGGCTGGTATTGTATGCCGGGGAAAATGTTATCTACGGCAACAGAGACCTTGACCTCGGATATCTGCTGCCGGTCCTGTTCTGGCGGGTGGCAAAGCACAACCTCAACGACACCGACAACCTGATGATGTATTGCGGAGCAAACCTGAAACCCTCCGACAATCTTACTCTCTATGCCAATTTTACCCTCGACGAACTGACCTTCCGCAAGATCTTCAGCAACTGGTGGGGCAATAAATACGCCCTCCAGGCGGGTGCCTCGCTCAAGCTGCCGTCACCCATACGGAAAGCCGCAGCACCGTCCCGGTTGACCGTTGAGCTGACCGCGATCCGCCCCTGGACCTACGCGCATTATATGAACATCACGATGTATTCCCACGACCGCGAACCTCTCGGATACGCCAAAGGCGCGAACCTCCTGAACCTCACTGCCGAACTCAATCTGCCCCTGGCATCCAACCTGACCTGGGGCTTCCTGGCTGCCGGAACCGTCCAGGGCAGCGAAGGCAACGACTGGGCGCTGAACTATATGGATTATTTCTCCTCAGGCCTGCTCACCGAGGAAGCCGATTGGCTGCAAGGGGATAAAGAAATCAGTTGGGATCTCGCGAATACTCTATCATGGCAGTTTCTCGCCCATCAATCTCTGATCCTGAGCCACCGCTCCGCCTGGGCGGAACAAACAAGGCACGAACTGCTCTGCGGCTGGCAGATAAGTTTTTAGGGAGGACCCGATGCCAATCGTCGACAGACTCGAATTCCCCCGCCGCCACAAGATCAAGGACACGGCGATACTGCTCATCCTTGTCGCGGCGATCCTGGGTTTCTTCGTCACCCGTTGCAGCAGCAAAGCGCAGGACAGGCGCATTGTGATCCATCGCGTGTGGTTTGAGGAGATCAGCCAAAACTATGTCCTGCTTGGGTTTGTGATCGAGAATAAAGGATCGGTCACTGAGAAAGTCAATCTTGTGGCAAAAGTTTTCGATAAAGAAGGAAAACAGGTTGCCAGCCGGCTCTTTCAAACCACCGTGCCTCCTGGCACCAAGGATGTGCAGACAGAGCCTATCGAAAAGTGGAGCAGATATCTGCCCGAAGGGGAAAAACCTGCCCGCGCCTCCCTCGAAATCCACAAACGCAGATTATTGGGATTCTGATTCCGGGGCATGTTGAGCTACCGGTCTATTGGCAGCCAAAGCTTACTGGCAGATCCAATCAGCGCAGAAAATTTGAGGGTTCCTGCCTTGTCCCGCCCTTGTTCCTGGCAGGCCAATTGCCCCCTATCCTCCTGAACTCCTCCCCCTTGTTAAGCGGGAGGACAGCAGGTTGTTACGGCGGGAATGCCGATCCAGAATACAGGCCGATACAGATAAAAGTAAATATGAAGAACATAGAAAGAATATGAGATTTAAAGACTTGAGCCCGCAGGAACGCAGTACGGCGATTTTGCTGCTTGTTTCCGCCTTGTTCAACGGTGTGATTCTGTCCTTGGGCCAAACGCAGGACATCATCGCCCGCAAAGCCCTTGCCGCCAAGGACTGGCAACTTATGTTGATGACCATGCTCTGGCCGGTGGCAAATTTCTTTTCCATCTGGTGGGGCAGAGTATTTGAAAACAGTTGCCACAAGCACCGCTATTTCCTGCTCGCGGGGCTGATCGGACGCCTGGCGATGATCTACGCGATCTGGCTGGTCACAATGAATGAGTATCTGCTGCTGCTGGGAATGCTGTTCGCGTCAAACTCCGTGATCATACCCGGGCAGAACAACATCTACCAGAAAAACATAGGCAGTAAGCGCCGGGCAAGGGTGTTTGGACTCACCCTCAGCCTGGGCATGACGGTATCCGTGATCGTAACCTTCATCGCGGGGCGCATGCTGGATCTGCGTGAAGAGAGTTTCCGCTGGATACTTGCTTTCACAGGGGTTTGCGGATTCCTCAGCGCTGCTGCCCTGTCGCTGATCAGGATCCAGGAACCGGTGATCAAGAAGTCCTGCGAACGCCTGAGTTGGAAGCAGATACTGCTGGAGCCGGTTTCCGGGACACTCAGGCTGCTCAAGGAAAACAAGGATTTCGCCGCTTTCGAGCGCAGCTTTTCGATCTATGGCATGGGTTTCATTATGATGCAGCCGATCATCCCGATCTATCTGGTGGACAAGCTGCATCTCAGCTACACTGTCAACTTCCTGGCCAAGGGTATTGTCTCCCAACTCGGAATGCTGCTGCTCTCTCCCGTGATCGGCAAATACCACGACCGCATGCATCCCTATCGCTTCATGGCTGGCGCTTTCGGACTGCTGATGTTCTTTCCCCTGCTGGTGGTGGCATCGTCTGTAGCCCAAGGATCGCTGACCCTGCCAGTCATTCTCATCTTCACGGCATACGCGGTGTTTGGATTGGCGATGGCTGCGGTCAACATCACCTGGAACATGGGCTCCATTTATTTCGCCGGCGATGAAAACGCTTCCATATATCAAAGCGTGCACGTGACCATGACCGGCATCCGCGGCTTGATCGCTCCAGTGTTGGGTATCGTGCTCTACAAAATGGTCAGCCTGACCATGGTCTTCGTCGTGGCGGCAGGATTTTTCCTCTCCGCGTCCCTGATCAGCCTGCGGGATTACCGACGCTTTAGGGTCAGACAAACGGTGGCTTGAAGATAAAACTTTTCAATGTTTTACACACCGGGAAGGCATAGTCCGCGATACCCTGCGATCCCCTCCAGGCAGCGTTATAACTTACTTTTTGCAAAGATGTTGCAAGAATATGTTTTTGCAGTTTGGGCTTTTTTTCTTGACATAAAGTTAAGCCTATATTTTGGAGTAATTTATTGAACAATACCTGATAATCAAGAGTATTCAAAGCATATTACTAAAGGAGTTAAACATGACAAAAGCTGATCTGGTAAAAATCATCTCCGAGAATACCGGAATCATCCGCAAAGACGTCGCTGTAGTCGTAGATTCTCTCTTGCAGTCGATCAAAGACAGCCTTGGCAAGGGTCATCACATTGAGATCCGCGGTTTCGGCACCTTCAAGCTGAAAACCCGCAAACCGCGCGTCGGCCGCAACCCCAAGACCGACGAGAAAGTCCCGGTTCCCGCGCGCACTGTACCCACATTCAAGTTTTCACGCGAGTTCAAGACTTCCGTCGTTGACATCAAGACCATTGACTAAGGTGGGCTGATTATGCCTTGCGGAAAGAAGAAAAAGAGACATAAAATTGCCACCCACAAGAGAAAAAAACGCCTGCGCAAGAACCGTCATAAGAAGAAATAAACCATAAGCCACCCTTCGGGGTGGTTTTTTTGGCTTCACATGCAAAACGACCGGGAAGATTTTAACCTGGAACTGCGGCAGATTATCCGCGATACCCTGCGCCTGACGCTCGGGGGCGAGTTCTCCGCGCACGCGGACAATCCCTGCTTCCACACCAGGCAAACCTATGACATGTTCACCGAAGTGGACGGCTTGCCGCTCTACCCCCACGCGCTGCCGGAAGTGTTTCTAAAATGGGCAAAACTGAATCCCGCCACGGAGTGGAAGAAAGAGGATTTTCTCGTTCTGGACCTTGAAACAACGGGATTGGGCAGGGGGCAGACCATTGCCTTCCTCATCGGACTGGGCTACTTTGAAAACAACCAATTTGTGGTAGAGCAGGTTTTTCTGCCTGACCCGGACGCGGAAGTTAATTCCTTTGACAGGTTGAACGAGCTCTTGGAAACTAGAAGCGTGCTGATCACCTTCAACGGGAAAACATTTGACGTGCCGATTTTGGAATCCCGCCTGCTCTACAACCGGATCTGGCTGGACCTGCGCGTCAAGGAGCACGTTGATCTGCTGTATCTGGCGAGACGCCTGTGGAAGAACAAGATTCCCTCCTGCGCGCTGGAAACGATCGAGTTCTACATCCTGGGATACATTCGGGAAAAGGAACTAGATATCGAGGGCGGGTTGATACCCCAAACCTATTTCCAGTTCCTGATCTCAGGGGACGCAGAGCTCATGCGCCGGGTATTCGTGCACAACCAATTCGATATCCTGCACACTATGGCGCTGTTTGCCCTGATCTGCGACAGCATAGGCTATCCGCCGGCGCACGGGTTCGACCACCGCATAGACTATCACGCGCTCGCTAAGCTCTATCTCAGCCAGGGAGATCGCGAAACCGCGCGGGCAATTCTTGTCGATCTGCTCTCGCAGAACATACTCAGCGGAGATATCGCCCACGATCTGGGGCTTCTATACAAGAAGGAGGGCGACCAGCTATCCGCTGAGGATTGCTTCTCGATGGCAAGCAGCCTGCAGCATCCTGCGGGTATGCTGGAATACTGCAAACTGCTGGAAAAGAGGAAGGCATTTTCTGAGGCGTTGGAACTGAGCCTCAAGCTGCTGCATTGGCATCTGAGCCGACAAATGATCGACAGCAAAAGGGTTTTGGAGTTGGAAAAACGCGTCAGCCGCCTGCGTAAACACTTGGGAGAGTGACTGAGCTGGCTTGGTCAACTTCATTTCTTAGAATATTGCTTGACAAAAAGGCAGGTAAAAATTCTTTGGCTATTAATTGACGCGAGGTGGAGCAGTTGGTAGCTCGTCGGGCTCATAACCCGAAGGTCGAAGGTTCGAGTCCTTCCCTCGCTACCATTTTTCCGGTGCCAGTCACCGGATTTTGTTCTTTGAAACTGTGGCGGTGTAGCTCAGCTGGTTAGAGCGTCGGAATCATAATCCGCAGGTCCGGGGTTCAAATCCCTGCGCCGCTACCACATTTTACACAGGCGCCAGTAGCTCAGTAGGATAGAGCAGCAGCCTTCTAAGCTGCGGGTCAGGGGTTCGAATCCCTTCTGGCGTGCCAGCGTTGTACCGTTTGCCATAAATCTTCTGGTCTGTGGTGGGTGTAGTTCAATGGCAGAGCACCGGATTGTGGTTCCGGGCGTTGTGGGTTCGACTCCCATCACCCACCCCATCTTTCAGATATGTCTAACAACGATAAATTTTTCCTGGGCCTCGATATCGGGGCATCAAGCATCAAGTATGGATGGGGCAACTGTCAATTTGGTTTACACCATTATTCCAAATGTGAGTTTAGCGACAAAAGCATAGCTGCATTTCGCGATGCAGTCGAACAAATCCTCAACGAAGCCCGCCAAAGCGGCTTTTGGAACCAGTTTGCCGGCATCGGCATCGGCACTCCCGGCACTTTGGACTTGCAAACAGGCAGAATCGCCGGAGTCAACCCCAACCTTCCCTTCTGGACGGACATCGATCCTCGAACCCTTATCCCCGCTGATCTGAGGCTACCCGTATTCGCGGATAACGACGCCAATCTGATGTGTCTGGCGGAATCATGGATGAGGGGATCAACAGAATTGACAGTAGGGGTTACGGTCGGCAGCGGAATCGGTTGCGGCATGGCGCAGCATGGCAGAGTTTTCCGTGGCGAGCACGGTTACGCGATGGAACTCGGCCACATCACGGTTTTTCCAGGCGGCGAGAAGTGCACTTGCGGAAGGGAAGGCTGCGTTGAAGCTTATGCCTCTGTGGACGGCATCCGCAACAGGCTCTGGAGGCTTGGTGGAGTTGAGAGTGCATGGTCAGATCTCAGCTTGCAGGAAATGCTCTGCCTGAAAAATGAGCATCCCACCCTGGCAAAAATCATGCATGAAGGATGCCTCAGCCTGTGCAGGGGGCTTGCCTGCCTGATCATATTGGTTGATCCTGCCGCGATAGTTCTTGGCGGAGGTGCGATGGACGCCGGCTTGTATGATCTGGAGACCATTAAGGCCACAGTGTTGGAATTGCTTCCGCAGGCGAATCAGGGGAAACTCAGGGTGGAAAGGGCACTGGAAGGCAACAGGGCGGGAGTTCTGGGAGCAGTGCTTCTGGCAAATGACATGCTTGTTCCGGAATAGGAACGAAACTTGCTTGTTTAACTGGCAACAAGCTTATGGAGAGTCCATCATGAAAAAGGCAACGTTATTGATCGTGTTGATCGGCGCCCTGGCGCTGGGGTCTGTCGCCCTGCAGGCAAAAATCGCGGGCGCGCTGTCTGAGATATTCATCAATCCCAATCCAATGGATAAATTCACCACCATCACCCTGACTTTCACACAATACGCCAATGTCGGCGTTAATATCGAAACAGAGCAGGGCGTAGTCATCAAATCCCTCTATTGGGGTCCCGCTGGCGAACAGCTCCAACTGACCTGGAACCGTTTGGATGACAACGGCAACGTCGTACCCAGCGGCAATTACGTTGTGGTTGTGAACCACGAAGCACGCTATACTTCAACCAAGAAAACCCTCATACTCAAGTAATATCCTGACTAATCCGGAACCCACAAAAAGGTCCTGACGGACCTTTTTGCTTTATATCTGAATAATCTGCTTCCTCCCATACCCGCCACTGAATCAGGTATCCAGGCACCAACAGCATCAATGGCTAAAGATAATTGCAGCAAAAGCTTGACAGATTTTGAGAGTTGGAAAAGTATCACCTCAGTTTGGGTAATTTTGATTAAAACCGCTGTCGCCCACCAGTCCCGTTACATGCGTTGAAATGCATGCCGGGCAAGCGTTAAGCATTATGGCGCTCAGCGGGAAACCCGATAATAATGGAAGAATATGAAACTGCTAACCAACGCGTCGTTGCCAACATCCTCAAACGCTTTCAAGCGGGTGAACATCCTCTTTGACGAGAAGTTCATCAAGATCACAGCCGACGCCATCAATGCCGAGGACATTACGGAAACGATCGATCTGGGAGGGAAGATCATCCTTCCCGGAGGAGTTGACGCCCATACTCATTTGATCAGCGAAAAATCGCCAGGCAAGCGTTTAGCGCAGATTTCCAAGTCCGCGCTGCGCGGAGGCTGGACGACTTTGGCTGAACTCAGCTATTTTTCTCCCGAGCCAGTCTTCAGCCTGGGGGATCTGAAGAAGTACAGGAAGCTGGTTGACGATAATTCCTATGTGGACATGGCCGTTTGGGCCAGCGTCAACATGGACGACTATCCCTATCACGCCGAAGCAGCCCAAGAACTCTGGGCCGCTGGGGTTGTCGGCATCGCTTTGACCAATCCTCCGTCCAATCCGGCGATCCCAGAAATCAGCTTCACCGAGATCATGGACCTCTTCATGGACATCTATGAATCCGATACTGCCTTCGCGTTTCAGGGCTTTGACGTAGAATCAGCCAAAAAGTTCAGCTTCGACAGCCAGCGGGACGCGATCAAAAAACTGCTCAGGCGCATGCAGGAAAACCCCATACATATACCGCGGATCGCCTCCTGGCCAACGATCGAGTTTATCAACAGCATCTCCAAACGCTCGGACATTTCATTTGCCATCTGCATTGCCGACCTGATGAAATTCTTCGGCGCGTTCGACCTGGGTCAGGACATCGATCTGGACGATCCTGAGCAACAGCTTTTTACGCTGTTGCGCACCAATAAGATATACATGCTGAGCAACAACACCCAGGGCTCGGAACCCGAAAAAGGGACTTCGGAAGCCTACCTGGGTACACCGGATAGCCTTCTCCCCTATTCCTACCACTGGGCTTTGTCGGACTTATGGCGCCAGCGTAAAGTCCCTCTCGCGACAGTGATCAAGATGACCAGCGAGAATGCCGCCAAACGACTTGGGCTGTATCCGCGCAAAGGCTGCCTGGAAAACGGTTCGGATGCCGACTTTATTGTCTTTGACCCCAACCAGAATTCGAGCTATACAACCCCGGACGGAGCTTCCCTGGAACTTGAGGGCACAATCGATAGTGTCTATATCCGCGGCCGCAGGGCATTCCACAAAGGCAAAGCCGCCCCCGCGGAAGGCCGTTTCGCCGGCCGGGTCGCCAGCCCCAAACGGCGCCACAACAATACAACCTGGATTTGATTATCATCCCTGGAGGATTTATGGATAACATCAACCATCTGAAAAGCGTCCTCGATACCCATCCCGAACTGCAGTATGAACTGCTGGAGAGATATTGGTCGACGGATTTCCTTCGCTTTTTCCACAGTCAAACCAACTACAACATCAGCAAGGACAATACTTTGCTCTCCGCCGACATCTACAAAGGCAAGAAGTCGTTCAGCTTCCAGGTGGACAACGCAGACCCCGGCAAGATCGACGCAGCCTTGCAGAGCGCGCTGGACATCATCGACAAGCTGCCGGAAGATCCCGACTTCGTGGATCTGGAAAGCGACCTCACAATCGCCCAAAAAAGACCCCTGACCAACAACATCGAAGCCATCCCCCTCGCGCTCAAGACCGATATCCTCAACCGCATTGCCCAAGCAGTCAAACCTTACGACTTCGAGATATATGGCACCTTCATCTGCAACTACCAGACCTATAGGCTGATCAACAGCAACGGACTCGACAAGACAAGCGCCCAATCGCCAATCTATCTGGAAGTTAAAGCCGTGCACAACAAGTCCCAGATCACCGTGCTGGAAACATTTGGCGGAGAGGACTTCAGCTACTTCGACGAGCAAGGCTTCACCGACCGCCTCCTGAAAAAAGTGCGATATTGCGGTTCAGAAGTCGTGGACGTCGATCCCGGCTATTACGATGTGGTGCTGGCGCCCCGCTGCCTGGCGGAATATGTGCAATACCTGTCCTGGGGAATGAACGCGCGGGCTCTCGATCAGCACAGCAGTTACTTTGAGGGAAAGCTTGATCAAAAGGTGTTTCCCGAACTGATCGACATCGCAGACGACCCCTCGGATCCGGAAATGATCCGCGCCGAATACGGCTCCGCCGGCCATATCTACAACTACCTCCCCCTCATCGAAAAAGGGGTGTTCCGCAACTTCACCTGCAACAATTACTATTCCCACAAAACAGGACTTCCCAACAACGGCAACCAGGCAGCCTGCCTGAAGATCGCCCCCGGCGACAAAAGCCTGGACGAACTCATCGGCGGCATCAAAAAAGGGATTTACATCTCCAGCCTGCACTACATGAATTTCATCAACCCCCGCGAGACTTCGCTTACCGGACTCACCCGCGACGGAACCTTCCTCATAGAGGACGGCAAGATAACCAAGGTTGTCAACAGCCTGCGCTTCACAGAGCGCATCGAACGCATCCTGAACAACGTTCTGGCACTGGAAAACCGCTGCTACACGATCCCCTTTTCCGAAAACTACGAGAGCTTCGGTATCGAGACGGTGAAAGCGCCGCATGCCCTGATCAGGGATTTCAACATCACCTCTTCCACCCACACCATCTAGGAGGACAAGCATGGAACAACTCATCAAGCAAACCATAGATAAACTCGCCCTGCCGGACGTCAAGTTTGCCGACGTGCGCGTTACCAGCACGGATAACGAAGGCATCTATTTCATGAACGGCTTCATGCGCGGTTACGGAAGCAGCATGGACAGCCTCGCCATTGGCATCCGCGTGCTGATCAACGGCTGCTGGGGATTCTCCGGCTCGCGCGATCTTTCTCCCGCTTCCATCGACCGGCTGATCGCCACCGCGATGAGCAACGCGCGCAGCGGAAGCAAGTTCCTGCGCGATAAAGTGGAGTTTCCCGCCCTGAAAGCCACCATCGCGGAGTATCACCACACTCCCCAGATAAACCCTTTCGCCATGCCCAAAGAGGAAAAGGTGGACTTCCTGCAAAAGCTCGCCACTGCCATCGCTCCCAAGGATAAAATCGTGCATTCCATGGTGAGCGCCCAATTCATGCGCCAGGAGAAGTACTACGCCAACAGTGAAGGAACCTACTCCCACACTTCCTACTTCAACACCCTCCCCGTGATGGAAGTCATTGCCGCTGAAGGCAGCCAGATCCAAAGCCGCACCTGGCCGGGGCACATGAGCGCCGGGCGCGGCGGATTCGAGCTGTTCCATCAGCAGAAATTCGCCGAGAACACCGAACGCATCATCAAAGAAGCGACCGACTTGCTGTCTGCCCCCGTAATCGATGAGGAAAGGGCAGACATCATCATCGGCAACGGGCATCTGGCGCTGCAGCTTCACGAATCCGTCGGCCACGCCACAGAAGCAGACAGGATCTTCGGCATGGAAATCTCCTACGCCGGCAAGACCTTCATCAAACCGCAGATGCTGGGCAACTACCAGTACGGTTCGCCCATCGTGAACATCTACAGCGACAGCACCGATCCCGCGGGACTGGGCTATCATCCCGTGGATGACGAAGGCGTTCCCGGCAAAAAAGTGGACATAATCAAAGACGGGATCCTGGTGAACCAGCAAACCTCGCGGCACATCGCGCATCTGCTGGGACTTGAACCCTCCGCCAACATGAAAGCATCCTACGCGGACGACTTCCCGCTTGTCCGCATGACCAACTTCTGCCTGGCTCCCGGCAAGGGAAGCCTGGACGAACTAATCGCCGATACCGAGCACGGCTATCTGCTCGATTTCACCAAGACCTGGAGCATCGACGACAACCGCAACAACTTCCAGTTCACCACCGAAATCGGCTATCGCATCGACAACGGCAGGATTACCGGCATTGTCAAGGAACCAACCTATTTCGGCATCACCAAGGACTTCTGGAACGCCTGCGACCGCATCTGCGGCAAGGAGGAATGGAGCTACCACAGCACCTTCCATTGCGGCAAAGGCGAACCCGGCCAGGTGATGCAACTTTCCCACGGCATCGCCCCCGCGAGATTCAAAAACATCAACGTCAGCGTTAAGATATAGTCAATTCAAGCCTGATACATGGCGCGGAGCAACCCTCTGCGCCATTTTTTTTGTATTGATTCCTGTCAGGAAACCCGAACCTCATTGCAGAATCTTGCTTGGCTCCTGTTCCTTTCCTTGGTCGCACCAAGGGAACAAACAGGAGGGAATCAACGCGGAAATGGGTTGGAAGTGGATTTGACGGGAGCGCATCCAGAGAAGGCGGTCGGTTGCTCAGAAAAGCGGGGGCTTACTCTCCGGAATATCGGGCAAGGGCGGAGCAGACGCTTTCCTGCAGCTTTTTTGCCTGGGCGATGCTGCCAATACCGTTGGCAAACACCGCAAAGGCGTAAAGCTCCCCGTCGGCGGCGCGCACGTAGCCGCCAAGGTTGCTGACTCCGGTCATGGTGCCGGTCTTGGCGAAGATGGATTCCTTTGCCTCATTGCTGTTAAAGCGGCGCTCGAGGGTGCCCGTCTCTCCGGGAACCGCGAGCGCGCCAAAAAAATAGATGAACCAGTTTTGATTGTAGGCGTAGCATAGGGTTCGGCAGAAATGGGAAGCGCTGTCTTTGTTCTGGCGGGAAAGCCCGCTGCCATCGACAACCTCGAAAGCGCTGCCTCCCATCCCAGACGCGGCATAAAGCTCCATGATCCGTTTCGCCCCTGCCGCTCCGCCGGGCCCAAGATCCGCCAAAAGGGTCTCCGAGATGAAGCCGGAGCTGTTCTTGAGCATCACGGCAAGGAGCTGGTACAATGAGGGGGAGCGATGCTCGAAGAGGGGGGCAGTGGTCATCGTTGTTACGCTGTCAGAATCGGCAACGGCTTTGCCCATTATGCTAATGCCCTTTTTTTGAAAAGTGGATACAAGCATTTGCAGGGCAAATTGCTCAGGGTCGCGCACCGCCGCTTTGAGATAATCCTCGGTGTTGGGGCCGAGATTTCCGTTGAGCGTGACCGAACGCTTGTCCGGGGACATGGAGAGCCAGAGTGACGCTTCGCCTTTGGCGGAAGAGGTTTGGGTTTTGTTTTGCCATTTGAAATAGTCGTAGCCGAACTTCAGCTCAGCCGCGGGACGGCTTCCCGCCGCGGAAGATCCTTTCAGATCCCAGCGCACCATGTTGCCGTTGAAGGAAAAGGGACTGACGCTCGGCGCATAGGCGTTTGGCCAATCCTCGCGATCCCAGGTGGGATTGTATTCAACCGCGGGAAACAGGCTAACATCGACAAGCAAATTGCCCTCGATCTGCTTTATCCCTCGTACTCGCAGGGAATCCGCCCATGATTCAAACACCAGATGCGGCCCCGCTGGATAGATCTCTTCAATCCAGCTGGGATCGCCGGATGCCCGAACCACCAGATCTCCGATGAGCAGGCTGTCTTTGATCACTCCCCGATATCCGACGGGGGTTTTGAAAGTGTGGGCCGGACCCCAGAATCGCAAGGCAGCGATCGCGGTGTGGATTTTCTGCAAAGAAGCGGGTATCATCGGCACGGAAGCGCGGTGGGCATAGATCTCGGTGCTGTCCCTGGGATCGTAGACCGCAACGGAGACCTTGCCTCCTCCAAGTCCGGAAGAGCTGACCAAATTGTCCAATGTGTCCGCGAGCTGGGCTTTGTTCAGCGGTCCGGCGTGCAACAACGCAGCAGCGAACAACCATGCCGTGAAGATTAAAAAAGAGAGGATGCCTGTCTTGCCGAATCTGTTGCCGGAGTTGGAGATTGTTTGATTCAGGCGCATCTGGCTGGGTCCGGATACCTTTACTCGAAGTAATAGATCGCCTTGATCGGATCTATCCTGGAAGCCTTGAGCGCGGGATAGAGGCCGGAAACGACTCCGATCACCGCGGAAAAGAACAAACCCACAAGCACACCCTGCCAGGGCAGATATAGAGGGAAATCAATCGCTTTGCTGATCGAGGATAGGATCAGCCAGGCGAGCAGGATCCCCAAAACAGCGCCGAGCATAGCCAGAGTCACGGCTTCAAGGATGAAGTAGTGAAAAATGTCGCCGTCCGTTGCGCCGATGCTTTTGCGGACGCCTATCTCGGTCATGCGTTCCTGGATCGAGATCAGCAGGGTGCTGAACAGACCAATGCCTCCCACGATGAGCGAGATCGAGGCGATGGCGATCAGGGTTATGTTCCACTTCTGCATGTAGCTGCTGATCTCGCGGGTGATGGTGAGGATCATTTCGCCGATGTCCATAAAACTGAAGTTCGGATACATACTGTGCCGGGAGAGCAGCAAATGCCGGGCGTCAGCTTTCATTTGCCGGAACTCGTCCTCGGTCGAGGCCTGCAGGTAGATCATATGCACGCCTTTATTGGTGCCGAAATGATAAGCTCCGTATTTTAGCGGGACATACACCGCGTTCAGGTCTTCCTTGCGCTCCCAGGCGTTGAAATTCATGCCGTTTCCGGAAGAGAGTTGATCGTCCTTGAGCACGCCTACGATTTTCAGCCTGTGTGCGCCCAAGGTCAAGACACTCCCGACAGGATCTCCTGAACCGTACTGGTCTTTGGCAAAATGGTAACCCAGCACTGCCACGGGAAGCATGGCGTCGTTTTCATACTGGTTGAAATAACGGCCCCTCCAGATCGGATAGGTTTTGTTGGCGAAGAACTCCTCGGTGGTGGCGCGCAGCCTGACTTGCTTGTCCTTGTTATCGATCTTGGTGAGGGCGGTATTCTCGATCGTGGCATAGATGCTTTTATGCTTGACCGTCTCCTGCAGAGCGAGAAAGTCTTCGTAATCGATGGTCCTGACGCTTTGGTTGGCGCGCCGCATGGCACGGCGCATACTCCGCGGACCGCGGACGTTTTCCTGTTGCTCCGCGGTGATCACGATGGAATAGTTCCACCCCATTCCTTCCATGTTCTGGTTTATCAGTTGCTTGAGCGCGTAAACGCTGGAAAACATGGATACGACTGCCAGAACGCCAATGACGATGCCGGTCAGGGTCAGCAATGAGCGGAGCTTGTGGCTGAGGATGCTCTGCAGAGCGCTGCCCAGCGCGTCTTTGAAAGGCAGGCGCTTTATTCCATTACGGTTTTGCACTTCGGACATTGCTTGAAGTTGCCCTTATCCTTGCTATACTTTTCCTGCACAAAAGGATGGCCGCACTGCGGACAGGCGATGGGTATGGGTTTGTCGTTGGAAATCCACTTGCAGTCAGGATAACGGTTGCAGGAATAGAAGATCCTGCCTTGCTTGTTCTTGCGCTGGACAATATCTCCGGTGCCGCACTCGGGGCACTTGATGCCGGTGGTTTTGGGTCGTGAGTACTTGCATTTGGGATAGTCGCTACAGGCGATGAATTCTCCGAATTTTCCCCTCCGCTCGACCAGCGGTTTTCCGCATTGGGGGCAGTTCTCGTCAAGGGTCTTGGGTTCCCAGATCACGATTTTGCCGTCATCGCTCCTGGTGAAGCTCTTGCTGTTCTTGCAGGCAGGAAATCTGCTGCAGGCAAGGAACTCGCCTCCCCTCGACCGCTTGATCACCATTTTCCCTTCTTTACAGACATCGCAAACGATGTCAGTTTCCTGAACGAAGGATTTCTTCTCTGTTTTGACGTCGACTTCCTTGATCAAAGAGTCCAACTGCTCATAGTATTCCCGGACAACGTTCTGCCATACGACATCGCCCAATTCTACTTCGTCAAGTTTCTCCTCCATACTGGCAGTGAAGCTGACATTGAAGATTGCATCAAACTTACCAGCGAGAAAACGGTTTACGTCCATACCCAGATCTGTCGGCAGGAAGCTTTTTTTCTCCATGCTGACGTATTTGCGTTGCCGAATCGTGCTGATGATCGAAGCATAGGTTGAGGGACGTCCGATGCCTTTGGCTTCAAGTTCTTTGATCAGGGACGCTTCCGTATACCTGTTGGGGGGCGTTGTGAAGTGTTGGGTTTTTTTCAGGGCATCGTGCTCCAGGGCGTCATTGTTCCGGTAATCTGCGTGGATCTGCTCTCCAGCAACGATCATCACGTGGGGATACACGCTCATGAAACCTTGCTCCAGCACTTTGTTGCCACTGGCGTTAAAAACAGCTTTGCCGAGGCTGACTTGCGCTGACGTTTGTTCAAGCTGGACCGGACGCATCTGCGTTGCCACGAAGCGCTGCCAGATCAGGGTATAGAGCTTAAGCTGGTCTTTGTTCAGATTCTCCGCTATGCTTTCGGGCGTATGGAAAGCATCGGTTGGTCGAATCGCTTCATGGGCGTCCTGGGCGGAAGATTTGTTTTTGTATCTGCGGACCGAGTCGTGCAATTCAGTTTTGCCAAAGCGTTCAGAGATCAGGCTGCGGCAGTTTTCGATCGCTTCGTCGGCTATGCGCATGCTGTCTGTGCGCATATAGGTTATCAACCCGGTGCGTTCGCCCTTGAGGTCGATGCCCTCATATAGTTCCTGGGCGACGCTCATGGTCTTTTGCGACTGGAACCCCAGTATCTTGGAGGCTTCCTGCTGCAGGGTGCTTGTAATGAAGGGAGGCATTGGTTCAATATGCCGTGGGCTTCTTTTAATTTCTTGCAGCAATGCCTGGTTTATCTTGATCTCCGCAATGATCTCAGCTGCTTTCTTTTCATCCGGGATCTCAAACTTCTTGCCGTTCCATTTATCAAGCGTGGCCTTAAACGGCGGCAGTGAGTCCCGCCAGAAACTGGCTTCCAGTTTCCAAAACTCGCGCGGCACAAAATTCAGTATTTCAGTCTCCCGTTCGCAGATAAGGCGCAGCGCAACAGACTGGACCCTGCCTGCGCTGAGGTCTTTGGCAATTACCTTCCACAGCAGAGGCGAAACGGTGTATCCTACAATGCGGTCCAACACCCGGCGTGCTTGCTGGGCGTCGACTTTGGCCATGTCCACGTTCCCCGGATTCTCAATCGCGGAAACAATGGCCTTGTAAGTAATCTCGTTGAAAGTGATGCGGTGTATGCTTTTACCTTTCATCTCTTTCTCAAGCACTTTGGAAAGGTGCCAGGCGATCGCTTCTCCCTCACGGTCGTGGTCGCTGGCGAGATAGACGGCTTTCACGCCCTTGAGCGCTTCACGCAGTTCGCCGATGACCTTGGATTTTGCTTTTTCGGTCTCGTATGAGGGGAGGAAGTTTTTGGCCACATCCACTCCGAAAGCATGCTTGGGCAGGTCTCTCACGTGCCCCATGGACGCTTTGACTGTATATTCCTGTTTCAGGAATTTCGATATCGTGCTTGCCTTGGCAGGCGATTCAACTATGATCAAACCTTTCGGCATAGAGTATCCTTATCTAGTTTTTATGGCTTCAATCGTCAAACTCATGCTGACCGCAGCATTTTTTGTATTTTTTCCCGCTACCGCAGGGACAGGGATCGTTTCTGCCAACTTTCTCAGCAACTTTGACGGGACGCAGTTTTTCTCCGGTTTCGCCGTACGGACCTGAGAACTGAGGCGGTTGGCTCACGTTTTGGTTGGATACCTGCAACTCCTGCGCATGCACGAAGGCGTTGAGATCCTCCTTCTGGCTTCTGGCGTTTTGCAGCATGCTATCCATCTGTTCCTGGGATAGAATGTATGTGGTAAAGACCTTGCGGGTGACGTTCTCCTGGATGCGCGTAATCAAGCCTTGGAAGAGGTCATAGCTTTCACGCTTGTATTCGATTAGGGGGTCTTTTTGCGCGTAGGCACGCAGGTGCACGCCGTCCTTGAGCAAGTCCATCTCATGCAAGTGGTCACGCCATTCATCATCCACGATCTCCAGCATGCTGCGACGCTCGATATCCCTGAGGACATCGGCTCCAACCTGCTTTTCTTTGAGTTCGTATGCCTGCATGACGAGTTCCACGACAGTGTCCTTGAGCATGCTCGCGGTGAGGTGGTCCGACTCCAGGTCCTGCGGAGAAATCACGATGTTCAGATAGGTTTTGAACCACTGGCAAAGATACGGCAGATCCCACTCCTCGGGATATCTGTCCAAAGGCACGAGTTCGGCAACTTTGCTGCGAACAGTCTCATCGATCATGTCCTGGATCTCGTGCTTGAGGGAATATCCCTTCAACACGCTCCGGCGATAGGAATAGATCACCTCGCGCTGCTGATTCATCACTTCGTCATACTTGATCAGATTCTTGCGGATCTCGAAATTGTGCTCTTCCACCCTTTTTTGAGCCCGCTCAACTGCCTTGGTCATCCAGGGATGCCTAATCGCGTCTCCCGGCTTGAGACCCATCTTCATCATCATCGGCGCAATCCGGTCGGAGCCGAAAAGCCTCATCAGATCATCTTCAAGCGAAAGATAGAACCTTGAAGTTCCCGGATCGCCCTGCCTTCCGGCGCGGCCTCGCAACTGCCGGTCAATGCGGCGGCTTTCATGGCGTTCGCTTCCGATCACGTGCAGACCGTCCAACGGCAGGCCGTAGGGATGTTCTTCGGTCAGCGCGGCAGACAAGCCCTGATAATCAGCGCTGTTTTCAGTCACGACCCCGGAACCCAGCTTGATATCGGTGCCGCGGCCAGCCATATTGGTGGCAATGGTCACCGCTCCGGGTTCGCCGGCAAGGGCGATGATCTCCGCCTCCCTCTGATGCTGACGGGCATTCAGCACGTTGTGGACTATGTTGCGCCGCTTCAGAAGCCGGCTGATGACTTCCGATACTTCCACACTGACGGTGCCGACCAGCACCGGCTTTCTCTTGTTGTGCCAATAGATGATCTCATCGATCAGAGCTTGATACTTCTCGTTCTTGGTCAGATAGATCACGTCATCGTGGTCGATGCGGGTGACGGGGACATTTGTGGGGATTGACATCACAGGCAGATTATAAATCTCGATGAATTCAGCTTCTTCCGTGACCGCGGTGCCCGTCATACCGGCGAGTTTTTCAAACATCCTGAAGTAGTTTTGCAGAGTGATCGTCGCGAATGTCTGCGTTCCGGCTTCAATCGTCACATTCTCTTTGGCTTCCAAGGCCTGATGCAGACCGTCCGAAAAGCGCCTGCCAGGCATCTGGCGGCCCGTGAATTCGTCCACAATGATGACCTTGTTGTCTATAACCACATATTCTTTGTCATTCTCGAACAGCGTGTACGCCCTGAGAAGCTGGCTTATGTTGTGAAGCCGCTCGCTTTTATCCATGAATTTGTTGGTTTCAATGTTTTTACGCTTGGCCCGTTCTTCCGGGGAAAGCGATTCGTCCGCTTCGATCCTGTTCAGGACTTCGTCAAGGCTTTCAACCACGAACAGGCTGCGGTCGTGCCGTGAAAGCAACTCCCTGCCTTTTTCGCAAAGATCAACGCTGTTGTGACGTTCCTCGACAACAAAGAAGAGGTTGTCGTCCAACTCGTGCATCTTCTTGTCTCTCAGATACACCCCTTCAACGTCGTTGACCATTTTCTTGAGGTCGCTCTCCTGCATCAGCTTCATAAAGGCTTTGTTGCGTGGCGCGGCACGCTTGATCAGGAGAAGGTTCGTGCCCAGCCTTTCGTTGCTGGCGCTTGGATTTCCCTCCCGCGTATCTTCCCTGATCTCGCTCAGGTATCTTTGGACCAAAGCGTTCTGGGTCTGCACCAATTGATGAATCTGCGGACGGATTTCCTGGTAGAAGTTTTTGTCCTGGGCGATCGGGCCGCTGATTATCAGAGGAGTTCTTGCTTCGTCGATGAGAATGCTGTCCACTTCGTCAACGATCGCGTAATAAAACTCCCTCTGCACCAGTTGCGACTGCGATACAGCCATGTTATCGCGCAGATAATCGAAACCGAATTCGCTGTTCATCCCGTACGTGACATCGCAGCGATAGGCTTCCTGGCGCTGCTCAAAACTCATGCCTGTGGTGATGCAGCCGACGGATAAGCCGTGGAAGTTGAAAATCGGGGACATCCATTCAGCGTCGCGAGCCGCCAGATAATCGTTGACGGTCACCAAATGAGCGCCTCTTTCAACCAAAGCATTCAGGAAGAGGGGAAGCGTCGCGACAAGGGTTTTTCCTTCGCCGGTCGCCATTTCCGCGATCTTGCCGTCATGCAAAGCCATGCCGCCGATAAGTTGCACGTCGAAAGGCACCATGTTCCATTTGACCATGTGGCCGCGAATTTCATATTCCTGCCCCACCATTCTGCGGCATGTGTCTTTGACGATCGCGAACACTTCCGGCAGAAAGTCGTCCAGAACTGATTTGGTAAGGGTTTTCAGCTGCTTCTTGGTCTCGTCGATCCGGTTGTCCAGGCGATTTCTTTCCGCTTCGTCCGTCTCGTTACGATATCGAGTTTCCGCTTCGGCGAGATCATTCCTCAGCGAACTGAGTTTTTCCGCGATCTCCACCTTAACTTGTATGATCCTCTCGCGCAATTGCTCGTCGTCATATTGCGCCAGCCCTTCCCAAATGGTATTTATCTCGCTTACGATTGGCAGATACTGAGTCAAATCCCGTGTGGATTTATCGCCAAACAATTTACGAAGTAGTTTTTCCAACATTTGTGTGTTTCCTTGTTCGATATGCCGGTCAGCCGGCAGTTCGCGCGTTTCTGCGCTCTCTAAATCAAGACCAGAAAATCCCCCCGCCTTTATATGTCAATACAATATGTTATGAGCCAGCCTGAGACCTCTTGCGCATCATTGGATTTCCTCCTTGAAATAATTTATGCAACACCTCTGAAATGCAACCAGGCAGCCCAGTCTATACTCTGATTCTCGGTAGCAACCAGGCTCTTCTCCATGGATAGATAAGCAACTTGAACTTCCTTGAATCTGTTAGCTTATTGCTTTATCTGTCATCTACCTGAACCTGGTTGAATTGTATCCCATGAAAGCCCTATGCCTGACTGCCTGATTGCCTGGTATCAACCCGCTATCCTCCTGCTGGATTGGGGGGAGGCCACCGGGAGGATAACGTGAATATCTTGTGCCAGAGACAAGGTCAGGATAGATAAGCAATAATGGGATTCAACTATCTCTCGAGCTTCCAAGACGATTTGGCAGATCGAAAAAGGTCATGGGCGCGATATCAGAAGAGCAGTCTTCTTCGATCAAACAAAAAGAAGCGCCCCGCTGATGCGAGGCGCTTGAGGAGGTTGATAATAGGGATTATTTGATAATGACCATTTTCCGGGAGACGTTGAAAGAGGGAGTGCTGAGCTTGTAGAAATAGACTCCGCTGCCGCAAACGTTGCCCTTGCTGTCCTTTCCGTTCCAGACGATGTTGTGGGTGCCTTCGGTTACTTCGAAGCTCCGCACGGCCTGGCCGGCAAGATTGTAGATGGTCACGGTTCCCGTTTCCCCGGCTTTCACGGCAACATCGATCGTGGTGCTGGAATTGACCTTGAAGGGATTGGGATAGGCGTTACTCATGGAACTGATCTCAGGAACCACGGGAGGAAGCTCGCCCGTCACGCTGATGCTCATCGGTCCATGGAATGAACTGCTGTTGATGTCCACGCACTCGAGCCAGTAGTAATAGACGTGGCCGCTCTCCACTTCCGTGTCCGTGAGGCCATAGGTCTGCTGCGAACTGGTGTTGGTGGCGGCGATCATGATCGGGGTGATCAGGATCGAGTTTGCCTGCTCGCTTGATTCGTTGCGATAGACCTGGTAGCCGAGCATGTTGGTCTCGGTCTGGCTGGTCCAGGTCAACTGCACATAGTTCTGGGCAGTGAGGGTGGCGGTGAAAGCGCTGAGTTCCACCGGCGTCTCGTCTTCGTTGAATCCGAGGAAGTCGGTCGCGTAGTTGGTGATGATATCGAAGAAGGTTACGCTTTCAGGCTGCCATGCGTTGTAAGGCGGATCCAGGACCACGCTGTAGGTTCCGGGAACGAATGGTTCGTTTCCTGCGATCCCAAAGATATAGGGCGTGTAGACCGGAGGCGTGAAGGATACGCCGTTCAGCAATATCTCCGCGTTCACGTCGTTGGGATCGTTGAAAGGCGGATACAGGATCGGGAATTCGTAGCCCATGCTTTGATACCAGGCCAGGTCGAAGGCATTGACTTCATACTGGAACTGGGAGGGTGGATTCTGAACTATGATCTCGAACTCATAACTGGCTGACAGATTCGGAGTGCCGTCATCGGTGGCGATGATAGTAACCAAATGCGGGCCAAGATCGGTCGCGAGTGCGGTGTAGGAAAAGGCGATGGTGCATGTGTTGCCAGGTGTGACAACTCCGCCCAAGGCGAAATCGGTGTTCACCACGGCATTGGTGGTCTGAGCCACTTCGGGAGAAATCACGGTGACAGTGAAGTTCCAAGTCTCGCCGATAACCAGTTCAACCGGTGAGGGAGGAACTGAAACAAAAACGGGAGCAACGTTGGCAGCTTC
>CAZKAA010000008.1:0-23306 GCA_964550575.1 uncultured Candidatus Cloacimonadota bacterium
TGATTATTCCTCCCACATAATAAATACCTTCGTTTCTTTTTGCCTCGTCTTCCATGGATGCTGATCAAAGTTTGTGTCTAAATCCTTGATGTTGTTAGCCTTATACTCTTCAGGAGTCATCCAACGGCCAAAACTAATTTTCTCTTATTTTAACCTTATAACTCGCAATAAGATACGAAAAGTCTCAAGGTTCGCTCCTATGATCATTACGGTATCAATACGGAATCATTACGGATCAAATCCGTAATGATTCCGTATTGATACCGTAATGATATCGGAGAGAAGGCGCAAATCATCCCTATTTGATTCAACTTGCGTGTTTGGATGATAGTCTAGACTGGTATGGGTTTTTCCTGGCTACAATAGAAAAAATCAGACAGGCTAAATCTCAAGTGTAAATCTGTAGCCAAGCACCGGAACCTGCACTTCGCAGACCACAAGTGCTTTTTTGTCCACCAATTCCCCACCCATAGCCTGATAGAATCCTGTTGATGCGTTCTTTTCCGCCACCCACACGATCATGGTATGCTTCTTTTCCTGCTTCATGAGCTCCGCAAAGCGATGGAGCAGGGCTTTTCCAATCCCCCTGCCTTGGAACTCACCCAGCAGATACAATGCACCCAGTTCGCAGTCGCAGGCATTGCCCAGCCCAGTTTCACAATTCTTGTATTCGTAGTTTTCTCCGCCACTGGCAAAACCCACAACCCGTCCTTCCGTTTCTGCCACCAGAACCGTATATCCACCGCAGATGTTTGCCTGCCAATGCCTGGAGCTGTGCTCCATACTTAATCCATCCAGACGCTGTTGCGGCATGATGCCGGGATAGGTCTCCCTCCAGCTTTGGATATGAACTGCCGCGATAGCTTCGCTATCTGTGATCACCGCTTTTCTGACCAGATATGTTGCTGTCATTCATTCTCTCCAAACCAAGGTGTCTCTGAGTATAGCCAGCCTAAAGCAATATTGCTTCTTGTCAAGCTGAAACCAGGAGTTGCCAAGAAAAACGGTCGGGGAACTCCGCTATGGAGTATCAAGTGAAACTTCACATGGTGTCACTGACGTCACAAATCACCTTTATTATTCAGATTTCATTATCACTTTGTAAGGGGTACTTGAAGTATGGAGACTGCTTGAATTGGGATCAGAACTGAACCAGATTTAACTTGACACATAGCGCCTTTGCCTATGTTTAAAACACACGTCACGTTTCATGAGGAGATCAGATGAAGAAGGTTTGCACCATCGGTGTTGTTTTGCTACATTGCCTGCTCTGGGCTGAACCGAGAGGACTTACCACCAGAGAGATAATCATTCCCGACGCAGTGTCGGTAATCCAGCCGCAAGCGGGTTTGGACATGGTTGATCCCGCCCCCTCTCAAACCAATGGGGGATTCAGGGATACCTGGATCACCATGCTGGAATTGGAAATGGATATGCTGCTGCGAGCCGGAGAGCAGTATGGCATGATGTTTGACAGCAAGGACCTGTTTGCGCAGGAGTATTCAACCGAGGGCTACACTCTGGCCGAAACCGGTTACGCCGCTGCGGTCGAAAAAGCACCCTCATGGATACGCGCCGAACTGCGCAACACCTTGCTTCAACTCGATTACTATCGGCAGATGGCTTTTTCCGATCTCATTCTGGACGCACCGGACCCCCTGGTTGACGAGATCGCTTTCTGCGTGGCAACTTCTTCGCCCCTATACCTGAATTCGGATTTTGCCTATCCCGAACTATTTTTGGAAAACGCGCAGTGGATCTATTCAATCGCCGCCGAACTTCCCTACGTGGAGATAGTTGACAGCGGTTCAGCTGCTGCTGGCGGCGATTATTGGAGCACCACCCGTTACTGGAAAAAAGACGCGAACGGGCAACTGATGCAAGTTTCCGTGCCTCGGGAAATCTATTACTGGTATCTGGTGCAGCCCAAGATTACGGATGAGATTGCTGCCTATATCAATCCCGCCATCGTGGAGAACAACTCAAGCCATTCCAATAACATTGTCGCCCCCTGGGAGGGAGGAAAGTTCTGGCGCAGTTATTTCTACGATTATGAAGAAACCGGCTATCCTGTGCTGAGTGATACTTTGAGCCAATGCCAGAGCTTGTTCAACCGGGACGGCTCTCCTGGAGACGCGGCTCGCGCTGTGATTTGGTGGATCAACCAGAACATGAGCTTCACCTCGAACAACGAGAGACCGCACCAACCGGTGCGGATCTTTGAAAAGCGCTTTGGCCGCTGCGGTGAATATGCCGACTTCACTTCCGCCGTCGCCCGTACGGCGCTTATCCCTTGCACAAACATTAGTTCAGTCTCCACAGACCACACATGGAACGAGTTTTGGGAGGACGGCTGGGTGTCATGGGAACCGGTGAACGGCTATCTGAACAACCCTTTGGTCTATGAAAACGGTTGGGGAAAGATATTCGGCAGCGTGTTCGAAGAGCGCTGCGACGGACTTTTCACGCCGGTCACGGATCGCTACTCGGAAGGATCGGCGACGATAAACATTCAGGTAGTGGATCAGAATCTTTTACCAGTGGACGGGGCAAGGGTGGTTCTTGCGATTTTTGAAACCTCTGTTCGTTTCGACAGCGAAAGCTATACGGACAACAGCGGCATGGTGAGTTTCGCAGTGGGGGAAAACCGTGATTACCGGGCTCGCGCGGAAACGATGTTTGGTATCTATCCAGCCAATCCAGGCACATACGCACAACTTGTCTCAAGTTCGGTGGACGGGGAAACATACAATTACCAGTTCCAAATCGCCGCGCCGCTGCCCCAGCCAATTATCGAAGCTTTGGCGCCTCCTGCTGATCCAGAGCAGGACTATCGCTTCTGGGCTATATTTCAGAGCGACGGCTATTCAATTTCCGGCAAGACGCTGTGGGACGACATCGACGTTTTGGGGGCCCCCGCCAGCTATTACAAAGTTGTCGATACTCCGGGGACGGTCTCATTCCTCATGGCGGACGGCGATAATGCCTTATTTCTGGACCTTGACAATTTCTGCAGCGCGCACTGCTATCAAAGCCCCTCTAGTGCGGGAAGCGCGCAGATCAACATTCCCGCAAACCAGAATTGGTATATGATCTTGGATAATTCCCATCGTTACGGGAACGCGGTCAGGCTCTCGGGTTTCATCGGATGCGATCGCTGGGGCTCCGCTGCCGACGATCCGCAAGTAACACCAGAACTCTTTCGCCTGTCACACCCTTCGCCGAATCCCAGTGTGGGACCGGTTAAACTCACTCTGGATCTGGAACAACCTGCCGAAATCTATGCTGCTGTCTATAATGTCAGGGGTCAGAAAATCAGGGAGATCAATTATCGGCAGCTGGCATCGGGAAACCATGATCTCGTTTGGGACGGGCTGGACGACAGCGGGGTGTCTGCCCCGGAAGGACTTTATCTGCTAAAGGTTTCCGGCGGGGGAAGGTCTCTGTCTCGGAAGCTGGTCCGGCTTCGGTAACAAGATTCTATTTGACAAGGAAGGCTCCTCTGTAAGCATGCAATGCGTGTCCGAAACCGGGTAACTCGCTCCCCGGTCGGCGCGAACAAACCGCATGAGGAGTTGCAATGGAGCACGACTTCAGTAAGCTGGATGCCATCCTTCCAGCCTATCAGGGCAAAAAGGGCGTTCTGATTCCGCTTTTACAGGAAATACAGCACATCGAAGGCTACCTATCCCGCGAGGCCTTGAAATACGTAGCCGACAAGATGGGAGTTCCCGCCGCCGAGATTTTCGGGGTGGTAACTTTTTACTCCATGTTCAAGCTCGAACCGCAGGGCAAGCACATCATACGCGTCTGCAAGGGTACCGCCTGCCATGTTTCCGACGCTGACGGGATCAAAGACGCGCTGATCGAGAACTTAAAATTGGAAGGCGGCCAGGTAACCACATCGGACATGCAGTTCACCCTGATGGAAGTCGCTTGTTTGGGATGCTGCTCGCTGGCTCCTGTGATCATGATCGACGATCAGACATTCGGAAAGCTGACTCCGGAAGCAATTCCGGGAATCCTTGACAAGTTCAGGTTTTAGGAGGCAGAATGGAACAGATCACAGTTAAAGTCGGCCTGGCGAGCTGCGGTATCGCGGCAGGCGCGGAAGACGTATTCCACAAGCTCCAGGAAACTCTAAAGCAAAATCCGGACGCGTTCGCGCTTCAACGCACGGCTTGCATCGGTATGTGCTTTGAGGAACCAATTGTGGAACTGCAAGGTACCAAGCTTGGTTCGGTTACTCTTGGCAAGGTCAGCCCCGAAAACATCCTCGGCTTGCTTGAAGAATATAGAAACGGCCAATTGCCCTCCTCAAACGTAATTCTTGCGGCAAACCATGAGGCTCTCCGAAACGACCTGCTCGCAAACCAGCAGCGCATAGTGCTGCAAAACTGCGGCGTGATCGACCCCCTGTCCATAAAAGACTATGAAGCCCGGGGCGGATATCAGGCTCTGCGCAAAGCTCTGCAGACCTCTCGAGGGGAGATCATTGCTGAAGTCAAGGAATCCGGTCTGCGCGGCCGCGGAGGGGCAGGTTTTTCCACCGGCCTCAAATGGACTTTCGCTGCAGCGGCTAAAAGTGAGAAGAAGTTTGTGGTCTGCAACGCGGACGAGGGAGACCCCGGTGCTTTCATGGATCGAAGCGTCCTCGAAGGAGATCCTCACAAGATAATCGAAGGCATGATCATCGGTGCTTACGCCATGGGTGCCGATGAAGGATACATATATTGCCGCGCGGAGTATCCGCTCGCCATTGCCCACCTCAAAGTGGCGATCGCGGCAGCGGAAGAGAAAAACTATCTGGGTAATAATATCCTTGGCGCCGGTTATAACTTTGAGCTACATATCAAGGAAGGTGCCGGAGCATTCGTATGCGGAGAAGAAACCGCTTTGATGCAATCCATCGAAGGCAAGCGCGGCATGCCGACCATACGGCCGCCTTTTCCGGCGGAATCAGGTCTTTGGGGGTATCCCACCAATATCAACAACGTGGAAACCTGGGCAAACGTGCCCTGGATCATATTGCATGGAGCCAAAGCCTTTCGCGCCATGGGCACCGAAAAATCGCCAGGCACAAAGGTATTCGCCCTTGCGGGCAAGATCGCTGGCAGCGGTTTGATCGAAGTACCCATGGGAATTCCCCTCAGGGATATTATCTATAAGGTCGGCGGCGGAATGAAGACCGAAAAGCCATTCAAAGCCGTTCAGATGGGCGGCCCTTCCGGAGGATGCATTCCTGCCGAACTACTGGATACAATTGTGGATTACGACAGTATCACCGCCACCGGGGCGATCATGGGTTCCGGAGGTATGGTGGTGATGGACACGGGAACCTGCATGGTCGATGTGGCGCGCTACTTCCTCAACTTCACACAGAATGAATCATGCGGCAAATGTACTTTCTGCCGCATAGGCACGCGGCGCATGCTGGAAATCCTGACCCGCATAACCGAAGGGAAAGGCGTACTCGAAGACATTGAAAAACTCGAAGAACTTGCCACTAACATTATTAAAGGTTCGCTCTGCGGACTCGGTCAGACGGCGCCCAATCCGGTGCTCACCACGCTTCGTTATTTCAAGCATGAGTATATTGCCCATATCGTGGACAAGCGCTGCCCTGCCGGAGTTTGCACCGCGCTCCTCCGATATGAGGTAGTTCCGGACAAATGCATCGGTTGCACTGCTTGCGCGCGCAAATGCCCTGTCGGCTGCATTTCGGGCGCGGTTAAACAAGTGCACGTTATCGACCAGGACAAGTGCATTAAATGCGGCGCTTGCTTTAAGGCTTGCAAATTCAACGCGATCACCAAGGGATAGGAGATTTTGTCATGATTGAAGTCACTCTAAACGGAATAAAAGTCCAGACCGACCCCGGAATCACCATCCTTGAACTGGCGCGACGCAACGGTATTGAAATCCCCACCCTGTGCCACGATGACGAACTCAAACCCTTTGGCTCTTGCTGGGTCTGCGCGGTTGAGGTCAAAGGCCGCCGCGGTTTCGTCACTTCCTGTGGAACGACGATAGCTCCCGGAATGGAGATCACCACAGAAAACGAAGATATCATCGCCGCCCGCAAAATGGCTTTGGAACTGCTAGTTTCCAACCATTACGCCGATTGCGAAGCTCCCTGCAAGATCGCCTGTCCCGACCATGTGGACATCCAAAGCTATGTCTCCCTGATCGCCAATGGGCAATATCACGATGCTGTGAAAGTTATCAAAGACACTTTGCCGCTGCCTTTATCAATCGGCAGGGTATGTCCCGCTTTCTGCGAAAAAGAGTGCCGCCGCCAGATTGTCGAGAACCCCATCGCAATTCGCCAGTTAAAGCGTTTTGCCGCTGACGAGGATCTCAACGATGCCTGGAATTATATTCCGGAGAAATCAGCCTCAACAGGCAAGAGAGTTGCCATCGTCGGCGCCGGGCCTTCCGGACTGACTTGCGGATACTATCTTTCCAATCTCGGCCACGAGGTGACGGTATTCGAAGGCGCGCCTGCCGCCGGAGGCTGGCTGCGTTACGGTATACCGCAATATCGGTTGCCCAAGGAAATCCTGGACCGGGAAATCGAGCTTCTTTGCGCCAACGGCATGAAGATACAATACAATGTCATGCTGGGCAAGGACATAATGCTTGGGGACCTGCAGAGCACTTACGACGCCGTCTATCTCGCGCTGGGAGCCCAAAAAGCCGTGCCCATGCCGGTCAAGGGCTCAGAACTGGAAGGCTGCTACCTGGGCGTGGATTTTCTCAAAGCCTACAGCTTGGGCAACACGCCTAATCTGGGCAAGAAGGTCGCCATCGTGGGCGGAGGCAATACCGCCATCGATTGCGCCCGCACCGCCATCCGCCTGGGCTGCGAGGTCAGCGTGATCTACCGCCGCACTAAGGACGAGATGCCCGCCGAACCGTTCGAAATAGAAGCAGCAGGGCATGAGGGAGTGATCTTTCATTATCTCTGCAACCCAGTTGAGTATTTCGGCGAAAACGGCAAGCTTCGCGAAGTAAAGATCGAAAAAATGAAGCTTGGCGAACCTGACTCCAGCGGCAGAAGGCGACCCGAGCCAACCGGAGAGTATTTCACCGAATCCTATGATTCCATCATCGCCGCCATATCTCAAGTGCCCGAAGTGGACATCTTTGCTGAGGAAGGCAACTTCATCGAAGGCAGGGTGCTTCCCCTCAGCCGCTGGCAAACTGCCGTTGTGGACGAAAAAACCATGCACACTGGCCTGGCTAATGTTTTTGCGGGAGGAGATTTTCAGCGTGGTGCCGCCACAGCCATTGAGGCGATCGCCGACGGGAGACTCGCCTCGGAAGCCATTGACCGCTTTCTCAAGGGCGAATCGCTGGCGGCGGATTGCTACCGGTTCGATGCCAAAAAGGGAGCCAAGGTCAAAGACATTTCTCCCGAAGAATTCTCAGTATTCGAACGCGCTGAACGAGCGGTAATGCCTGAAATCGCTCTGGAAAAGGCGAAAACCACCTTCACGGAAGTAGAGGAGGGTTTTGATGAAGCTGTCGCCAAAGCCGAAGCTGACCGCTGCCTCGAATGCGGCTGCCAGGTTAACGAAACCTGCAAGCTCCGCGAATACTGCTCCGATTACAAGGTTGACGCCCTTAGCTTCCCGGGAAGCATCAACAAGCATCCCATCGACTACAGCCATCCCTACATCGTTCGCGATACCAACAAGTGTATTAACTGCGGACGCTGCGTGCGCACCTGCGCCGAGGTTCAGGGAGCGGCAGTTCTGGGCTATATCTACCGGGGATTTTCTGCCGTAGTCGCTCCGGAATTCGGCGAATCGCTCACGCAAACCACATGCGAAAGCTGCGGCAAGTGCATCGCCGTATGCCCCGTCGGCGCGTTGGTCGAAAGGAATCTGAACTACAAGCTCAATCCCTTGCCGAGAGAAAAGACTCGTCAGAGTTGCGGAGTCTGCGGCACCGGCTGCGAGATAGTTTGCGAATCCCAGTCCGGTGTGGTTGCCCGGATAGCCACGGACGAAGACGCGCCCGGATTCAACGGAAGAAACCTCTGCTTCAAAGGGCGTTTCGGCTGGCAGGCCTTGTACGGAACTGACCGCCTCAAGACGCCGTTGCTCAGGGATGGAACCGACTGGCGCGAGTTATCCTGGGCTGAAGCCACGAAGATTATCAATGATAAACTTGCCGAAGCGAAGACAAAGCGCTTTGAACTTTCTCCCTACGCAAGCCTTGAGGAGATGCTGGCTGTGCGAAAGGCTGCCGAATCCAGCCAGGGCGTGCTCTGCGCGAATCCTAAGTACAGACTCTTCAGCGCTGATGTTCATACGATCCAGCCCACTGACGAACCCTACGGTATTCTCGACCGCCATAGCGAGCACGTGGTGGTGGGGGAGATCAGCCACACCCTGAGGACCATGCTGAGGCTCAAGCAGCGCGATGGCAAGAAACTAAGTTCCGTTATCAGCGACAATGCCAAACCTCTCAAGTTCGCGGACCGTGTGCTATCTTCCCTGGATGCGCTTGAACCTGCTGCCGGACAACTCTTTGTCTATAACATCAACAGGATCAGCGAGCGAAGCGTGCACTCGGTTCTCATGGCCGCCGCCAAGGCGGACCCGACGCTTGCCAATGTTCTGGAGAGCGCGGATTATCAGAATTATTACGGCCTGCAACTGGTCAAACCCGAATTCACTTTGCCAGCGCCGGCTGACTTCGCCTTCGCCCTTGGCTGCTCCGCAACCGGGAACGGGGGCTTCAAGGTGGAAGTGCAGATGTTCGCCGATCCAACCTCAAAAGCCAATTTGCTGCTGCCCCAAGCCAGCTATCTGGAAACAGAGGGAACCGCCCTGGCTTCCAACGGCGGGATCACGCGCTTCCACAACCCAGTCAAGTCAGCACTGACCAACGAACTGCTGCGTATGTTCTACGAACTGGGCTGGATCAATCCCGCCACGGCCGACATGCCTTATTGGACTGCGGCCGCGGACGATCTGCTGAATGCCCAGCCGCAGAAAAAGGCAGAAGCCAAGTTGGGAAACATTGACGCCAACTCACTCAGGGAAGAGGTGATAGCCGTTGATTCCTTGCTGCAGCAGCGTGTGATCGCTCTGTATGAGCTACGCCAGACTCCGGTAAAACTCTAAAGTCAACCCAACAAACCTTATCATATCTAGCCCGGCCATTGTCGCCGGGCTTCTTTTCTCCCTGTATGATACTCCCTGGCTGAGGTTCTGACTTTATGAGAAACAACGTGGTAATGATGGCAACGATATTCGGCTGCTATTCCAATCTTTATCCAGACCCGCTTATCTCCCGCTTGCCCCCCGGTTGCCTCCCGTTCATCAAAGGGGTGGTTAAGGGGAGGATCAGGGGCAGCAGACAAGCCAGGAAAAAGATTCTGGCGGGGACAAAGAAAAATTTCGCAAAGCAAGGTCGATGATATTGGTTGATCTGATTATTGGGTAGCGGCAGATGATTGCCGAATAAGCAGTTACTTCTTGGTTCGGGCGACTCGGAAGCCAAGTTCGCCGCTGCGGGTAAAAGGCTTGAAATGATGGCGCCTGGAGTTGCGCAGGTCGCTTTCCTGATCGCGCCAGGAACCGCCGCGGGCAACCCTGTCGATCCCGATGGATGGGCCGGCGTAGAGATTGTCCTCTGAATTGGTATAGCGCGCGTACCAGTTCCAGACCCATTCCGCCGCGTTGCCGCTCATGTCGTAAAGGCCCAGGGAATTGGGGTTCTTCTTTTTTACAGGGTGGATCCGCGAATCTGAGTTGCCGGAATACCATGCGACATCGCCAGGATAATCTGATCCGCTGTAAGTCTTTGCCCCTCCGCCTCTGGTGCCGCGTGCGGCGTATTCCCATTCCGCTTCCGTGGGAAGCCGGTAGCCGTTGGCGTTGAAATCGCAGATAATGCCGTTTTCGATGTATTTGTAGCAGGGATCCAGACCCTCCGCCCTGCTTTTGGCGTTGCAATAGTCGACGACTTCCAGGAAGGATACGTTGGTCACCGGAAGGTCCTTTTCATCGTTGGAGACTGCGTATCCGCTTGTTAACATAGCCCACTGGGCTCGAGTCACTTCGGTCGCTCCCAGATGGAAAGAGCTTAGTTCTACTTCAAGCACGGGAGTTTCGTCCACCTCCGCCAGCGAGGATGAACTGCCGATCAAAGCGGTGCCTCCGGGGATCAGGACCAAGGCAACAGGCTCATTGGGAATACGCGTATCTTTTTCGACAGACGCCTGCTGGCCTTCAACCTTGGAAAACCGCGGTTTATCGCTGATAATGACATATTTGACAATGATATACCCAAGGATGATCAGCGCGGCGATACCAAACCGCCGGGCGAGGCGCTTCATTTTGTCGAGGTCCTGCCGCTCTTGCGCTTTGGACTCGCCAGGCTTGACGGAAGTCCGCGGGGGACGCGTCCCGGCATTGGTTGGGATTGGGGTCTCTGCTTTTGGCGGAGCTTGTGTTTTGGGCTCAAGCGGCAGTTCGGAAGAGAGAGACCCCTGAGGCAGATTGTGGGCGGTGAATCCCTGTTGGCTGATTTCAAAGGGAATCTCCAACTCCGCTTCGATAGCCTTGAGCATTTCGTCCGCTGTTGCGAACCGTCTGGCAGGGTCGAGCATCAGGGCTTTGTTGAGCACAGTGAAAAGCCAGTGGGGAATCCTTCTGGGCAACAGATCGGGACTGAGAATCGGACGCTCCAGGGTCTGCTGTTTCTGGAGGGAGGGGCTTTCGTGCCGGTCTATTGACCAAGGAAGCTGGCCTGTGAAAAGCAGATAACCCAGGACTCCCAGGGAATAAATGTCCGATCGCTCGTCAGGATTGTCTTCCATAAAGATCTCAGGCGCGGAAAACAGCAACGGATGAAGCTCGCCACGCTCGGCTTCGGCGGTTTTCCAGGCACCAGGGGGTTTTCCGAAACCAAATAGCTTCGCGTCGTAATCGGGCGTGACAATGATGTTTTGGGGATTGAGGTTGATGTGGATGATCCTCTGGGCGTGAGCGTGGTTCATGGCTTCCAGAAGTTGGATTAGCCACTTTCGCGCGTGAGCGTAACTGATATCAATCTTTGGAATACTCAGCAGTGTGTTTAGCGAGTCGCCGGGAATGAACTCGCTTACCATATAGATCGTGCCGTCATCCTCAAACAGGCCGACTGTCTGGCGGATCGCCGCATGGCGAAGGCGCAGTCCGGCTTCTGCTTCAAACCTGAGTTGTCTGTTGATCGAAGGATCCGAACGCCAGCGCTGCTCGATGGATTTGATGGTAACAAGATTGCCGCGGAAGTAGTTCTTGGCCTTATAAACAAAGAAATGCTTCGAGCGATGCAGGGTTTCCAGGATGGTATAGGCGTTTTCTCCGGATTGGGTCATGCTCAGGTCTGCCAGATAGATTTGCCTTTAGCGTAAACGGCGGTGATGTGGGAACTGCCCAGGTGGTAGGGGATGAAGTTGTGGGAGGGGATGTCCCAGATTGCAAAGTCAGCTTGTTTACCTGGTTCCAGGGAGCCCACCAGGTCTCCCAACCCCAAGGCATGAGCGGCGTTTACCGTCGCGGCAGAGATCGCTTCGGCGGGCGTCAGCCCCATCTGCAGGCAGGCAAGACTGATGGTTAGGGGCATGGAATCGCAATTGCAGCTTCCCGGATTGTAGTCTGTGGCGAGTGCGACAGGAAGTCCCTGGTCAATCATTTCGCGGCCGCGGGCATAGGATTTGCTGCGCAGTGAAAACAAGGTGGCGGGCAACAGGACCGGGATGACTCCCGCAGCCTTGAGGGCTTCGATGCCTGCGTCCGAAGTTGCTCCAAGATGATCGGCGGAAACGCAGCCCATTTCGGCAGCGAGTTCCGCGCCTCCAATCGGCACAATTTCGTCTGCATGAATTTTCAGCTTCAAACCGTGATCGCGGGCGCAAGATAAAACACGGCGGGATTCACTCACGCTGAATACATGGTCTTCGGTGAAGATGTCGCAAAACAAGGCAATAGCCTGCCTGGCAACAGCGGGTATCATTTCGCGGCAGAGTATATCCAGATATCCTTCGTGGTCGTTCCTATACTCGTCGGGATACTCGTGGGCTCCCATGAAAGTGGGAACGATCGTGACCGGAAGTTCGTTTGCCAGGCGGTCAATCACTCCAAGCTGCTTTAGCTCGCTGGCAGTGTCAAGTCCGTAACCGCTTTTCGCCTCGACGGTCGTCGTGCCCAGGGAAGCCATTTTCATTATCCGCTGGCGGGCAAGGTCGAACAGCAAGTCCTCAGAAGCGGCGCGAGTGGTCTTGATCGTACTGCGTATCCCGCCGCCTGACTGGGATATCTCAACGTAACTTTGCCCAGCCAGGCGCATGGCGAACTCGTCTTCCCTGGTACGCACGAACACAGGATGGGTGTGGCAATCCACAAATCCCGGCAGGACCAGCTTGCCGTGGGCGGAAACAACTTCTGTCGCGATGTATTGCTCCGTGATCTCGGCTGTGGTTCCGACAGCTACGATTATACCGTCCAGGACGGCAACCGCTCCGTCTTCCATGATGCCGAGATCGTTCATTACTGAGCCGGTGCGAGGGGTATTGCCACCCTTTAGCGTCAGTAACTGGCGGCAATCACGCAGGATCAGGTCAACCCGTTTCATACTTGCAACAAGATAATTGCGGTTTTACTATTCTTTATGGCGCAGGGGCTTATTCTTCTTCCTCTTCGGTTTGAGAGAAGTATTCGTCAAACTTTTGAGCGATGAGTTCAAACTCCTGGTCGTCTTCGATCACTTGCAATTCCACAGTGTCTTCTTCGACGGTCATGCCCATGATGTCATATTCGTTGGAGTCGACTTCCGCCAAAGCGATGTAGTGTTTTCCTTCATGCTCCAGGTCACCCAGGATCATAAAATCGCGGACGGTGCCGTCTTCCATCTCCAGGCTGATGGTGTTGCAGGAACAATCCTCGCTGCCGCATTCGCAGTCGTCGTGACCGTCCTGGCAATCGCCTTCGCAGCCGCAGTTGTGTTTTTCTTTATCAGTCATTTGACACTCCTTTGATGTCCACATCTTTTAATAATGGAGTTTTTTGGCAAGCGAAATGTTGACCGGCTTACATCAGGCTGAGCGGATCTACATCGACCGCAACGTGTATCGCTTGAGGCGGCTTGTAGTCCGATGTCAGCCTTCCAATGACATTGCTTATAAGCGCTGGATTGAGTCCCTTGATAATGACATGCTGGCGATGGTAATTGTTAAGCTTGGCAAAAGGAGCGGGAACAGGACCCAGCAGATAGACATCTCCATCCTTGTAAGAAGATGCTAACCGGGAGCTTAGTGCGGAAAGGGTTTCCATCTCCTGATCCAGCAGGTTGGCGTCCAGGCATTGGTAGAGAATCCTAGCCAATCGGTAGTAAGGGGGATAGTTCAGTCTTCGCCGATAAGACATCTCCTCCTCGGCAAATCCCGGGTAATCCTGCTTTCCCGCGAACACAATGGCGTAGTGGTTGGGATTGTGGGTCTGGATTATGACTTGTCCGCGCTTGTCTGCTCTCCCTGCCCTCCCCGCGACTTGGGTGCAAAGCTGGAAGGTACGTTCGGCGGAGCGGAAATCCGGAATGTTCAGGCTCACGTCGGCATTGATGATTCCCACCAAAGTGACATTGGGGAAATCCAAGCCTTTGGAGATCATTTGCGTTCCTAACAGAATGTCCACATCCCGGTCTTTCATCCTGCGATACATGGACTTATGGGCATCGCGCCGACGGGCGGAATCGGAATCCAAACGCAACACCCTGGCTTGCGGAAACAGGATATGCAGTATCTCCTCAACTTTCTGGGTACCTGGAGAACCGTATGAGAAACTGAATCCTCCACAACTGGGGCATTTTCTGGGGCTGGGCGTCGCGTGGCCGCAATAATGGCAGTGCATTTCCTCGCGGTCGCGGTGATAGTACATGCTGATCTCGCAATTGGGGCATTTGACCAGTTCGCCGCATTTCAGGCATTGCATAAATGAAGAAAAACCTCTCCTGTTCTGGAAAAGGATAACCTGCTCTTTTCGTTCCAGTCTCTGATTGATCGCAGCGATCAGATCATCGGAAAGCATCTGCTCTCCAATCTCTTCGCCCAGATTCAGGATGCGAACCTCCGGCAGCTTGACATCCAGCGGTCTGCTATTCAATGAGTGCAGCGTGTACTTGCCTGATTGCTGGTTATACCAGGACTCCAGGGAGGGAGTGGCGCTACCGAGTACAATCTTTGCGGCAGAGAAGTGTGCGCGCATCACAGCTAGATCTCTGCCGTTGTAGCGGGGAATGTTGTCTTGTTTGTAAGTCTGTTCGTGTTCTTCGTCGACGATGATCAATCCGAGCCTTGGCATGGGGGCAAACACCGCGCTGCGCGCTCCGATCACGATCCTGCACCCGCCTTGTGCGATTCGCTGCCACTGCTGCAAGCGCTGGCGATCACTCAGTTGGCTGTGGCTGATCGCCAGGATCGATCCGAACTCACCCTGGAACCTTTCCACCATCTGCGGCGTGAGGGCTATCTCAGGAATCAGGAATATAACGTTTTTCCCTTGCTCTAAGCAGTCCCTGATGAGGGGAATGTAGACTTCGGTTTTGCCGCTGCCGGTTATGCCATAAAGCAGATGCGCCGAGTATCCTTCCCTCAGAGCCCCGATCCCAGTAACTGCCTGTTCTTGCTCTGAGTTTAGGACCACCTTCTTTGACCCGGCATTTGCATCATACTGAAAGAAGTCGCGCTCAATCTTCTTCGGGATTATACTGATCGCGTTTTTCTTTTGCAGCGCGTGAACAAGGGAATAGCTTATATCTTCGCTAATCTCAGAAAGAGGGAATTCCATCCTGCCCAAAGCCAGGATCATCTGCATCGCTTCTCTCTGGCGCGCTGTGAAGACTGCCATGTCCGGGACGGGATTAGCCACTTTAACGAAGTTCACCGTTTTCGGCTTATCCCGTGCGCTGAGTTTTCTGATTACTTCCAAATCACCAGACGCGCCTGCCTGTTCGATCAACCTCAGCACAGGTTTGCCCTTCAGAGCTTTCCTCAGTTCTGAGATATGCCTGCTTTGGCCGATGGGTAGAGCGCTTGCCAATGATTCAAATCCGGCTGGTATATCGGAAACCAGCCAGCGCACCTCGGCATCGACGTCCGGGATCAACCATGAAGGAAGCATCGCAAAGCAAGCGCTGCCCATAGAGCAATTGTAGTATGCAGACATCCATTTGGCAATATCAAGAAGGGATTTGTCCAAAACAGGCTGAGTATCCAATACTTCAAGGATGGGCTTATACTTTAGTGCAATGTCAGGCGCATCTTTACGCGCTGACCCGCTTATGCCGATCATTTCTTTCCGGTTGAAAGAAACAAGAACGCGGGAACCCTCGGGTATTCTTTGCGTGTATGTGTAGTGAAACTCCTTAATCAGGGATATCGGCAGGTGGACAGCATAGTAAAACATGAGGTGAAGCAAGGATGCGGGGGCAAATGTGTCAATGAAAACTTCCTCTATCCAGATAGTCTCCGGATGCAGTTGTTTGGCTCTCTTTCAGACTATGTGGGTAGATAAGGCACATATCAGTATAGATGTTTTGATCTGTGTCTCCTTCTTCGCTCTTATTTGATTCCTTGGTCGCACCAAGGATAGAAACAGGAGCCATATAAGGAATACAATGAGTATTCACCATATGAGATGATTTTGGCTATTTCAACTACATTCGATCAGCTTGCCCACTTGATTTGAACGAGAGCCAATTATTTCAATCAGTTAATTCATCCTGTGCCTCAAGTACTCATGGCGGTGATTTGAATATGTAAAATAAAAGACCCCGTCTAAAAACGGGGTCTTGTTCTCGTAACTGTGATTATTTAACCTTGGCTGAGGTTGATCTTAAATTGGTATTTGGTAGGTTTGCTCACGTTGAAATGCCATTTCTCGACGATTGTCTTGATCTCGCTGAGGAATGTTGGCGTGAAGCTGGAGCTGTTTGGTGTTACACTGGCAGTGACTTTCCCGGTGGCATCAATATTCATGAGCACTGTTATCGATCCCGATTGAGCTTTCACCGCGGCATTCCGCTGGTATGATTGCTTGATCTGGTTCTTGCGGGGATTCAACTGCTCGAAGATATTGTCGACTCCGGGAGCGGTGCTTGTGGATGGCGTGATCGGAACGATGCTGGTTTCGATAGTGCTGGTATCCACAGGTTTGGTTGTGGATTGGACGACTTGATCCGTGCTGGGTTTCTGTGTTTGAGGCTTGCTTCCGGGACCAGTGGTTACGAGCTTGGAGGGATCTGTCACAAATGTGACGTCCTGCGTAGGTTTGTTGACTACACCGCCGCTGGGTGGCGTTCCTTGAACCACTGCGCCGATATTACTGCTGGCATTGTATCCCGATGTAGCGTCAGGATCATAAGTGCCAGCGTATCCGGCATTAGCACTGGGAACGAAGGTGCCTCCGGTAGAGCCGGGGGTTCCCAATCCGGTGCCTCCACGTGCTCCAGGACGGGCAGTGGTAAATCCGGCTAAGATGGTTGCTTGCGAAACACCTGGCCTGGATCCGGAGGAACTCAGGTTGAAACTCTGAGTTGAAGGCCCCGTCGTTCCTGCCTGGCTGGGTCTGCTAGAAGGTCGTCCTGTCGGTTTCGGAGTCTCTTGCTCGGTTTCTTCTGGAACGGGAAGCTGTTCGGCTTGGGTTCCGGCTTGGACGGCTCCTTCTCCGAATTGAATGCGCTGTGCTCTTTGCAGTTCAGCCCACATTTCGGAGATAGACTGCACCTTGTCGGTGCGAGGTTTGAGCACGATGTCGTAGATCAGAATGAAAGCAAGGCCCAGGATCAAAAACAGGAAGATCAATCCTCGATTGGTCCGCTCGATGCTGGATAGAGGAGGTCTGTGAGAGCATGAGGTCACAACAGACTGCTCGGTTGGACCAAGCTTGACCACATAAGGCTCCGCGTATTCGCACTGGATGTCATAATCGGGATTGATTTGAATCTTTCCGATGATATCGTTGCGGATCTTCAATTGGTTGCCGTTCAGTATTCCGTTTTGTTGGAGGAACTGGGCGTCCACAGGCTTGCCTTCCTTGCTGCAGGTTATGGTTGACCCCTGCGGCAGAAGCAGATAGTAGTCGTTACCCTGCTTGGTCAGAAGTTTGTGTTTGGCAGGGAATTTGTTGCTATCGTCAAGAATCTGCCAGAAGATGTGCCTGTCGGTTCCGATGTACCAGGAGCGTGTGAAGTCAGAATCCTGCTTGATGATGTCGAGCAGTTTGCCTTTGTAGCTCAGTTTGAGATTTAGGATAGTTTTTGCCATCATGCCTCCTTACCCGCTGGTTGCAGATTCACTCTTTTGCAGCCAATCCGATTCCAAGAGCGTGGCAAAGTAGATATACTCATAATAAGAACTGGTTCCAAGTTTGACGAACTCCGTGATGTACCAGCAGGGGATGGATTTATCCGCCTGGATTAGCAGAGCCGCGGGAGTTTTAGGCTTACCCTCGGCATCTTTGTCCTTGGTGATCTCCTGAGCGGTGAATTGCAGGTATTGCATGATCTGCTCGCGTTTGGTGGTGTCTGACTCAAACTCGTCAAGTGTGCCGAACTCACCTTTCTCGCCAATCATAATACGATCAGGATAGATCTGGATCACAGTCGTACCCTTGTTTTCAAGCAAATCACGCTTCTCCATGGTCACCGGGAATCGCATGTTGCTGGGTACAGAATATTTCTGTCCTTCGAGAGAGACGTTCTTAATCAGGAACACTAGCAGGATGGTCAAGATATCCACAAGGGATATTATGGACAGACCTTCCGAGTATTCAAACTTCCGTCTAACTCTGCGGTTCAGTTGTTTGGAATTCAATAGATAACTCATGTTGCGCTCCCCTGTCCGAAGTATCTGACCTGCGGGGCTTTGTAATGTACGTTGGGGAAGTTGTTCTTGCGGCAGACATCGATCGTTTTCATCAATATCTCGAAAGGAACATCATCATAAGCGGCGATGCTTATGTCGTTAAGGTTGGAATGACTGTTTTTTATCGCCTGCAAAGTAAGGTCCAAGGCCTTGTAATCATACTGGCCGTTGAACAATCCCAAGGAATCAGGACTAGTGCCTTTATCGGCGGGAGTGACTCTGATCTCAAACCCAGGATATGTTGTGCGGTTGTCATCCACAGATGCCATTATGATCACAGTAACTTCCAGGCGTTCTTTCTGGTCGGCTCCGCCCCCGGCACTCCCCTCACCGCCAGAAGCGCCTTCGGTAAAGTTAAAGGCCACCAATGCCACCTGTGTTATCACCAGCATCAGCATCAGAAACGGAACGATGGTGAGGAACAGGTTCATGATCGGAACCAGATTTGGCACCTTGGGAGCCGATGCTGAAGATTGGTTTCTTGCGGCTGAAGGGCGATATGCCATGGTATTATCCTTTTGCTGAGATGTTGATGTAGTTTATCAGTTTTACGCTGTACTCGTCGATTTCGTTGATAATGCGCTGCGCTCTGGTTAGCAGAGCGCCTTTGATCAAGGTCAATGGAATGGCGGCCAGTAAACCCAGCGCGGTGGTTCCGATCGCTGTCTTGATGCCGCGGGAAAGCTCTATGTTCTTGTTGGCGTCGGGAAGGTCTGAACTGCTAAGTGACGCGAAAGCGTAAAGCAGTCCCCAGATCGTTCCCAGCAGACCAAGATAGGTGCAGATCTGGGCTAGAGTGTCGAACCAGAACAGTCCGGCGTCAAGCTTGTACACTTTCTGCAGCACTGCTTCGTCAAATGCGTTCTGAACCTGGGTGTTAAGGTCTTCGCCCTTGGCGCTTTTACGCACATCCTTATACACGGAGAGACCGCTCCAGAAGATGAATCCCAGCGTTGTGCCCTTCATCTTGTCTGTGATCTTGATCGCTTCGTCGATCTGATCGTTTTTAATGTAGCCTTTCAAACTTTTGTAAAGATTGCCGGCGTTGATCTTTTCCCTTTGATACAGCTGGAAGTAGCGGATGATGGCATACACAATTCCAACGATGAAGGTCAATAGGATTAGGTATCCGAAAAATCCTTGCTCATTACTGTCCTGGAAGATTGTATACAGGTTGACTGTTGCTTTGTCTTCCGCATACAGGGCTCCCAAACCGATGACAAGCATCAATATTACGAGAACGAAGGTCTTAGCTTTCATTTTGACTCCTCTAGCCATTTAGTTATTTCGTTTTTCCAATTTGTAAGTAGTATACTGCTTTCATTTCTGATTACTTCAAGATTGATCGTATATTTGTAGTCGCCTGGTTGGGCGTATGTGTCTGTTTTAAGCTTGAAAAAGCTGATATCGGGGATCAATGCCTTGATCTGGATGTCCAGATCCTGCGTGGCGATCGTTACCGGTTCATTCGGCGCAGGCGTAGGGGCAGTGTCTGCGGGATTGGGCTGATCGGTTGTTTGCCCCAAGGCAAGGGCCACAGCCATCCAAAGGGAAAAGATAATCAGTAGTTTGCGCATGAACTTACTCCTTGTCCGGGTTTAATATGCTGATCTCAGCCATTAATCCCCGGTTGGGGGACATATTGCTGATCTGGAATTGGATCTTGTTGGTGCCCGCCACCAGAATATCCGTGGGGATCGCGATCCTGCGTGGATAAAGGACAAAGGGATCGACATCATAATCAACCGGATAATTCTCCAGCAGCACCTGATCGTTTAAAATGATGGTTGCCCTGTCCGGTGCGACGAAATCCAGGTTCACTTCGCCGCCCTCTGAAGCGATCTCAAACTCATACTCGAAAGTGACCTGAGGGACAAGATCAGTCCCAGCCTCATTAATCCAGATCGGTTTGACCGACGGATTGGACAGATACTCGGAAGTATCTACGATATCAAGGTCGAAACTCTCCGATACGAGAGCATAAGAGCGAAGCTCGCTGCCAGATTCGGCGTTGACCATGACTGCCACCCAATCGCCGTTTGTAACGTATTTCTGAGACGGAACAGCAGCCGCAGCCATCTGAATCTGGGCGGGATAAACCAATGTGGCTCCAAAGTCAAACGCGACAGGTTCTTCGCCCACATTGGCAAACTCACCAGCGATATCATTCTGGCCTTGTTTCCAGAATGAGCCGTCAACCCGGATCGCATAGTGCACACGTTTTCCGGTCTGCGTGCCCAAAGTGTCGATCGGGGTGAACACAGGGGACAACGGTTCGCCGTTAATGGAGATCACTGGATCGAAAGGATAGGCGATGTTGAGAAACACGTATTGTGGCACTTGTTCTAGTTCAAGCTGCTTGTTCACCAATAAAGCATGTCCGGCGGGGATGGTCAGTGAACCGAGTGATAATCCTTTGGGGGTGGTCACTTCATTTATTCCTGATTTAAGCTTGGTAGTTCCGCCTTCCGGCAGTTTCAGCGTAACATCCCAATCCTTGGTCAGGGGTTCGTTTTTAAGCTCGTAGACAGGCAGCAGGTTTCTCTGCTGGAGGATGCTTTCCGCGAGATCGGTATACTGATCCCTGTAGCCGGCTGTGATGTAGTTGTCGAAGATATTCAGATAGATATCATTTGATGTTGTCCTATACGACTCAACAAACTGCGCGGCGTATGGTTGCAACTGCCCTGTTATGACAGAGTCATATTGCATGGAGCCGTCGGTCAGGGTCGTCCTGTGGGTTGCCATCTCGTTTGTGATATTGAAATAACGGATTATCTGACCCTCGATGATATCCGCAGCGTGTTCATTCAGCTTGCCGATCACCATGAGAGCGCGAAGGCGGCGCGGGTTGTCCAATATGTCAGCATTGTCTCTGTCGAGGACGCTCATAACCTTCCGGTAATCTGAGTCGACATAGTCCTGAAGGTTTGGCACATAGTTGTATTTGCCGCCGAAGAGGTGGTTGTTCCAGGTGGTTGTTTTGCCCACCGGGACCATAGAATTCGGAGTGGCAGTCAGGAACTTGCCCTTCTCCACCGCGCTAATCTGCTTATCAAACTCAGCCAGATACTGCTGCCTGATTTGCATTTCCTTATATTGCTGTTCCGCAAAAGCGAAAGCCTTGTAAGCCTGCGAGTTGTCCAGAGTCAGGCCCTCTCTGGCGTAAACTGTCTCAATGTTCTTGAACTCGTCCCGCTTTCTGAATGCCAGGTCCCAGTTTCCCGCAGTGAAAGCTGCGTCAAATTCAGCCGCGATGTCTCCCAGTTTCCGGTTGGCGGTAAACTGGTAGCGATCTGATTTGGTATTGTCCCTTAGGTATAACTGGCGGGCGTAGTTTTCGAATTTGCTAAAATCTCCCCGAGCCAGATACTCGTCGGCGAGAATCATCAGAAAATCATTATTCTTGGGATTATTGGGATAAGTCTTTGTAAAGTAATCCAGAAGCTCGACAATCCTGTCTTTGTCGTCAATTTCCTGATATACGCTCACCGCCCAAAGGTAAATCTCCTCCGGGGTCACGTCTCCGCTGTCAATCTTGCCTGCTCTCACTTCATCGTGCAATGCCAGATACATCCTTGCGGCTTCCGGTTTCTGGGCTTGGTTGCCACGCAGTGCCTCTATCTCTTCCACGCGGATGTTGAACGCGTAGTTACTGGCAGGATAGAGGGCAACGAATTCGTTCTTAAGACGCTGGGCATAGGCTTTGTTCACCATGTTGGTTTCGGCGATGGTCCAGGCTTCGTAATAAAGATAATACACATCCTGGATGGCTGTCTTAGATTTGGCGAGTTCCAACTTAAGATCAAGCGCTTCCTGATATCTGCGCGCTTTTTTATAAGCTTCTGAGGCTTGATAGCGATACCCGAAATACTTCTCCTGGTCTGCTTTGTATTCTTGGGACATCAACAGATAGCGATCTCCGGCAAGCTCAAAATCGCCCTGTTGTTCTGCCAGTTGGTAGCTGTTTTGGATTTGAAGCTTGACCAACTGGTCGATGGCATTTGCATCCGCCGGGTTCGCGGCGTATTTGATGGCTTCACGGTAGTTCTCTTCTGATTGGGCAAATTGCTTTTCCGATTCGTAGATCTCTGCCAAGTTAAGGTAGATGGAAAGCAAGGTAGTTTTATCCAGTTCGTTCTTGTATGTCAGAACTTCCGTATATCTTGATTTGGCAAGCTCAGGCATGTTCATCGAAAGCTCAATTTCAGCCAGATACATCATCACTTGCGCGGAATTAGATTTCTGAAGGTCTGAACTGAATTCGCTCATGCCCAAAACGTTGTTGAAGCGCAGAGACGCGTCGCGGAAGAACCCGTAGAGGTCTTTTTGATTTGAGGGCAATCCAGGCTCGGGAACAAACCCCGCGGTTGAGTATCTTATCTCCAGGTCTTGAAAGATATCTTTGGCATACTTGTAAGCCAGCCCTTCGTTGTTGAGGTAATCAGGATTCACCTGCGGCGGGTAGGCGTCGTTGTATTGGCGAAGGCTTTGATAAGCCGCGAATTTGTCCAGATTGGTGTTGCGTTTCTCCGCCAGAATTGTTTTAATCAGCGTGTTGCTCTTTTCGTTGGCTGCCTGCCACTGAGCGTAGGTGTCACCGAAAAGCTCCCGGTATGACGCGAACTCCGCGAGATGGGAGTTATAATCCCGATATGCTTGGTCAGAAACGGTGCTAACCAGATCATTATACTTGCGGATACGGATATTTTCATATGCGTTTCGTATCACCGTAAGCTGCCTGGCGAGTTCAGCTTGGCTCGGATCTGCGTTGGCAACGTTTCTGCGATACCAGTCTGAACTATTGCTGTAGCTGGAGACAACGAACTCATCCTTGCCGGTTTTGATCGCGGCAAGATCTTGCCCCGGCCTTAAAACGAGTCCAGGCGTGTGGTAGAGTACTACTATCGAGTCCACGATTGACGGGTTATGCAGGTCCAGGGGAGCGTTCCTGAGTCGGAGTTCCAGATAATCGATGGCTTGCTGCGTGGCCTGCATACCTGTCTTATGCTCGGTAGCTTTGTCAATTACGCGGTTCACCATCTCTCTGTCTTCGAAGTTCGCCAGCGCGGTTTCAATCTTGGCGACGCCTCGTGCGACCTGGTTGAATTCAACTCCATCCATGGCAACAAGGGTATAAGCGATGTTGTCTACGGCGTTGGATTTATAATCTTCGGCAAGATAGGGGTCTTTTATCTGCCCGTCATCAACTGCGGCGATCAGGGTAATGAAATCCTGAAGAGCGAGATCCAGGGATTGTTCGTCCCCCTGGTTCATATTGACCCACGCGCGTTGGTAGAGGGCTTCCCACCTATAACTACTATCCGTATTGGAATAGAGAGTATAGATCGGAAGAGCGTCGTGTAGGGAAAGAGTGTAGGAT
>CAZKAA010000008.1:23316-36913 GCA_964550575.1 uncultured Candidatus Cloacimonadota bacterium
TGGAATAGAGAGTATCGAAGCACTGGCGTGCCTGGGCGTAATAATCAACTGGTTTGTCAGCGTCAGATCCGATCACGAAATTGAGAACTCCGAGGCGGTATAGAGCTTCCTCCCTCATGGGAGAATCGGCGAACTCCGGATCAAAGGCAAGCGCTGAATAGGCTTGAATGGCTTCGGAGAAATCCTCCGCCCTATACTTCAGGTTCTGGGGCCTGCCACCTGAGGAGTTGCTGGCGCGGAACTCTGAGATCGCGACGTCAAGCCTGTCTTTTTTTAACTCGCTGCTGGTGTAGGCGATATTATACAGGGCATAGTCTTTCAGGAAAAAGTCGGGATCGATCTCAAGCACCCTGCGGTAATAGTCGAGTGCCAACTCAGGTTTATCGAGATCCACTGCATATTGGAGTTCCGCCATGTTGTAATAAATGATGGCGTTATTCAGCAAGAATCCGCCGCTGGGCTGCTCAAGCTGATCGATCTGTGAATTACGGCTTAGAAAGTCCTGATGGTCTCGCAGAAGATTCCTTTTTCTTTCTTGTAAATAGGCATACTGGGACTGAAGTTCCTCTTCGCTTAGCGTACTCACCCTGGCTTTGGCAGTCTGCTCTTCGTAGCGAAGTTTCCTGTAGTCCATTTGGAGATAGATAAAGTCGAGATTGGTGATGAACGATGTCATGTCATCGCCCACAGAGATATTGCTAGCCGCGGTTGCCCCTGCCAGGGTTCGCTGCTGCAACATTGTGTTTTTCAGTCGTTTGGGGTAGTTTTCCCTGATCAGTGAATACATGACACTTTCAGCATCCGGGATGACTTCGTCGAAGAGCCGTTTTTCACGTGTGAGGGCATAATATTCTTCGAGAAATTCGGTAAATAGAGCTTCTTCGCTGTCCTGCTCATGAACGCGGACGGATAAATAACGCTGCTTGCGCTGTTGCAGATCAGTCAGTTTTTCTTGATACTCCTGCCTTTGTGGGCGCAGATCAGTATTAAGCGACAGATAATTCGGATCGGCCATCACAGCGTCGATCGCGCTGATCAGATCAGTATATACGTAGATGTTTTTCTCGATATCGAAAAGTCTCTTCAGTTCCAGATCTGAATAGTTCGTATTGGCGACTGCTGGATCTTCGCTCGTGAAGAGCTCATACTTGTTTTCAAAGAAGCGGTCCATGATATCCAGCACGTCGCCGTAATACTCTGCTGTTCCCTTAAGCTGCTCAAGGATCAAAGCGCCGAGTTGGTAATCCCGGTAGGCAGCGGATCCCGCGTCCAAGGTGTCAACCCTGGCCAGGGTTTCCAAGTTCAATTCAGGGGGATTGCGATATAGTTTGAGGCTGCTTCTGACATCTTCCAGGAGCCTGGTCTCTTCTTCAGAGATCCTGGCCACAGATTCGGCAGTCATCAGTCCGAGGCGCGATTGCATCTGATTGTAAAGGGTCTGCAACACATCCTGGATCTGGGAGATATCTTTATCCAAGACAAGATAATTCATCTCACTGGGATCTTGGAAATAACTGTTAAGGTCAAGATTATTGATCCTCTGGATAAGGTCTTGTTTGCTTGGTTTAAAAGTTTGTTCGAGCCACAGGCGGTCATTGTTGTAATTATCAATGAAGCGAGTGATCTGGTCCTGATTATCGCTTTCCGAGACAAGGTCTGCCCAAAGATAAAGATAGACGGGATAATACTTGCCCGTTGGAAACTGCTCCAGAATATCCTGCAGAAAGGACTGCGTTGCCTGCCTGTCTTCGTTTTGGAGGTAATAAACAGCTCGGTAATAGAGCAGAAGGTTAAGCATGCGTCTTGAATCTTCACCCAATCTGGGATCATCGATCAATTGCCCGAAAGTGGCAATCGCCTCTTTGGCCTGATCAGTAACCGCATATAAATGCCCAACCATAAACAAGACGTCGTTTTCGTCCAAGCTGTTCAAGGCATCGGCGTATCTGTCAAACTCATCCAAAGCTTGTGCTTTGTTTTCCGTGATCAGTTTTGGCAGCCTATTGATCATGAAGTCGATTGCTTCCTGGACTCCAACGTCTGAATAGGCCTCTTTGCGGTCATCAGCCGGCAAATTAACCGATTGCGCGAAGGCCATATTGAAAGACGCGCAAACTATTGCGACCAGCAGATATAACTTTAGGTATTGATTCATAACCCTGCTCTCAAAAACTTCTTAATATAAAATCCGCTATTCGGAATGATTCAGGATGCAGCCGGGGTTGCATCCTGAATCTCTAAACAATAAAGGGAAGTACTGTAACCAAGCATTAAAACATTGTTATGCGCTTAACTATTCGTTTTGCTCCTTAAGTTCCTGCAGCCACTTGCGCAGGTCTTCCAGGGCTTTTTGTGCTTTCTGCCTTTCTTCTCTCAAGCTTCTCAACTCGGCAAGCAGTTCCTTGGCCTCGGGCGATAATTCTTTATAAGCGCTTGTTTCCACAAGTTGCGGGGTAGTGGTCCCAGGAGTTGTTATAGCCACTTCCGTTCCAGTTTGAGTTGTTACTGGAACTTCGCCATTGGTAACTACGGTTGAGTTGTCGAGGTCAGTGGTTCTAACAATGGGCCGGATATCAGGCCTGCGCTGCGATTCGGCATATTTATCGAACAGGTATGAGACGCCAAGCGCGACGCGGGTATTATGCTGGTATTCATTTCCTTCAGATTCTTTGGCCAGATCTTCCACAGCCTCGCCGCAAAGCTTGACCGTAAAATTGTCAAAGGAATACTTAACTCCTGCATTAAAGTCCTTTCCGTCATACTCGCCTTGTAAAGCAAAGTCTCTAAATGGCGAGATCTCGATTGAGGCGAATGATCCGCTAAACAAACGGGAACGAGGCACCTGGCCAGTGAAACGGTTGCCGCCCACACCCAGATTGAACATCCAGGAAACACCGCCAAAAACTGCCTGCTTAGACGCTACTACATATGGGGAATAGTATTCGTAGTCAGTTTTATCGGGATGGGCAGCCCAAGAAACATCTGGATTGCTTGCTGGAGTGTAATCCTGAGCTCTGCTATGATTCACGGTGGAAAAAATGTTATCCATGCCGATTGATATCTGCGGGAACTTCTCAGTCTCTTGGATCAGCTTGACTTTGGCATTCATAAAATAGATATCGTCCCCGCCAAAAAAACCTAGCTCAACCCTGTCCAGCAACCCAACTCCGATCATGCCGTAGGGGAAGAATCCCTCTGCTTTGTCTGGATCGACATATGAGGGTCTCTCGACATTGCGGTAATAACCCACAAGAACCAACTCAGCCGCTTTGTGAGGTAAAACATACGCGTCAGGCGTCCTCAGCAGGCCAAGGGTCTGGAATGGCGCAGCCTGCAAAGTGCCTGCCAAGGCTGCCAGAACGATCACGCTCAAAATAATTCTTCTCATACTTCCCTCCACCTTTCGGTGTGTTTTATTATTTCTCAACTGAATCACTAATCTGATTGACATAATTTACGTCAAGTTTTTTTTTGCCACATGTACAAACGAAAAGCAACCGATCTCTTCCATCTCGGAGAAGACCTTGCTGCGAAATACTTGACAGGCAAAGGTTACGACATTGTGTGCAGGAATTACCGCACCGACGGAGGCGAAATTGATATCATCGCTGAGGATGAGCAAAATCTCGTCTTCGTCGAAGTAAAAACACGATCAAAACACTCTATCCGGCAAGCGCTCATGAACGTGGCTTACACAAAACAGAAGCGCATAACTTTAGCCGCTCAAAGATACATTAACCAGCATCCTGAATGTGTCAAGCCAAGAATCCGGTTCGATATTATCATACTGTTGCATTTTTCCGACACTGATACATTCAAGATCGAACACATGATGGATGCGTTTGTACCGGTAATCTGATCAATTGTCAAGCAGCGACGTGTCGAAATCGTCTCCCAGATATCTGAGATAATCGGGATTCGAACTCTCGTCATCATCGTTTTCCACATACATCAACTTGTAGTTTCCGCTCATTTGGATGTCTACAAAAAGATACACAGCTTTCTTCCCGCTCCGATACTTCCAGATCTGGTAATCCTTGCGCACATACCTGGTTTCATCAGAAGTGGTGTCTTTGTCGAGTTCGTCCGGAGGTCCGTTGCGAATGTAGATCCGTCCCATGTCTGTCGTCCAGCCAGGTTCGAAATGGCCGAAGTTGCGGTTCACGAAATCCACTCTTTCCCTCACCAGGTCAAGCATCGCCATGATTCCCAGGCTGCTTGACTGAGCGACGCTTTTCCAGGCTTGGGAGATATATCTGCGCTTGGTTTCCTGATCGTAGTTTTTCCAGTCAGCAGTAAGCGAATTGCCCATATAGTAGCGTAGTAATCTGAAGTCATCGTCACTGTTAGGGAATACAAAATACTGTTCCTGAAGCGGTTCCGTCACAAAGAAGACGAATTCCCGCTGTTCTCCTCCATCGCCTGTCTGGTAATCCAGATATCCCACATACTTGCCGGCTTCAAGTTCAGCGATAGGGATCTTCAGGGTCAGTCCTTCGTGGTCTCGCTTGGGTTGAAAGTCCAGGATCTGGTCAAACACGATCAGGCTGTCTTTTTCCACAGTAAGGAGCAACAGCCCGGAATTCTCTCTTTGCCCGGGAGTGGAATAGACCTCGAAGAAAAGCGCTACATAGTCGCTGTATGCTTTGTCGAAGATCAGGGACGGCTGGGTTTGATACAGAGTGTTGCCCCGGTGGAATTTCTCCAGATAGGAGGTGCTGTCCGCCCTCACGACAGAACAGAGTTCCAGATCGCTGAGAAGGGTGGCGGGATTCAGACGCGATGCCGTAAACACTCTTTGCGAGGAATTCTGCGAATTAAGGTCTGTAGCCGTGATGCGAAACTGATAAGGCTCATCGTCAAGATAATAGCTGATGCGGTTCAGATAGGTTTTGCGTGAGAAGACATCGTCCTTGTTGCTGATTCCAATATTGTCTTTTATCTCTTGTCGAAAGAGGAGGCTATCCTGATTGAAAACCTCGATATTCATCGCGACCTCAGCGAAATATCCGCCGTTCTGGGCGAGGAACACCAAATTGTTGTAAGGAATCTGGTAATCGATATGGACAACAGTCTTCTTGTCTTTGTCCAAAAATCTCTGGCTGCTAACGTGAAAGTTGATTCCAGCGCCGTAACCCTGCGCAGCTATTCCGATCAGGATCGCCAACGCCCACAACTTAATACTCTTCATCTTTATTCTCCAATCTGTACTGGCCGAATCCCCCTCTGTCGGTGAAAACGAACTCAAGATTCTGCCTGTAATAGGTCCAGATGATATATGGATACAGGTCGATCGGATGCACTTCAAAGAGCGTTTCGTCCGGATCGCCGTATTTTATGTATATTCTACCCCGGTCTGAGCTCCAACCCTGCAATCTTTTATGTATGGTATAGCGTTCATCGGCGATTATCACCCTTTGGCTGAAATTCTCGCGATACTCGTTGCGGATCGTGCCCGGAGTGGGATCATGCGCTTCCCAAAATCGCTCGATTACCTCCGCGAACATATCCTCTGGCACCGCTCTGAGGGTTTTCCATTCGTTCTGATTGGCTATGTACCTGAGTTGCTGGATTTGGTCTTCATAGCTGTAACGGGCGTTGTATGCGAACCATTGATCATAAAGAAAAGCGCTCATGTGATAACGGATATTGCCCTCAAAGAGGCTGATCTCCACCTTAGGGACACCTTCTCCATTTGCGATCTCTGTGATGTCTGTCACGTATTCGGAAGCCGGCATGCTGTGGTTTGCGACCCGGTTGCCCAAATCCACCCGCACGCTGTCCAAAACAACGCTAAAGCGCTGCCGTATTTCGCATTTATCGACTGGCACCGGTAGCTTTTCAAGGCTACCCGGTAAGTATCGCAGTCCGTTTTTGGTAACTATGAAATACGGCTGACCGATTTCTGTAAATGTCTCTTCAATAATAAAAGTCTTTTTCAGATCGGTTTTGTCGCCCAGATCCCGGTTCTTGAGTCTCAGTAGCGCTTGATACTTACCGGGAGCAAGTTCTTCCCGAAAGCTGGCCAGCAATGCAGTGTCATTGAGCCAGTCCTGCTTATCTATCTCCAAACGTTGCTCAAGGTTTAGTACTTTCTTTGTCGCCAGGTTCTTGATCTCCAGGTTAAGGTCAAAACTACCACGCTCGCTGTTGCGCTTGAAATTCAAGGTATTGTATGGGATCATGACCCAGAGGTCCACTCCGTCCCGATAATGTTCGTAGATAATGTCCTGCGCTCCCAATCGACTTATTGCTATAAGCGCGAGCAGGAGAAAACTAACCCACCTGGTCATTGCCCACCAACCTGAGTTGAATCTCGATTTTACAATCTTCCAACCACTTTAGCAGTTCATTGGCAGGAAAAATCCTGTTCTGGGCCTCTAAAGTGATCTTATCCCCATCGCTCAATACAAGGGTTGTTTTGACCGCGAAAGCCCCTCTGGATTTACCAGTAAGGTGCTCGAACTCGCTGACGAATTCCGGGGAAAATCCCTCCTGGTCGATGCTCAAGCGTAGTTCTCCTTTGAGTGCGGCGGGAAGGTCACTCAGCGCGAAGAGCTTGTTGGGGCTGACCCTCAGCATGTTTTCTTCATTACCGTTGAAACCTGAGCGGTGACCAAAGATAAGGAAGATGCTGCCTGTTGATAGTTTATTGAAATGGTCCTGATAATCCTGATTGAAGAGCGCCAGTTCGAATCTTCCCGCCAGATCCTCGAACTCCACAAACGCGTAAGGATTACCCTTGTTGTCACGCTTGCGGGTGATAGCTGAAACAATGCCTGCCAGCACCAGATCCTGGCCGTTTTTAGTCTTTGCGGTTTGCGAGTCAGCATTGGTCAGGTGCCGGATCAGTGTGCTGTATTCATACAAAGGATGCCCGCCCATATAAAAGCCCAGCACTTCTTTTTCCTTTTCCAATTGATATGCGTAGCTCCAGGGATCTTCCACAGGCAGCGGGGGATAATAGTCTGTAGCTTGGTCGTCTTCCGTGATGATGTCAAATAGAGAAGTTTGCCCGATTTTTTTGTCCCGCTGCTCTCCGGTGCTGAAGGACAGCGCTTGTTCGATCGCCGCCCATTTCTGAGCCCGCGAACCCTCCAGTTCGTCCATCGCCCCGCTAGCGATCAGGCTTTCTAAAACGGTCTTGTTCACAGCACCGCTGTCAAGCCTTGAGCAAAAATTGAACACGTTGGCGAACTGGCCATTCTTTTCTCGCTCCTCCACGATGGCGTTGATCGCTGCCTCGCCGATGTTCTTAATCGCTTTCAGCCCAAACAGGACCTCATTCTCGCGCACGCTGAACTCCCGGTCGCTGCGGTTGATGTTGGGCGGAATGATCTTGATGCCCATCGCCCGGCAGACTTCAATCTTTACTGGAACCTTGGCGGGATCGTCTTCCAGGGAGAGCAGCGCTGCCATGAATTCCACCGGATAATGCGCTTTCAGCCAGGCAGTGCGGTAGGCAACCAGCGCGTAGCAGGTGGCATGGCTTTTGTTGAAGGCGTATTGGGCAAAATCGCCCCAGTCGTTCCAGATCTTGTCCGCCACTTTTTCCTTGACCCCGTTTTGCATCGCGCCGTCACGAAACTGCTGCTGAAATTGCATCAGCATGTCCAGGCTCTTCTTGCTCATGGCTTTGCGCAGAGTGTCCGCCTGGCCCCGGGTGAAGCCTGCCATCTCGATCGAAATCCGCATCACCTGCTCCTGATAAACGGTAACCCCATAGGTTTCCTTGAGCGTTTCTTCCATGATCGGATGATCGTAGGCTACTTTTTCCCTTTTGTGCTTGCGCGCAATGTAGGTGTCGATGAACCTCATGGGTCCCGGTCGATACAGGGCGACCATGGCGATCAGGTCTTCGAACATGTTGGGCTTCAGATCGATGAGATATTTACGCATTCCTTCGGATTCGAACTGGAAAATTCCGTCTGTATCGCCGTTGCCCAACAACTTGTAAACCTGCTTGTCGGTCAATTCCAGATTGTCTATGTCGAGTTCCACCCCATGAGACTGGCGCACCAGATCCACGGTCTTTTGGATCAGGGTGAGTGTTTTCAACCCCAGAATGTCCATCTTCAGGAACTTCAATTCGTCAAGCCATTTGCCTTCATACTGGACCAGGATGTTGTTTTCCGCATCCTTCTGGGTGCTGCAGGATAGCGGGATATATTCTTTTAGGTCGCCTGGGGCGATCACCAGGCCGGCGGCGTGTATTCCCGTCTGTCTGATCAGCCCTTCCAGCACGATGCTGTGCTTGTAGATGCTTTGATAAAGTTCGTTATTGTCGATCAGGTGCTTGAATTCTGGCGATTCCTTGTAGGCTTCCTCCAGATTTTTGTTGGTGGGGATCGTCTTTGTGATGATGTTGGCCTCTGCGGCAGGCACCATCAGCACCCTCGCCACGTCCTTGATCACGGATTTTGCCCCCAGAGTGCTGAAAGTAACGATTTGCGTCACGCTTTCCCGTCCGTATTTCTGGACGATGTAATCGATCACTTGCCCGCGTTTCTGCGCGCAGAAGTCGATGTCAAAATCAGGCATGCTAATGCGGTCCGGGTTCAAAAAACGCTCGAAGAGAAGACCGTAGCGCATCGGATCGATCTGCGTGATGTCAAGCAGATAGGCCACAATGCTGCCTGCTCCGGATCCGCGGCCCGGACCGACCGGAACCCCCTGCTTGCGGGCGTTGTCGATGAGATCCTTCACCACCAGATAGTAGCCGTCGAAGCCCATGCGGTGTATCACATCAAGCTCGAAGTCTATTCTGGCGCGGATTGCATCAGTTATCTCAGGATACTTGGCCTTAGAGCCCTCGTCGCAGAGCCAGCGCAGATATTCGCCCATCTCCCCAAACTCGGGCGGCGTCTCGATCTCCGGCAGCAAAAACTTATCGTAGCGGAGTTCCAGATCTACCATTTCGGCGATCTTCAGAGTATTCTCGTAGGCTTCTGGTTCTTCCGGGAATAACTCTTTCATCTCCTCCGGGCTCTTGAAATACAATTGGTCGGTATTATATCGCATCCGGCCTGGATCGTTGAGGTTCTTGCCGGTCTGGATGCAGAGCAGGATGTCGTGCGCTTCGCGGTCCTCTTTGCGGAGATAGTGGCAATCGTTGGTCACCACCATTTTCTGGTTCATTTCCTTCGCCAGCGCGATCAGTTGGGGTATCGCTTCACGCTCGGGCTCCAGTCCATGGTCCTGGATCTCGATGAAATAACGTTCCCCAAACACGTTCTGATACCAGCCGACCGCTTCGCGCGCTTCTTCTTTGCGTCCGTTGAGCAGCAGGGAGGGTATTTCTCCCTTGACGCAGGCGCTAAGGCAGATCAGCCCCTCACTGTGCTTCTCGAGCAGTGACTTGCTGATTCTCGGCTTGTAATAGAATCCGTCAATAAATGAATAGGAGGAAAGCTTCATCAGGTTTTTATAGCCGGTAAAGTTCTGCGCCAGAAGGATGAGGTGGTAGCGGATGTCGTTCTTATGGTGGTCGCTGTCCAACTCGCCGTTGATAATATAGGCTTCGGTGCCAATGATCGGTTTCAGGCCTTCCTTGGTGGCTGCCTTATAAAAGTCTATGGCTCCGTAGAGGTTGCCGTGATCGGTGATCGCCACAGCCGGCATTCCGTATTCCTTGGCCAGCTTGATCATCCTGTCAACCCGGCATGCGCCGTCCAACAGACTGTACTGAGTATGGTTATGCAAATGCACGAACGACATCTTGGTCTCTCCCCTTGCTGCTAAAGATAGATTTGCCAGAGCCGTGTTTTTGTCAAAGCATTATTTCCAAGTATCGCCACATATACTTCCATACATATATAAGGATTAGAAAACTCTCTGAGGATCAGCTTGCCTGGATTGATTATAGGTTATGAAAAATCCCTGCCCACACAGTTTTGGCCGATGTTCCGATGCTTCCCAGCCTCTTGTCCCGGTATGAAGTTGCCCTGCAGTCAAGACCCCGCCCAACAGCCAGATAAGGCTGTTGGGCGGGGGCATGTGTCCCCAGCAATCCAATTTGGCGTTAAGCGAGACTCAATTCCAGGCGCTGACCCGATAGAATTTGTACTGGCTGTCCAGAGTCGTTTCGATCCACATGACCCCATCGGAGGGATCGGGGTCATAAACCCTGTCCAGAAACAGGACAAAACCGCTCAGGGGATCCTGCGACGCGTATACCTTATAATAGATAGCATTTGGCACCTGATTCCAGACGAGGGTATATCCGGTTGTCCCTGAGACAAGGTTGGGGCTAGCGGGAGGGGTCAAAGCCGCGCCGTTGCTGATGATGATTGATCTGCCAGGGCCTGACTGGCTGACAGGTTTCCAGACTCCAATGACGGTGGGATCCACAGCTATCTGTGATTGATCCTCAATTTGCAGGACGCCGTTTAAGTACCAGTCGGAGACGCCGATCCCGGACTGGAGGATGAATCCGCCGGAATTGGAAACCGGTCCCGACAGAAGCAGATACTGGTCGTCGAGACCATCGTTGTCAATGGTAACTAAAGCGTTTAGCAGGCTTCCCTGATTATCAATATCCGCTTGGCAAAGCAGATGAAGTCCGCCACCGGCTGGATTGTCAAGCAGCGTGCCCAGATTGACTAAATCGCCCATGCAATAAAGAACTGCGCCGTCTACTCCGTTCTGCACCGTTCCCAGCACTCTGAGTTCTCCCATAAAGACGCAATAGTCCACGATGGTGATACTCCCTGCCAGAATGTTGTCCTGCCCTGTCACATAACTAAGGTAGGAGTTGTCCTCCAGGGTCAGGGTGCTAAAGCCTGTGGTGACGAGCACCGCGGAGGTCAAAGAACTGGCGTTTAATGAGAGGTTCAAAGGTCCCGTCATGGCATACATGCGGAGGTTTCTCCCACCCAGATTCACGGTGCAATTGGCAAACGAGATACCGGTCAGCATCTGGATATCCCCGGATTCCCCGTCCACGCTGAAGTTCGCGCAGGAAATGGGAGTTGAGCTATCGTGATAGAGGTTGTGGGTGGAGCTTCCGCTGATCTGGATGCTGTGGTTCTGGATTATGCCGAAATTGAACAAGTGCCCCTGCAGATAAATGTTGAGTTGCAGAGCAGCGCCGCCGTCCTGTATGGTGCCGGCGTTTTCCAGATGGGTGGATACGTTCAGGGATTGCGATCCGGTGTAGGCCTGCAGGGTTCCGAAATTGGTGAGATCGGCAATGTTTACGCCAGGCCCCACAAGCACCGTTCCCGCAAGGTAAAGCAGATCCGCAGTGATGTACTGGATCCAGGCGTTGTCGCTGAGAATCAGGGTGCTGCCATTGATGCCGTCAATCGTTGCCAGTTGGAGGCTGCCTCCGCTGAGGTTGAGGTTGGTTGCCGCCCTGCCGTCGCTCATGATCAGAAGCGCGTTGTTCAAGTTTATCGCGCAGGCACTGAAATTCATATCTGTATGGAGTCTGATGCTGCCAGAACTTTTTTGCGAAACGAAACTCGTCGGGGAGACGAATGAACTCACTCCAGTTTGGGAAAGGTTACAGTCTGCTGACCCATAGAGGGTGATGCCGCTGTTGTCGATAGTGCCGGCATTGTGAAGATCGCCGTAGAGGCTTATGAACAGGCCGCTGCTCGCGCCGTTCTGGATCGCGCCAAAGTTTTCCAGCCGCTGGTTCACGAGCAGGTTCTGGTTTGTGCCGCTATAGTTTTTCAAAGTGCCGTTGTTGATCAGCCAATCCACGCTAACGCCTTGTTTTACTGTTACGTCACCAAAAAAATGAAGCCTGTTGGCTGTGATGTTGACAATGTATGCATTGTTTTGAACGTTTAGATAGCTGTATTCCCCCCCGTCCAAAACCGCGTTTTGCAGATATCTGCCGGAGCCGGAAACAGACAGTCCGTAGTCGCCGCCATCGTCGTGCATAACCAGCGTGCGGTTGGCGAAGTCCACGTAGCAGTTGTTGAACTCAAGGTCCGAAAGCATCTGAAATCCACCATCACCCGTGGAACTGAAAGTCACGCAGGATATCGGAGAGCTTTGGTCATGGAAGAGGTTTGCGGTGGAATTGTTGCTCAGCGAAATGCTCTGATTGCTAATCGCGCCATAGTTGTAGAAATTGCCTGCCAGATTGATGCTCAGCAAACCGCTGTTGTTGCGGATGACGCCGCCGGGATTGTTCACCAGATTGCCGTTTACAGGCAGGGTCACGGCTGATCCGCTGTAGTTTTGGAGGATTCCGCTGTTGGTCAGATTGAAGAAGCTGTTGGTTCCTTGCAGCGTGACAGTGCCCTGCAGGGAAACGCTGTTTTGGCAATACACAAATCCGTTGATGTTTGTTCCGTTGAGGGTCATAATGCTGGCAGGGTCTCCCACGCACTGCGTGTTGATCAGGGATCCGCCGGTGTAATTGACGTCATAGCTATCGCCGCCGTTGGTCACATAAAGATAGCGGTTGTAGAAATTCGTCGCGCAATTGAGAAAATCGACATTGGATAGCAACTGCACAGGCCCGCTGCTGCTTCCGCTAAAGAACTGATTCACAGAAATCGGGGTGGGGGAATCGTGCAGAAGATACATGGTGCTGCCCCGGGTGAAATTGATCATGTAGTTGCTCAATGTCGCATAGTTGTAAAGATACTGGCCGCTAAAGTTCAGGGACAGCGTGTATCCCGCGGGATTGTTGCGGATTGTGCCGTAGTTGTTTAACTGGGCAGTAACGTACATGGTTATGGACTGGCCGTTGCGGTTGTAGATTGTCGCGTTGTTGGTCAATCCATTAAAATACACCTCGCTGCCGATCATTCCCTGACCGCTCAGGGCAATCGTGTCATAAACGTTCAGATTTGCGAGGAAGGCGCTTTCGTCCAGAAAGATGCTGCCTGCAGCTGATGGATGCACAAAAGCTTCCTGCAGATTTCCTCCAATCAGGGTTAATCCTCCGTTCAGATACACATGGGCTCGGTTAAAATCAAGTACTGTAGTGGAGAAACTCACATCCCCCTGTAGAGTCACTGGTGTGTTGAAATTGGTGTCGACTAAACTCACAGGTGCATAGGGGGAGTTCCCGCTGATTGTCTGCATCACGTTTCCGGCGAGATAAACTGCGCTGGGCGTTATTTCGCCTTCGTTGTGCGCATTTGCATAGAGATATACGTTCATGCTGCCGGATATATTTCGGTAGATACGGTTCAAGTTGGTCAACTGGCCATAGACATAGATATTACCTGTAGCACCTGAGGGGTTATACAACGAACCGCCAGCGTTTACAGTCAACGCGGCGCATCCACCGTTGGTTATGTACACTGGCCCCTGAAGGACGACATTATCTCCAGAACTCGGGGCAACTCCCCCTTCCCAGGTTGAGGACGCACTCCAATAACCACCCGCTGTTGTGGAGTAGATATCCCCGCAAAGCAATCCCACAGCGAACAACACGGCTAATATAAGACACGCTTTCTTCATTGTTCTCCTCTCATTTTTCATTACCCGGCTATATTCAACTTCTACAGATTGTTGTCAAGCGCTTTATTGACAGTCACTGGTTTCGCCTTTCTTAGGTAACTCGATAATAATTATATAAGTTCTCACCCAAATCTGCAAATCGATATCACAAGTCACAGTGGTCGTA
>CAZKAA010000009.1:0-13135 GCA_964550575.1 uncultured Candidatus Cloacimonadota bacterium
GCGAGGGTTCCTCCGGCGATGAGGATGCGGTCGGGATAGTTGCCACTGAAGTAGTTTCCCGATCCGCTCACGACATCGAATGCTGCAGCGTAGGTGCTGATGGGGTAGTTGCCGTTGCTGAGGAAACTGCAGTCGAGGGCGGTCGGCCGACCCGAAGAACTGGTGAGGATGCCGTAGCCGGGGTTGTTTTGAAACACGCAGCCGTTGAAGGTGGGCGCGCATCCCGTCACATATACGGCGCTGTATTGTCCGGCGTGTTCCTGATATTCAAACACGCAGTTCTTGAAGACGCACAGTTCGCTGACTGTATAGGTGTTGAAATAGAGCCCGTCGGGATCGGCAGTGGGAGACGAACGGGTGAAGGTCACTCCTTCTGCCGCGAGGGAGCCCTTGTATATGCTTGACGACGAATAGCCGATGATGATGCCCACGCCGGTGGGCATGGCGATAACGGTTCCCGGCAAGATCTGCAGGTGGGGGAAAGGAGCAGGGGAATAGATACTCATGTCATTGTTGATATAGTAGGGTACCAGAGGATTGCGCCAGATACCGCTTATGTCGATTGTCTGGGCGCGTACCTCGACCATGTCGATGGTATTGCCGGAGAAGTTGTTGCCTTCGCCCAGTACGCGCACTGAATTCGCCGGCATGGAAAGCGGGTACGTGCCGCAGTTGCTGATGACATTGCCGGATAGCGAGGTCAGGGAGATATCAGAGAAGTTTATTCCCACCGCTGCGCAGTTAGTAACTGTGCAGCCTGTGACAGCAGTGTTCACGCAGCTGAACTGGATAGCGGGATTATCGTTGTAGCCGGCGTCGCGAATGGTGCAGCCGGATAACAGGTGAGGTCCTCCAAAACGGTAGAAGTTAAGTCCAACCCAATATCCCGGAGTGCTTTGTGCGCCGCGGAAAGTGACTCCCGTTGCCTGCAGGACAGCGCCGTAAGCGGATGATGAAGAATAGCCAAGCGAAAAGCTGATGCCAGAAGCAAACTCCAGAACCGTGCCGTAGGGCATGATGATGACGGGGAGGTTGTCAACGGAGGCGCTGCCGGTAATGTTCACGGTTACAAGGATAGGGGTCGATTGGGCGGTCCAGGTGGCGCTTTCGTTCATCGCCCCTCCCCGGCAGGTTATGCGATTCTCCGTGTTGCCGTAGTATAGGTTGCCTTCCTTGAGTCCGTCTACATCAGCAGCCGCCAGGGAGATTGTATTAGCATTCGCTGTGAAGGTGCATCCGGTCACCTCGAAGTTTGCCCCGCTGCCGCAGTAGAGCCCGAAATTGTTGTTGTCCTGAAACAGGCAGCCTGATATGGTGAGCAGTTGGTTGTTGTGGGCATAGATGGCTCCGTTGGGCGCTGAACTGACGTCGCGGATGGTGCAGTTAACCAGGCTCGAAGGTTGGATCGCGTTCAGAAACTCAATGCCGCTCCAACCCACCAAAGGATCGACAGCACCGAAAGTTACCCCGGTGGCAGCAATGGATGCATCGCTCGAACTGGTTGTGTAACCTACGTCCAGGGACTTTCCGACACGGAAGAGGATCTGGGTGCCTGGGGAGATGATCAGGGCGTCTGCTCCGTTGTTGCGAATCGTGAGGTCATTCTCAGGTTCCAGAGGAATTCCGGGGTTCTGCCAGGTTACTCCTGTGTCAGCATTCTGGGTGCGCAGAAGGATGCGGTTGGGATTGTTGCCGCTGAATGTGTTGCCGGTTAGGATATTGTGCACCTTGTTGGTGTTCCAAAAGAGCGGATAGCCGCCGTTGTCCTGGAACGAGCAGTCCTGGATCGTCGCGCTGGCGGTGCTGCTGGAGTGGTAGAGGCCATAGTTCAACGAATTGCGGAACACGCAATTGGTAAACTGCGGATTGCCGCCGTTGACATCCACGTTACCAGTTGTCGAACCGCCATACTCGAACACTGCATAGGTAATGTTTACCAGATTGGAACTGCTGCTTGCGGTGCGCAGATAATTCCAGAATCCCGGGGTTGGCGTGTCGGAATTCGCGGAAAATACGACCGGGTTGCCCGAGAATCCGTTGACGATCAAGCCTCCCGAAGAGGTTGAGCCGACAACGAGTGAGGTGTTTGAGTTGAAAAGGATGTGCACTCCTGCCTCGACAGTGACCACAGCGCCGGACAGAATCGTGCGGTTGCCTGTGATGTAATAGGGAGAGCCACCCAGTGTCCAGGTTTGGGAAGTGGTTATATTAGAATCGATGTTGGTGGCGTTAAGAAGCAAGGGTAGGAATAGCAAAATGCCAAAAAGGTGCAGCAATTTCATTATTTGTCTCCTTTATCTGGATCGTAGCCTGTATTATCGGCGCAATATCGAATGATTACCAAGGTTGTCAAGCTGTTTTGTACCTGAATCCTGTTGCAGTTGTGGACAGAAAAACCATGCCCCGATTTATTTTATGCTCCACCAGCGTTCGGGCGTGATGGTCTGGAGTCGGGCAGGATATCTCAATCTTTGCCTGTGTTTGCGACAACCAGGCTGTGCCAACTCCTGGCAGTAGCTACTATGGGATAGGTTGGCAGAGCAGAAGCACTTAGATATTCGCCTGAAGAAACAACCGGCAGGAGGATGGGATAGCCGGGGGAGCAACCACTCTATTGGCCGTTGTTACTGAAACGCTCCTGGTAGGATTAAAGTGTTGACAAAAGTGAACACTGACAAATCTAGGTTATTGCATGCGCTTCAATAAAATGAACGAGACAAGGGAGCGCAGCTACAGCTTGAGGAACGAAGGTGAAACAAGAGCATATACGAAACTTCTGCATAATCGCGCATATAGACCATGGCAAGAGCACTCTGGCGGACCGCTTTCTGGAAGCCACGCACGTGGTGGGCAAGGTTGACGTGGCGCAAGTGCTGGACAGCATGGACCTGGAGCGGGAAAAAGGCATTACCATCAAGAGCCATGCCATCCGCATGACCCATAATCATAAAGGGCAGGACTATACTCTGAACTTGATCGACACTCCCGGACACGTGGATTTCTCCTACGAGGTATCCCGCGCGCTGGCTTCCTGCGAGGGCGCGATCCTGCTGGTGGACGCATCGCAGGGCATCGAAGCCCAGACCATGAGCAACCTCTACCTCGCGCTGGAGAACAATCTGGAAATCCTGCCCGTGCTGAACAAGATAGATCTGCCCAAGGCGGACGTCGAAGGAACGGAGCACGACTTGATGGAAATCATGGGCTGCCAGCCGGACGACATCCTCAGGGTCAGCGCCAAAGAGGGCATGGGAGTTGTGGAGTTGCTTGACGCCGTTGTGGAAAAGCTTCCCGCGCCTCGCGGCAGGGAGACTGCTCCCCCCAAAGCCCTGATCTTCGATTCCTATTTTGACATGTATCGCGGTGTGGTAGTGCTGGTGCGCCTCTTTGAAGGTTCGCTCCGCAAGGGAGACCGGATCAAGCTGTTTGCCACCAATAGAGAATACGACATCGAGGAGATTGGGCACCTCGGGCTCAAGTTCGCCCCCCAGGGTGAACTGACCACAGGGGAGGCAGGATACATCATCGCCAACATCAAGGAAGTGGCGGACGCCCGCGTCGGCGATACCATCACCCTCGCTAAAGGCGGCTGCGTGGAATCTCTGCCGGGGTTTATGGAACCCAAGCCCATGGTCTATTCAGGGATTTTCCCGATCAACGGTGATGATTACGGAAACCTCGTGGAATCGATCGCCAAACTCAAGCTCAACGATGCCTCGCTGGTATATGAGAAAGAAAACTCCGCCGCGCTCGGATATGGCTTTCGCTGCGGCTTTCTCGGCATGCTGCACCTCGAGATCGTCAAAGAACGCCTGCTGCGGGAATATAATATCCCCATCATCGCCACCACGCCAAGCGTGCGGTTTCTGCTGAAACTCAAAAGCGGGGAAGAAATCGAAGTAAACAATCCGATAGATTTTCCAGACCCGACCTTCATCGAAAGCATCCAGGAACCTTTCATGGAAACCGAGATTATCGTGCCCACAGACTATATTGGCAACATCATGAAGCTCGCGCAGGAACGCCGCGGGGTTCAGAAAAACATCCAGTACATAGACGAGAAACGAGTCGCTTTGCATTATGAGATGCCACTCATAGAGATCATCTTCGATTTTTACGACAAGCTAAAGACAGTGAGCCGCGGATACGCTTCCCTGGATTATGCCTTCAAGGATTTCCGGCTCTCGCAGGTGGCAAAGGTGGATATCCTCATCAACGGCGAGAAAGTGGACGCCATGAGTTTCATCTGCCACCGCGACAAAGCCCACAATTGGGGTAAGAGCGTGACCGACACCCTTTCGGAGGTTATCCCGCGACATCTCTTCAAAATCGCCCTGCAAGCCGCCATCGGGGGAACCATCATCGCCCGCAGCACGATCAATCCGATGCGCAAGGACGTGCTAGCCAAATGCTACGGCGGCGACATCACCCGCAAGCGCAAGCTCCTGGAAAAGCAGAAGGAAGGTAAAAAGAAGATGAAAGAGATCGGTTCCGTAACCGTTCCGCAGGAAGCCTTCCTCGCCGTGCTAAAAGCGGATAGAGAATAGTTTGTTCTTGCCATGAAGCTTTTGCTGGCGATCCTGGCGATCCTGATCCTGACCGGAAGCGCGGGAGCCTTGACCGTCGGCGGGATTGTCTATACTGCCGGGTTTGCTGTCGACCAGGAAGCACTTCCCCTCCAAAGGCTGCAGGATACCGAGTTTGCTCCGGAAGCAGTTGAAGCCGCGATTGAAGAGACTAAATCCCTGCTCCGGCAAAGCGGGCATCCATTTATCATCCTTCCCTATCCGGAGTTGATCCCGATTGATGGAACTGAGCCGCGGGTCGAACTCCACTTCCAGATTGGCGAAGCGCTGCCTGCTGACAAGGTCTTGCTGCATTTTCAGGGACTGCGCTACTTCACAGAGGCAAAACTGCGTTCGCTGCTGCTGATGGGTGAAACGCAGACGGTGGCGCTAAGCGTGATACCCTCCCTGCAAGAGCGGGTATTGGACCTCTATACCGAGCGCGGATACCTCTTTGCCTCGGTTCGTCTGGACTCGTTGAGCCTGGAAGGGGGACTTAACGCATGGCTCAGCATCAATGAAGGGAAACCCTTCAAGCCCGAGAACTTCTACTTTCGCGGCAACAAATACACCCGAGACTCCACCCTGCTGAAGATTTCCGGGCTGGAGCAGGCTTCGGTGGTCAATCCTGCTGTTCTGTCCGCTGCCGAGGAAAACATCCTGCGCAAGTCCTACATCACAGACTGCCAGATCGAACCTCTGGATCCGCAAAGCCTGCTGATCAAGGTCTCGGAAGGGCGCATGACCTCTCTGGAGGGGGTTTTGGGCTTTACCCGGAAAAGCGGAAAAACAGAACTGACCGGCTTGCTCGACCTATCCTTTCTCAATCTCTGGGGCAGCGACAGGTCTTTGGCTTTGCGATGGAGGCAGAATCCGCTCAGCAGCATGTTAGAACTGTCGTATCACGAGTCTGGCCCCCGACGTATTCCTCTTTCAGGTGATTTCTTCCTCAGCAGGAGCACTCAGGATTCCACCTGGATCCGCTCCTCCCTAAGCGCGGACATCTATTCCTACTTCAGCAACCAGCGCCTGGGCCTGGAACTCGCTTTGCAGGATATTGCGCCGGGAGTGCGCCGGCCGATACTGGTGACAAAATCAGCAAGCCGCAGCATCGGAGCATTCTGGCGCCTGGACAGCCGCGACCAGCAGTTCAACCCCTCCCGGGGAGCTTTAACGAACTTGACCTACCGGATTCGGTATTCCGATACGGGAGTTCGCTGGAGCAACGCTCTGGAGGCTGAGCACACGCAGTTTCTGGGCTTGTCATCCCGCTGGACGCTCGCGGCGGGGGCGCATCTGAGAAGCCTTGACCAAAGCACCGCGGACGACTATCTGCTTTATCGCATGGGGGGATACAACTCCCTGCGGGGCTACCGCGAAGATGAGTTCAGCAGTTGGCGCCTCGGATGGGCAGACTTGGAGCTTCGATATCTGGCGCTTGCCGGAACGAGGTTGCATGTGTTTTACAATCACGGCCTGTATGTTTTGCCGGACGGAAGCCTGCGGGGAAACGTGTTTGCTCCCGGGTTGGGGCTGAAAGTCCGGACCAGGCTGGGCATCCTGAGCATAGAATACGCGCTGGGATATCGTGAGAACGGGTTCGCAGACTTCGGGGGAGGGATGATTCATGCTGGCCTGGAAGCAAGTTTTTAAAAAAATCCCTTGCCAAAAATGTAAGGGTCTTTACTATGGCACACAATTAGTCAGTATATAGAAGTGAGTAAGGACTGTGAGAGAGGCTGCTAAAGGCTTTTGGGCACTTCGCCCTCTCTGCAAAAAAGCCTCGGCAAGGCTTAAAATTGCCATCCAAAAACTAAAAAAACAAACCAAAATCTAAAAAATGATTCGTACATGGAGGAATCAAACATGAAGAAACTTATGTTAATCGCCCTTTTAGCTATGATGCTCATCAGCATGCTGACTTTTGTCGCTTGCAAAACCGAGACCGACGAAGCTGCTGCCGACACGATGGAAGTCGTTGACGAAGCTGCCACCACCACCACCGATAGCATGGCTGTTGTTGACAGCACTGTTGTCGCCCCTCAATAACTCTAATTACGCTTAGCGAAATTAGCGCAGTCCTTAAAAAACGGGTATCCATCGGATGCCCGTTTTTTTTCTGATCACTTTCTTCACTGATCTCTTTACTGGTACTCTTTCAAACTAAGTGGGTAGATAAGGCACCTATCAGTATAAACGTTTTGATTTGTGTCTCCTTCTTCGCTCTTATTTGATTCCTTGGTCGCACCAAGGATAGAAACAGGAGCCATATGAGGAATACAATGAGTATACACTATATAAGATAATTTTTGCTATATCAACTACATTCGATCAACTTACCCACTTGATTTGAAAGAGAGCCTCTTTACTCAAAACCTGTAGTATCATCCACAAGGCAATGATCAGTTACGGCACCATGCTATTCTATATGGGCATAAGGATGAGTCGTTCTAGCTTAGCGTAGGTGCTACGCCTCAACAGAAATCGATCGCAAATCCAGTTATTCAGATCATTCACATCTCCCAAAAGCACTAACTACAGCAATCGGTTATCTTGTCCCAGTCAGAAAAAAAAGATTGACATAACATCCCAAACGCGAGATGAGAATACCAAGTCCGTTTCTCACTTTGCAAGAACCTCGCGAACAGATTCAGCCAACGGTTATCAAGTTATCCAACCTATTACCACATATACAAAAAGGAGGATATCATGAAGATATCTGGCATCGGATTTGCCATAGTGCTGATCGCCTTTCTCATGCCATTCTTGGTTGTTAAATGTGCGGATACCAAGATAGTATCCCTGACAGGACTGAAGCTCGCAACCGGAGGGGAAGTCAGAAGCCCCGTAATGGAGTCCATGACTCAAGCGGCTGATGAACTGAGCGAGACATTCGAAACGGAAGATACGGAAGGTGCTGAGGCAAAGGAAAAAGAAGAAGCCGAGGGTAGCAAGCTCAAGATTAACATCTTCGCGCTGATAGGTCTGCTGGCAGCTATCGGAGGATTGATCGCAGCGCTCGTCGTCGGCAGAGACAGATTCATCGTACCCCTGGCGATTGCCATTGTGGGCGTGATCGCGCTGCTGCTGATCAAAGTCGGCATGCAAGGCAGCATGGATATGGATGATTCCGGAGAATACTCTGCCATGATCAAGATTGAGTATCAGTTTGGGTATTTCCTTGCCTGGCTGGGATTCATCATCGCTGGCGTGGTAGCATATCTGGCGGGAACAGGAAAAGGTCCCTTCGGGAAAAAGGACTTCGCTTTTGCGCCAGGAGGAATGGGTATTCCTGCTGCCCCAACCTATGAGCCTCCCTCCGTTGAACCGGTTATGGACACTCCTCCTGTGGAGGATTTAATCCCGGAAGAAGCTCCTCCCGCCGTTGAAGAAGCCACTGAAGCAGTTGCAGAAACAGCTGAAGAGGAAACTGAAGAGAATAAATAACCAAGTCTGGAAAGCTATTAAACCAACCGGACTAACTGACTTCATACGCCGAAGGGCTGCATAGAGCAGTCCTTCGGTTTTTTCGCGAAATCAGCCAAAGCTCCATTGCTGTTCTGAAGCAGGATCAGGTGGGCGAAACAGAGAACTTGGATTATCATGGAATAAACACCAATAGCTATAGTTTGAAAAGGTGGTAACATGAACGATGGTTATTTCAGAAGCGATCTGGCGGATAAAGAACCTTCCGTGATCAACGTTCCGGTAAGAAAGCGCATGATGTGCCTCAACGAGAGTTGCCTCGATCCCTATCAAGCGATTAAAGAGCAGTTTCTGGCACGGATGGATGGCGTTCGGCTGAATCGCTATCTTTCCCCGGTGACTGACGAGTTGCACGCCAAGCTGACAGATTACGCCGGTTTTGGTCTCAGTTCCGATAACCTAGTCTGGGCAAACGGAGCGGACGATATTCTTTATCATATTTTCCTGGCTGTGCGTGAGAATGCTGCATCATTTGCCGTGAGCCTAGCGCCTTCTTACTTTGATTATAAGACATTCTGCGCCGCGGTAGGGTTGGGGGTCAAATATCTAAGTTTGAATGAGGATTTCAGCTTCGACGCCGATGAGTATCTGCAGTTGGCCAGCCATCCAGACTGCAAACTGGCAATTCTCTGCAATCCCAACAATCCCACGGGCAATCTCTTTCCAGCGGAGCAACTGCGGAGAGTCATTGAAAGCCTGCCGGACAAGCTGGTGCTGGTTGACGAAACATACTTCGAGTTTTCAGGACACACTTTGGCTGGCGAACTGGAGAAACACCCAAACCTGATACTGGTCCGTTCATTCTCCAAGGCTTTCTCCGGAGCAGGTTTACGTTTCGGCTACGCGATTTCTTCGCCCCAGAACATTTACAGCCTGCGCAAGGTGTTCACCACCTTCCATACCAGCATACTCAATCAAGCATTCGCGCTCAGCATCCTGGACAACGTTGCCTTGTTTCGTGCTCAGGTTGGAGAGATCAAGGCAGCCAGGGACAACCTCTATCGTCAAATGACACTGCTTGCAGGCATAACAGTTTATCCTTCAGCCACGAATTTCCTGACCTTCAACGTTGGAGATAGGTCACCCAGCCTTTTTTCATATCTCAAGGACTGCGAGATAGCTGTGCGCGACGTTGGAGCGCATCCCAGGCTAAGGAACTGCCTGCGGGCGACCGTAAGTTGCGCTGATGATAACGCTGCGTTCATGCAGACGGTGCAAGAATTCCTGAATATTCCTTAGACACGCATCTCCTCATTTAGTTTTCGTCAGATTACATGAAAAGACCCCCCGGATAACGAGGGGTCTGGTTAGCAGATCAATCCGCGACTATCAGTTTGTGTCGTTGGCTACGACAAAGTAGTATCCCATGGCGCTTTGGGCGGCTCCCAAGTGCAGGTATTGGGGTGAGTTCAACCCCGATTGGAGCAAAGAGAATCCATCAAGCGGTGTCAGCGAATAATAGATGTCATAAGTATCGGCTCCGGGTACCAAATCCCACTCGACAAGCAGATCAAGTCCGCTTGGTGTAATTGTGAAATCCACAGGGGGCCGGGGTCTGGCATCCCAATCCACGAAGAAACGCCAGGTTGGGCTGAAGGTTGCATTACCCGTGAGATCAGTTGCTTTGACTTTCCAATAGCAAAGGCTGCCGGGTGCGCAAAATCCGCTCAGAACGCTGGTATAAGTTGTTGTTAATTCTGCGGCATTTTCAAAGCCCGCGGTAATGTCCTGATATACGGTATAGGTAATGAAATCGCCGGCATCTGGGTCGATCGCTTCTTCCCAGATGAGCAGATTGCTGGTCAGATCGACTGTCGAATAGTAGGCAGGGGAAATCGGATCAAACGGCAGCGGAGCTTCCGGAACCGCAGTATCGAAGTAGAAATCCGTCTCAAAGCAGTTTGTGGTTTGCTCCTGCGTGTCGGTCGCTTTCACCCTCCAATAGTAGCGTGTGTCATCGGAAAGGGTAGAATCAGGTATTTGCAAAAAGGATGAAGCCAGTCCGGAATATGTAATCAACCCGCTTGTGAAAGTGCTGTTCAACGCCAACTCCACCGTATATGTGATAACATCCCCGGGAGTTGGATCAATGGCTTCTTCCCAATCAAGAAAGGGAGCCAATGTTTGCAATTCTGCCCCGAAAGCAGGCAGCAACAAGTGAAAGCGTGAGGGGGAGTCGCCGATGTTTGTGCTCCGCCAGGGATCAAAATTTACATAGTTCGATACTGCGTCACCCAATCCGTCCGGGTTGGTTGCATGGAAGGGACCGCTCTGGTTTCCCCACCAGTTGTATTCAGCATTCACTGTAAGGCTGGGAGTCGCGTTATACACCCCATAACTGGTATTTCCGGAGATGCAGTTCGCGTCCGCCAAAGAACCCCCGATCAAAGGATTGGCGTTGGAAAAGCAATAGATCCCGGTGGTGTTGTCCAACAAGTAGTTGCGAATGATATTTGTCGTTCCGTAGTTGTTTGCTATGTTGATGCCTAACTCGCCATATCGGATTACACAGCTTTCGACAACAGGAAGTGTGGAATAAGGAATATAAACATTGCCATTGCTGCCGGCATATTCGATGACGCAATTGCGCAGATATGAATTGGAAGTCAATGCATAATCCACTAACAAGCCATTCCAACCTCCTGTAGTTCCGGTTAGAGCGCTCAAGGTTGCGCCGTCGGCTTCTATCCCCCCGGGGTAGTTTCCATTGCTGGAACCGATATTCAAGCCTGATCCATTTCGAAAGAGTAAAATCAGTCCGGAATTCAGCTTCAGCACAGGTGGCGTGGGTAAGTATCCCGAAATCGTTATCGTCGATGCGATCTCCAACGGTATTCCGGGATGGTTCCAGACATAGGTTTTACTCTCGTCCATGGAGTTGGACATGATCAGGATCCTGTTTGGATTATTGCCGGAATAGGTGCAGCCGGTGCCGACATACGAGTCATAGTTGCGGCTGTACAATTGAACGGGATAACCTCCATTGTTAATAAATGAGCAGTTGTAGTTGGTGAATTTACCGCTATAACCTCCCACAATGCCATGGTTGGGGTTGTTCCTGAAAGTGCAGCGTTCAAATGTCGGCCCGGTACCATCAACATAAACCGCGCCCAGATTGTCTCCGCTGGAATACTCAAATATGCACTGGTTGAAAACGCATTGCTGATAATCAGCATAATAGTTGAAATATAGGCCTTTGGGCTGTGCACTGGATGATACGCGCGTGAAGGTCACTCCTTTGGCTTCAAGAGAACCTTGGGAAAAGCCATAAACGCTGCCAATATAAATAGTGCCGTTGTGAGGCAGCATTATCACTGTTCCGCTCTGAATCTCAATGTGCGGGAATGGCGTGCTTCCCGCTATCGTCAGGTTCCCGTTCAGATAATATGGAACTCCCGGGTTTCGCCAAACGCCGCTGGCCTGGATGTTCCAAATCCTTACTTCAACCATGTCCAGAGTGTTGCCGCTGAAATCATTGCCTTCACCCAATACCCGGACCGAGTTGTCCGAAAGGGACAAAGGATACGAACCGCACCCGGTTATCGTGTTTCCAGAGATCGAAACCAAGGAGGTCAGATCCATCCAAATGCCGGTTGAGGCGCAATTTGTGATCAGGCTGCCGGTCACAATGCTCTGCGGGCAGTCAAACTGAATGGCAGGTTGGTTATCATAACCCGCGTCCCTGATCGTGCATCCTGAGATCAGGCTGTTGCCACTGTTATAGTAAAAGTAGAGACCCCTCCATAAACCTGGAGTTGACTGCTCTCCTCGAAAAGTTGCTCCTGTTGCCTGCAAGACATCCCCATTGGCCATATACCATCTCGTGCCTGCCGCAAACTCCAGAATGCTGCCATTGGGGATGACAATAGTTGGCGCTGACCCGTAACCTCCATTCATTCCAGCAGGAAAGTATATGGGTGTCGATTGCGCCGTCCAGACAGTGCTGGTGCTGATGTTTCCTCCGGGACAGTGTATGCGGTTGTCGTTGTTTCCTGTATAAACGTTGCCAACGGAGAGGGATTCAATTCGCTGCGCCGGCAATGATACTGTTTTTGCGTTGTCAGTGAAAGTGCAGTTGCTGACCCTGGTAGCGCTGGATCCCCACAGATCGTGGAATAAGCCATAATTTGGAGAGTGGCGGAACTCGCAGTGGTTGAATTCCGGATCGCCGCCTTCAACATAAATATGTCCATAGTTTGCCCCTCCATACTCAAACACGCAGTGATTGAACACTGTGTCCCAGCACCAACCGGTAGTTAGGATATAATCCCAAAAACCCGGACTGGGAGTATCCGTGTTTGCTGTAAAAAGCACTGGATTTTCCTCAATCCCGTTTGCTACGATGTTTCCTCCGCCATAGTTGCCCAATCTCATTCTGGCTCCCGCATTGAAGCGAACCTGTACCCCAGCTTCGATGGTAATGGTGGCATTGTTGTAAACATAAACGGTTCCATTGATGATGTAGGGAGACCCTGCGGTTGTCCATGTTTGGGATGCCGTGACGTCATAGATGTTGGTTTCTGCGGCAGCATAGACTAAAAAAACAAGAAAGACTAGAATAATATACAAGGATTTCATGTTTTGCTCCTTATAACAAATGAGTGTTTATCATTATTAGACGATTAAACAGGTTGGAGAATATATATCAGAATCTTATGACGAATGTCAAGGGAAAACTACATGCTTTAACCCTAATCCGAATAACACTTTCTCGAGTCCATTCACCTCTTGTGGGAACTTTTTTTTCAGTTTTCTATCTGGTCCGTAATCGCCAGAATGAGTTTGGGTAGCCAATTCATAAGCTCATTGGGTCCTTGATATCGAATGCAATCTCTTTCGTAAGGAATCAGTCAGTTTTGTGGAAGCCGGTCAACAAACAAGATCATATGCGGTAGCAGTGGAAAGGCTCGCGCTATGCCAAACCGGGACAATTCGCTCTTCGATGCCTCAGGCCAGATCAGAAAGCGCATATCTCTCATCAAGGGGATTGACGTCGACCAGCTCTCCCCTGCTTCCCAAGAAAAAGCCATAATGTCTTGATAATCAAAATATTGAGGCTAATGAGTAAGTTCATCCTGTGGATA
>CAZKAA010000009.1:13145-35761 GCA_964550575.1 uncultured Candidatus Cloacimonadota bacterium
TGATCAGGTAACATTTTTTTCTTTACAGGAACTTGCTTGCCCCCAGAATGACCACCGAAAGGATAGAAGTTTGTGATAAGTGACCATGTGAGTGACAATTTTGAATCCTGTGCTTGAGGTTGAGTTCGCTATCCTGTTGTGAAGATAAAGATTAGATTCAATAAAGGTGAGAGAATGCAGAGAGACTGGCTGCTCCCGGGGGATTTATCACCCCAAGATAAGCAGGAAATCAAAGCGCTGGCGAGGGATATGAAATGCCCGCGTTTGGTCGCCGAACTGCTTTTTCGCAAAAATCTTCGCACGCCGGAGCAGATAGAAGCGTTTTTCCATCCCCAGCTTAACCATCAGCACGATCCTTTCCTCTTCACAGATATGGACAAAGCGGTGAACCGCATCCTGCGGGCGATCGAAAACCATGAAGGAATCACCATCTATGGCGATTACGACGTGGACGGAACCACCGCCACGACGCTGCTCTATCTTGGATTGAAAAGGCTTGGCGCGGTCATCGACTTCTATATCCCCCACCGTATGATCGACGGCTATGGGCTCAGTCTCGGCAGTCTGGACCAGATCAAGGATAACGGGACTTCGCTGATCATCAGCGTGGATTGCGGCGTCAACGCCCTCGAGGAGATCGAAGCGATCAATGCCAAAGGGATGGAGATCATCATCACTGATCACCACAATCCCAAAGAGGAATTGCCTCGCGCCTACGCCACAATCAATCCCAAGATCCCCGGCTGCCCCTATCCCTTCCCTCATTTGGCGGGAGTGGGGGTGGCATTCAAGCTGCTGATGGCGATCTACCAGCGCAAAGGCATCGAAAGCAGGGAAAACACCCTCAAATATATGGATCTGGTCGCGGTCGGCACCATCGCGGACATCGTTCCGCTCACCGGTGAGAACCGCGTTTTTGCCCACATCGGGCTGCAGCACCTGATCGAGAAGAAGAACAAAGGCCTGAACGCTTTGGTGCAAATTTCCGGCATGAACTCCAAGACCCTGGACACTTCGGACATCGTGTTCGGCATCGCTCCGCGCATCAATGCCGCAGGGCGCATGGGTTCAGCCTCGATCGCGGTCGAGTTGCTGATCTCACTTGACGATGCCAAAAGCCACGAACTCGCGGAGATCATTGAGCGCCAGAACTCACTGCGCCAGCAGGAAGACCAAAAGACCTTCCACGAAGCCTGCGATATCATTGAAAAGAAATACAAGAACATCGACGCGACCTCCTGCATGGTGGTTTCATCCGACGACTGGCATCCCGGCGTGATTGGGATCGTGGCGTCCAAACTGGTGGAGAAGTATTACCGCCCTGTGGTCATGATCTCTTTCAAGGACGGTTTTGGCAGCGGTTCCGGGCGCAGCGTGGCGGATTTTGACCTCTTCAACGCACTCAAACACACGGAGCATAACCTGCACAGCTTCGGCGGGCACAAGTATGCGGTCGGCTTCACCATTTTACAGGAATACATCGACCGCTTCGAGAACGAACTCTCCCGCTACGTATCAGAGCATCTGCAAATCGACCAGATCCGCCAGCCCCTTGAAGTGGACAACGTGATCGAGCTTTACGATATCAGCGATTTCCTGATGACTTGGATAGAGCGCTTTGAGCCTTTCGGACCGGAAAACAACCGGCCCACGCTGGTCACCCACAACGTCAGCGTCTCCAACTATCCCTACACGGTGGGACGCAACCATCTCAAGCTAAAAGTAGTCAAGGACGGTGTCGTGCTTGACTTGATCGGCTACAACATGGGCGATTATCTGCCCCTGCTCAAGAAAAGCACGGCGCTGGACATCGCCTATACCCTGGAATACAATCGCTTTGGCAACAAAAACAGCATCCAGGGCAAGCTGCGGGACATCCATCTGGTAAAATAGGGAGCCGCTGTGTCCAGAATCTATGTATCATCGGCGCATCTGTTTCTCCTGTTCCTCCTGCTGGCAGGCTGTGCCGAAAACAGGACCCTTCCCGCCCCCAGCGCAAGCACTCAGGTCAGAGTTGCCACCTATCCCGTGAACAGAGCCTACGCCAAAGCGGTGAGCGATAACCAGGGCAAAACCGTTTACGCCATGAACTGGGAAAGCCAGGAGATCGATATCCTGGCAGAAGGTGTTTTGCGCAACAGCATCGGGGGACTGGGCTTTGAGCGCAACAATTTCCAGCGCCTGCGCGATATCGGCGTGGACACAGACGGCAGCCTGCTGGCTCTGGACGGCGCCCAAAAATTGCTCAAGAAATTTACTCCCGAAGGCATGTTGGTCACCGAACTCAAGTTTGAAGGGCTAAACCAGCCAGAACTCTTTTGCGTGGCGCCGGACGGAACCATCTTCATATATGATGCCGCGCCATCCGAGATTGTTTGCTATTCCCCGCTCGACGGAAAGGAATTCAACCGTTTCGGGCGTTTCGAACTTGACCGCCCCGTGAACCTTGACTGCAATAGGGACTATCTCTGGGTCCACAACCGGGAAAAGCAGACCACCCGCGTCTTCTATCTGCTGGGACAGCATATCGACACCCTGAATGAGATTGCAGCAATGGACAGGCAGGGCGCTTATCTGGGATACTATATCCTTCCCCCCAACCGCGACAGCATGGTGCACATCCCGCCCCTTTCCCTGACTCTGCGGGGAGACCTGGTCACCGTGCTGTGGGAAGACGCGATCTGGCTTGATAAGCTGGTCTGGGGTATGGAACGCCCATGAAACGAGGCGATCTGCTGCTGACTTTCCTTGGAGCGCTGATGCTGGCGCTCTCACGCCTGCCCATCCATCTGGGCTGGCTGGTGTTTTTCGCCTGGATCCCCTATCTGGTGATCTTCGAGCGCGGGATCGAAAAGCCCAGGCACCTGCTGGGCATGGGATTCATCACCTCGCTCGTTTATATCCTGATCGTCCTCAACTGGATCTCGCTGGTCACCGTGCCCGGCCTGGTCGGCATGATCATCCTCTACACCTTTGCCTACTTCGCGATTTTCTGGTCTGTCTACCGCATTTTCCGTCGCCTGCCGTTGTTGCGCTATCTGGGCTTCATCATCCTGCTGATAACTTTTGAATACGTCCAGAACTACGGTCAGACACGCTTCCCGTGGTTCAATCTCGCCTATTCGCTGGCTGACTACAACATTCTCATCCAACTTGCCGACGTCGCCGGAATCACCGGCCTCTCCGCCCTTATCATCATCGTCAACATCCTGCTGCTCAACATCCTGCCCATCAGCCACAAATGGCGGTTGAGCGGGAGGAACTCTGTTTCGAACAAGCCGCATCCGTTAAGGGCGAAGCGTCTGGCCTGCGCCGCGGCGCTGATCCTCATCTTCGCGGGATGGATCGCCTATGGGGCAAACATTACGCGCTCGATACCCCTGACGAAGCAGGATGCGGGCATCTTCGTGATGCAGCCCTCGATCCCGCAGGAGATCAAATGGGACCGCGACCAATTCGACAAATCCATGGCGACTTTCCGCGATCTGACCCTGAAGGCGGCGGCGGACTCCGCCCGGCTGGTGATCTGGCCGGAAGGCGCCGTCACAGACTACCTTGCCCGCGAACCGCGCTCCCAGGGGGACATCCGCGCGATCCTGGACTCTGCCCAAGTGGATATTTTCACCGGATTTCCGGACTTCAAGCCCGCCCCTCCGGAGCATGTCAACGATCTGGTCTATTTCAACGCCGCGTCGCTGTTCCAGCCAAACCAGTTCCACCATCCCGTCTATTACAAAAACATCCTCGTCCCGGTGGCGGAACGCATGCTCTGGCTGGATGAGCTTCCCTTTATGTGGAAGCTGCAGTTCGGGCAGGCAAATTGGGAATTCGGCACCGAACTGGAGTATTATCAAAGCGGCGGAAAAACTTTTTCTCCCTCAATTTGCTATGAGTTGGCGTTTGCCGATATCTTCCACCGGATGGCAATTCCCAGGGATTCGCTGACCGGAGTGTATAATAAATGCGACTACCTGGTCAATCTGACCAACGACGCCTGGTTCGGAACCTCCTACGGCCCCTGGCTGCACGCCGTGATGGCGCGCTTCCGGGCGGTGGAAAACCGGATCCAGATTTTTCGCAGCGCGAACACGGGGATCTCCTTGATCGTCGATCCCCACGGCCGCGTATTGGATAAAACCGAATTGTTCGAGATCAGGAATATCACGGCGCCTCTGTATCAGACGCCCAAAATTCCGCTGGCCAGAAAGATCCATCGCTACCCGCTGCTGCTGGTGGCGCTGGCTTTGGCGCTCTGCGCGATATCATGGTTCAAACCAATTGAGAGACTGTCATGAAAAAGTACTTCTACACCATTGGAGAAGTGAGTAACCTGCTGGGGGAAAAACCTTACGTGATCCGCTACTGGGAGAGCGAGTTCAGCTTTCTCAAGCCGCGCAAGGAAGAAGGCAGGATACGCAAATACTCCGAGGAGAACATCCAACTCCTGAAACAGATTCAGGACATGCTGCACAACCAGCGCTTCACGATCGAAGGCGCCCGGCAGAAGCTGAAGGAGGAACGCCGCAACGCGAAGAACTCCCGCAACCACAAGGCCGAAACCGTCGCCATGCAGGAACCGTTGGCTCCCGAAATGAAAAAAGCCCTGCTCGACCTCCGCTCGCAGTTCATCGAAATCCGCGAGCAATGCCGCAAACTGCGGAGCAAAGCCAGATGAATTTTCAAGACATCATCCTGACTCTGCAGCGCTATTGGGCAGATCGCGGTTGCAACCTCTTGCAGTCCTACGATCTGGAGATGGGGGCGGGAACCTTTCATCCCGGCACTTTCTTCGGTGCGCTGGGCTCCAAACCCACCGCCATCGCCTATCCGCAGCCCTGCCGGCGCCCCAAGGACGGCCGTTTCGGGGAAAACCCCAACCGCTTCCAGCATTACTACCAGTTCCAGGTGATCATCAAGCCAAGCCCGGATGACATTCAAAACCTCTACCTGAAAAGCCTGGAGGCCATCGGAGTCGAGATCGCCAAACATGACATCCGCTTCGTTGAGGACGACTGGGAATCGCCTACTCTGGGCGCTTGGGGTCTGGGTTGGGAAGTCTGGCTGGACGGGATGGAGATCAGCCAGTTCACCTATTTTCAGCAAGTCGCGGGCGTGGATATCTTTCCCATCAGCGTGGAACTCACCTACGGCCTGGAGCGCCTGGCGATGTATATCCAGGACGTGGACGACTACCGCCAGCTCAGATGGAACGACTCCACCTATTACGGAGACCTGTTCTACCACCGTGAGGTGGAGTATTCCGAACACAACTTCAATGCCGCAGACACCGCCCTGCTTTTTGACCTGTTCGGAGACTACGAAAAGGAATGCCGCGGCCTGCTGGCAAAAAAGCTGGTCTTTCCCGCTTACGACAACCTGCTGCACTGTTCCCACACTTTCAACCTGCTTGACGCTCGCGGCGTGATCAGCGTCACCGAGCGCGCCGCCTATATCGGCAGGATCAGGAATCTTGCCAAAGAGACGGCGGCGGCGTATCTGGCAAAATACGAAACGGCGCAAACATAAAATTTGGATAAGGGATTTGAGCCTGTGGCGAGTAATACTCATGAAAACGATGGAGGCCGCGGCTCTGGTTCAGATGCGGCGGATGCTCTGGATGCCAAGGAGTAACACAATGCGCAAACCGCAACTTATCGCCCTCAGCCTGCTGGCGCTGCTGTTTCTGGCCTCTTGCCAGATATTCGTTGTCGATCCGCCTTTCTCGGCGAGGTTCAACAACATGCTCTACACGGACATCCGCGTCACGGTGGAAGGCTACGGCTCAAGAGTCATCGCTCCCGGCGAAACGGTAACCTTCAGCATCGACAAATCCGACGGAAGCTACCATTATCACGCTGAAACCTGGGGAACCGACGCCAACGGCGAGAGGATCGGACTGATCGTGGATTGGAACCGCACCAACAACATCAGCGGCGAATCCTACACCACATACCTGATCACCTATCCCGACCTTTTCTTCCTCAAAATGCGCAACACCGGCTACCACAGCCTGCGCCCCCTCTACGTGAATTACGGGCTCAGCGACCAAACCGTCGACAACATCCTGATCCCCGCCAACAATGTGCTCTACAGCGTCGGCTACTACTTCGCCCACGGCAGCACCAGGGTGCAGGCGAACTGGGTGGACATGCCCAACGACTACACCTATTGGCAGCAGGGACAGCATTTTTATTTCCCCTGGGCCCAAAACCAGTCCGTGACGCTGACCAGCAACTACAAGAAAGGCGCGGATCCCCTGCAGGGCTGCGAAGTCCATTCGAACCCGGTCAAGCACAACTCCGGAGAGCCTTTCGGCATGGATGCCGGAGTTCCCCGCCCCGAATCCGGCTCTGGTTTCTGACCCCGAGCGGATGATCTCTTCCTCCTTTGTCTTCAACGACGACGGCGCGCCCCTGCTGGCAACTGCCATCCACAACGGGCACGCGATGCCGCCGGAACTCCTGGAGATCTGCGGCATCGCGGAAGCGGACCGCCTGCGCGAGGAAGACCCCCGCACCGGGGAGTTCGCGGAACTCTTTCCCAATCACGTGATCCTGCAGACCTCGCGCTTCGCCGTTGACCTCAACCGCTCTCCGGAAAAAGCGGTGTATCTGGCGCCGGAGGACTGCTGGGGGCTACCGGCGCGCACAGCCCCCGTCCCGAAACCGGTGCTGGAAAAACTGCGCGGCGACTATGACACGTGGTACCGGCTGCTGGGCTATCAGATCGACAGGCTGCTCGCGCTGCATCCCTTTCTCGCGGTGCTGGATCTGCATAGCTACAACCACCGCCGCGGCGGGCCGGACGCGCCTCACGATCCTCAAAGCGGCAATCCGGACATCATCATCGGGCGCAGCAACCTGCAGGAAAAGCATTATCCCTCTGCCGAAGCCCTCTGCGGCTTGCTGGACGGACAAAGCTATCTTGGCAAGCCGCTGGACTGCCGCCTGGACGTAAAATTCACCGGCGGCTACCTTTCCCGCTGGCTCAACCACCATTATCCGGACCGCCTTATCTGCCTCGCCATCGAGTTTAAGAAAACCTGGATGGACGAATGGACAGGGGCGGTTGACCGCCATGCGCTGCGCTCGCTCAAAGATATCTTTCGCTCCGCCGTCCATACCTGGCTGGACGGAGTTTACGGCATCCGCCTCTGACCCTTTCCACCTGACCCCTTCTTTTCCCTGGGCCAACATCATTTCGCTATCCACCCGGTCGGCACCCGGTGCGCGAGGGGGAGGACACCGGGAGGTTGGGCGGAGGCTGGCAGCCTGAAAACAAGGCCGGGTCAACCCGCAATTCCCCGCACAAGCAACTCAAAATCAATCAGTCCGCAGGCTAGAAGCGGTTTTCGATGGGAAGTGTTTGCGATCATTTTCTGGGGATGGAACGTTTATTGCAATCAATAATGACCAGCAAAGAACTGCCCTGGGAGGAGATGACTCATGCGCCGTGTTTGCCTTTGCCTGTGTCTGTTGACAGCAATTGCGGGACTGTCTGCGCAGTTTCCCGGCTGGACGAATTACCTCTCTGGAGGTGGCACCTATTCCGTCTGCGGCACCGGTACAGATATCTGGGTCGGTTCGGCGGGAAAAGTGGTCAGATTTGACCAAGCGAGTTTGGAACCAATATTTTATACACATGCAAATTCCGGCCTCCCCTACAATGACGCATATCTTGTGGCTGCCGATTCCCTGGGAAATATCTGGTGCGCCTATCCCTACAGAGGGTTGTCCAAGTTTGACGGCAGTATCTGGACCCATTATGCGGTTCCGGGTATGAGCGTCATTATCTCGCTTGCGGTCATGGGTGCTGATGATGTCTGGCTAGGAACAGAGATCGATGGATTATACCACTTTGACGGCAGCGTTTTCACCCAGCACAACGGCTATCAGGCGGGTCCGAGGTCCGGGGCTATCTCGCTGTCCGTGGACAGCCAAGGCCGGCTTTGGTTTCAGGAAATCAATGTCTATGATGAGTTAATTCCCGGCACGCAGCAAGTATATGGCAGCGTTTATTGTTATGACGGCACGGTTTTCACGCCCGTCAATCCACAGGTCTGTCCCTATGACATTACTCCCTGGTTTGTGTCCTCCATCAAGTTCGATGCCAACAACCAGCCCTGGTACGCAACCCATTCTGGCTGGCTTTGGCATTTCGATGGCGCCGAATGGACTAACTACACTAGTTCCAACAGCGGTTTGACCAGCGAATACATCTTCGATATCGTGTTTGACCTGCAAGACAACCTGTGGATCTGGCAAACCACCGGCTTCTGCCGCTTTAACGGAGTGAGCTGGCAGGATTTTCCCGAACTTGATGGATACTACTCAGACGCTGGGACCCTGTACGTCGACCAGGAAAACACACTCTGGTTTGGCGGGCAAGACCTGCATCGCTACGCCGGAGGGGAGCTCACAACCCTGCCGGTTTCCAACAGCGGGCTTTCCTCCCCCAACGTCAAGAAGTGCGCCATTGGCCCCAACGGCACCATCTGGTTCGGTACCTATAAAGGCCTTGACTGGTTCGATGGGCTGGATTGGGGACACGTGGACCTGCCGGGCTCGGACGATGATATCTCCGACCTGGGATTTGATTCTATGGGGCAGCTCTGGATTGCCACAACTCGCAACGGTTTGATATGTTATGAAGATGGGGTCATCACTGTGTGGAATACAGACAATTCCGATATCGCCACCAATTACCTCGATCATCTGGAGATCGATGCCCAGGGCAGGATTTGGGTGGGTTATTGGGGAGGAATAGATTGCTTTGACGGAAGCATTTGGACGAACTATAGCATGACTGGCGACCCCTTCCCGACGGGCCAGGTCAGCGCTCTGGCCACTGATTGCTCCGGCCGGATCTGGGTGGGCTTATATCAAAACCCCACCGGCCCTGGCGCTCTGGCGGACCTTGCCAATGGCGTCTGGACAATCTTTGACTCCTCGAACTCAGTTTTAGACAACCAAAGGATTAACTCCATTACTGTGCAGGACGGCGTTGCCTGGATCGGCACAGAGGGAGGACTGGCGCGGTTCGACGGCGTGAACTGGGAACTCTGGACCATCCAGAATTCCGCCCTGCCCAGCGACCGGGTGCGGGACATCGCCTTCGACAGTTACGGGCACATGTTCTGCGCCACGTCGGCCGGCGGCCTTGCCCATTACGATGGAAATTGGTGGACGAACTGGACGCGCAACAACTCCGGCTTGCCAGACAACTATCCCAGATCCATCCTGATCGCTCCCGGAAACCAGGTTTGGATCTGCAACCTGAGCAACGGCGTGACTGTCTTTGACCACGGTGCCACGCCAATCCAAGATCCAGTCTGCATTCCGGCTTCCCCAAACTTGCGTGCATGGCCTAATCCCTTTTCCGCGCGAATCAGTTTCTCCGGGTGGCAGGAACGCGGTCAAACCAGGGTCGGCCTTTATAACCTGCGGGGTCAAAAACTCTTCCAATGGGAGCTTCCGGCAGGACGAGAGTTTTCGCTGGACCTGGCTGACCGGGGCCTGGCAGATCTGCCCTCAGGGATTTACCTTTGGCGGTTCAGTTCAGAAACGGGATCTGCCTGGTGCCGCTCCGTGAAATGCGAATAGGTGTTTTTGTTATATACCTTATGATTCTACGCTCCGTACCGCCTATTTTTCTATTGACAGATTTGGCGGCTCAGGGATTTTGCATCCTACGATGCGTTCCGGAATAGCTCAGCGGTAGAGCGGGTGGCTGTTAACCACTAGGTCGGGGGTTCGAATCCCTCTTCCGGAGCCATTTTTTTGTCCCCCAGAAAAAGATAGTCCCTTCCCCCATACACCTCTGCCGTCGGGGCAAGCCTTATCCGGAATCTGAAGCTTGATATGCGCTTTTGCATAAAAAAAGCCTCTGCTGGGCGCAGAGGCTTGTTCTGTATCCGGGCCTTTGGGATCGGCCGAGGTTCTCTTTAGAACCTTGCCAATCTCAGGAATATGGTTTTCTCACGGGTTTGCAGGCGGCACAGATGCATTCCTTTTCCCGTCTGGCTGCCGTCATCGGTTTTGCCGTTCCAGCAGGCTGCGTGTTCGCCTTTGTTCAGGTCGGCATTCAGCAGGGAGCGGACTTTTTGGCCCCTGAGGTTGAAGATCTCCAGAAGCACGTGTGAGTCCTTTTCCAGAGAAAACACGATGTCAGCTTGCGCGGAAAATGGATTTGGGAAGACTCTCAGCGAGGCTGCCGGAGGCGTTTGCGTGTCATCCGATACAGCTACGGTGATCAGGACGAAGTTGACCAACGTCATTTCTCCCGTGGTCACGGTGACGCCGGTGTGGGTCACGGGCTCATATCCCTGCTTGGAGCAGGTTACGTCATACAAACCATGCGGGACAGTGAGGCTGTACAAGCCCCAGGTGTCGGTCACGGTCGAGAACTCACCAGCGGTGACAGACGCTCCGGCGACAGGCTGTCCGGAACTATCGGTGACCTGCCCCACGATCTCGCCCGTATAGGTCGCTGTGGGGCTTTCATAGCAGCCCATGTCGATCCGGGGGACGCCATCGTCGTTTCCGTCTATGATGCGGGGTTGTCCGTTCAGATCGGTGAAGGGCAGTCCCAACCCAGAAGCGTCCGGTGTTCCCGCGTCAATGCAGGGTGACCCTTGTTGCAGAACGAAGTTGTTCTGCTCCGGGTCGGTGAACATCGGATTGCCGTAGATATTGGTGTCTCCGCCCTGGGGAACCTGCATCGAGCAGTAGGAGAGCGTGTAGGTGGTGCTGATGTTGGTGATCGCGTCCGGAAGGTTGTCCCAGAATATGGAGTTGACCACCTCTCCCGGTTCGTCGAGGATGTTGAACCACACCGCTCCGCCATCCATGGGCGAGCTGTTTCCGGTGAACGTGCAGTTGATTATGTCGCAGGATCCGTGGGTCACGCCGATGGCTCCGCCACGCCCGGTGACAGTGTAGTTGCCCTGAAACAGGGAGTTCTTTATCACCAGGGGTGTATAGAGGCAGTAGATCCCAGCCACCGCGCCGGCAGAGTTGTTTTCAAACTTGCAGGAGACGATGTTGAGTTCGGGGCATTCCAGGATGTACATCGCAGCCCCGAACACATTGGAGTTGTTGCCGAGGAAAGAGCAGTTGGTGAAGTTGCCCGTTCCATCCTCGATATAGACACCGCCGAACCACTCGGCTTCGCAATCCTTGAACAGGCAGTCGTTCATCACAAGATTCGTTTGGTTACTTGCGTAGACCGCGCTGCCGTCGCCCGCTGACATGCAGCGTACGAATTTGCAAAAATTGAAAGTCAGCGTTCCCGCAAAATCAGCCCATACCGCTCCGCCGGAGTTCAGGGGATCTGATGCTCCCGAGCCGTAGAGTGCTTTGCCGTAGTTGAAGTTGGTATAAGTGAAGGCGGAGGGTTGGTTTCCCGCCCCTCCGCTATTCTGGAATCTGATTGAATGCCAGCCCATCAGGGTATCTTGGGCGGTAAAGGTGACATTGTTTTCCAAATCGCCGTTACAAACGATCTGGCCAAAGACCTGGAGCTTGTATGTGCCCTGAAAGATCACATCGACACCAGGCCCGATCGTCAGGGATTGCATGTCGTTGATAGCGATGTCGCCCATGATCCGGTAGGGGGAGCCTGTGGCGTTCCAGGAACCGGAAACCGGGCCTGCCGGGATGATCGTTTCGGCAAAGATGCCTGCGCACAGGATCATTACCAGCGCTGTCAGTAACGGGACTTTCATCTTGCACCTCAAATGATTTTTTTTAGTCCGGGGGATTATGGGTGTCCGCGGTCACCTTGAAGAACTTATAGGTTTCTATTCTGGTATAGGTATAGGTGAGGAGGTCTGTCACAGCCAGGAGGGTCCAGGATCCTTCCGCGAAGGGATCAGGCGTGCCGTAGATCTTGTAGCTGTTGGCGTTTGTTACCGCGTCCCAGGTCAGGGTTACCTCACCGGAGATATTGTTGGTTATTATGGTTTCCGGGGGTCCGGAGAACGGATTGGACTGGATCGTGAACCGATAGAGAGGTTCCGCGACCGCTTCTCCTGCATCCGTCACCGCGGCGATAGTCCAGAAATATGATGTGCTAAAAGCGAGTTCGATGGGATCCTCTGTGGCGTTCGCGGGATCGAAGAACGTCGTTGTGATGTTGTCGTAGACGTATTCATCGAATATCGTTTCTTCGGACGTGGAGATAAACAGAACGTAGTATTGGGGAGGATCGCCGCTTTCCAGATTGGGAGTCCAGCTTAGATTGAAGCCGTCCTGGGAAAGCCCTGTCGCTTCATCGGCGGGGTATATCAGCGCCGGAGCGGCAGGCAAGCCGATGGCCTGAACCATGATATCGTCGATGAAGATGTTGTTGCCGTATTCGCTGACGCCTTCAAAGATCAGGTATTGGCTCGCGCTGGTGCCGGGGAATGTGAAGGTGTATTGATACCATAGGTTGGCAACGTCTTCGACAGGAGCGAAACCATAGTAGCGGCGGATTGTTCCCAGCAGGATTCCGCCGGTCGAACCTGGCGTGGGGCTGATATACACGTTCACGCCTTCCTGGGTCTTGGTGGCGTAACCGCTGTCACGATACATCCAGAACGTCACTTTATAATAGTTATCCTCTGGGATGCTCAAGGGTGGCGAGATCAGTTCCGCCTTACCTCCGCTCTGGATTGAAAAAGCGTTGTATCTGGCCATGGCAGCGCCGCTGTGAGGCGTGCAGGAGGGAGACGAGCCAGTCGTCTGGCGATCCCAGATGCCTGGATTGGTCGTTCCCGCTGTTTTGACATTATTCCAACCGATTGGGGCAAATATGGCGCCGTCGAAGCTTTCTGCCCAGGGGAACGACGTGACTGTCGGGTCAGCCTAGGTGGTGAAGCTGCGCACGGTGTTGGGAGATGAATCCCCCACCGCGTTGTAAGCGACAACCTTCCAGTAATAAGTTGTGCCGTAGACCAAGGGTTCAGCGAAGCTGTATGTGTAAGCCGCGGAATCCTGCAGCAGCGTGGATGGATCTGTGTTCAAGTCGCAATAAACCCTGTAGCCAGTTGAGATGCCACCGGTTGTGGGGGCAGACCAGGTGAGAGTGACCAGAGGGTTTACGTCGGTCGCCAGGTCTGCGGGAGTGCCCATAACCACAGGTCCTGGAGCCTCGGCCGTGATTTCCGGGCCAAAGACATGGTCGATGGCGATTGTGGACGTTGAAGTTGACGTAAACACTTGGAAAGCCAGGAAATAGTTTCCCGGGATGCTGCTAAGATCGATGCTCTGGGAATTCCACACCGTCGTTACCGTGGGCATCGTGAGCAAAGGTCCTATTGCGGTCCAGTTTATTCTATTCGGAGAATAGAGGATTTGAAGCCGGCCATAGCCGTTTGTCGAGCCAGGCTTGTAATAGAAATCCAGCGTGGACGTTGAGGTGATGGTAACCTTGGGCGTTGAAAGGACTGAAGGAGTTGTGCTTGCCGACTTGCTGGCCACTGCTGTCAAATGGAATGGCGTGGTGGTTGAACGCAGCCAGTTGTTTGGATTATACCAACCCAAAGGCGGGAAATCCAGGCTTTCAAAGCTCTCAGCCAGTTGGGTTGAGGTAGGCGTTTTAAAGCTCCAGACTGATCCTTCTGTGACTCCGAAAGAATTGCGGGGATCTATTCTCCAGTAATAAACAGTGTTTGGAGACAGAGAAGGCGTATATGTCTGAGTTGTTACGTTCGAAACGTAGGGAGGGTTTGCAGAAGTGCCGAAATAAACGTCAAAACTGCTGGGATATCCGCCACCTTGACTCCATTTGAGAATTCCGTCCAGATAAATCCAACCGTTCATGGCTGGATAGACCAGATTGGCTTGGTTGGGCATCGTGCTTGGAGTGACACTATAACTGTAGGTGGTGCCGGATGCCGGATATACGGTGGTGCTGAGGGTAGCCGTTGATGTGTTCAAGGTTCCTGGAGATGATGTCGTCCAGTCAGTGGTGACGGACCTGTTGACATAGTCATTGTTCGCCATGCCTCTCAAACCCACTTGGGGATGGGTGGTTGAGGTGTAGTTGACCACCATTTCCCCGTATACGAATTCGATCAAGTCTGATGTTTCATACAGGCGGATCTGGAAGTTGTAATCCTCCCCGACCCCCGCGTAGCGGCGGAAGTTCTTCCACTGAACCACAAAGACGCGGTTAGGCTCTGAACCGAGCGTCTCATAGCGAACCTCGCCCAGATTGCCTTCTGTGGTGTTTCCCTGCAAGTCTCAGCCCAGGGCGGCGATCGCTCCGTCTGCCACCGCGGTGTTGCTGACCGGCGTATATCCCATAGCTACGGTTCCGCCCATCAAGATATACCCATTGCAGGATACTGCGGTTTCGGTGTAGGGAAGACCATTGAAATGGAATGCGAAGGGTATGGGTGTCGCCAGATAGAAACCCTCATCCAGTGAATTTGTTCCCGTTCCGCCGATTGTGGCTGTCGCCAAAACCGTACCGCCGGTGATCTCTGTGTATGATCCCGCGGTATAGTTGAAAACGTAACCGGAAACCTGTGCAAATCCAATACCGGCAATCGTCGCCAGTATCAATAAGAGTAACACTTTCTTACTCATATCTCTCTCCTAGTAAGAGCTCAAAAGACCCCCATAATGCTGATCCAGATCCTATCGATTCTCCTTCCACGCTTTTCGCGAATGATCCGTGCGATGAATGAAACGCCATTGCTGAAGGAGTGATAGGGATGGGTTGGTTTTGACATGGTATATATTGTGCTTGTCACACAGTTTGCCGCGAGCCGGTTGTTTTGCCGCGAGAAGCGGTTGCAACCTAAAGCGACAAGTGGGTTCATGCGATTCATGATTTTCTATGCTAATCCAATAAGAACGATATGGCGCACGGGAAGAAGCATGGGCGTGCGTAACAATCTGGACTCATTCGCTCGCTCCAATCAGGAAAAGCTCAGCCATTTTTCTGGCTAGATCGCGCCTGAACAGCTCATCCTGACCTTCACCCAGTTTCGTAAAGATGCTTCTCAGATAACTTGAGATCACAAGCGGATAAACATCCATATAATCCGCCCGGATCTCTTTCCTCTCCAATGCTGTTTGTAGAATTTCCGACACATAGTCGTTCAGCATGTTCATAAGCGATTTCTGCCCCGGGTTGTTCTCGCTAATTTCCTTTGCCTGGAGAGAGTGGTGGGTCACTGTCCTGTGCCTTTCGAGGAAGCTGATCAAGGTTTGGAAGAGGTTTTCCAATCTTGCCGAGATATGCAGTCCTTCTGTCTTGCTAAGGGATTGGCGGATGGAGTTCTCCGCCATGGCGCGGCGTTTTTCGATTATGGTGTCGATCAGCATCTGTCTGTTGGCAAAGTAGTTGTAGAGAGTTCCGATGGCGACGCCAGCTTTGTCGGCAATATCTTCCATGCGCACTTCGCTGGATTGGCTGATAATCAAAGAGATTGCGGCATCAATGATAGCCTCGCGTGTTGTCTCTTTGAACTTCTCTCTGAGGTTTGGTTTCGAAGTCATATTCATAAAATGAATCCATTTTCATCTTGTGATTCCTGTCAAGCAAAATTATCAAAAACAAGCGACAAAACTATGCTGCTGTTGGTTATTGCTTGTTCCCATAACATGAACAGCCAAATGAGTCACTTTACCCTTACTGATTTCAGGAACAACACCGCAGATAACATCGACCCCAAGCAACGTCACTGCTAATCCTTCATCCAGCTTCCGGTTTCACAATTGCACAGGAGTGTACCGCCAAAAAAGGATTGACAGAATGGCCAAGTTATCAGGCAATCCACGCAAGTCGGGTCCGGCAACGGGTCCGGATCCAAGATAAAGGAGCCATGATGCAAACTATCATGACCGATCTGTTTTCCTCTTATGTAGGCTGGGTCCAGACCAGCCCCATCCTGTCCGCGATGATCCAGTTCGCGATTCTCGGCACGCTGGGGGAGATCATCTCAAAATGGATAGTCCAGAAGAGCTTCCGCTATCCCTTCAGCTTGTTTCTCACGCTCTGGAAGATGATCGTTTGGGCTTTGCTGGGCGTAGCGATCAAATACGCTTTCAAGGGTTATGTCGGCTTTGTGGAATACCTTGCAGGGCACGGAATGCTGCCTGCCGCGGTGCTGACGGACAAGTTCTGGCACGCCTTCGCGATTTCTGGCTTGATGAACGTCCAGTTTGGCCTGTTTCTGGTTTTGGTCCATCGCTTGCTGGACAACCTCGGCGAAGGGAAACTCAACTGGAAGGGCTTGGACAAGAGCATGTTATCGCTGCTCTGGTTCTGGATTCCGGCGCACACAGTGACGTTCATGCAAGCGGATGATCTGCGCATCGGGCTTGCCGCGATATGGTCCGTCGTGTTAGGGCTGATACTAGGTCTGTTTAACCGCCGCTGAGTCTCTGAAGTATCTCAGGCCTTATGCTTAAGCGGAATCCCCCAGCGCCGCTGTTCTATCCAGTTCTGCTCTGGAGTCTGGGCATCATTCTGGGCAGGATGCTGGGCGCAACCGTCTGGGTCTGGCTGGCTTTAGCATTGGCTTTGGCGGTGGGGGCGCTTGCCTTCAAACGCCTGAACCTTTGGCTTGTGCTGATGCTTTGCCTGGCGATGGGAGGGCTTCGCTGGGAGGCTGCCCAACGCCCCTCGGCTCTGGACGCCGTATTCGAGCTTCAAAACCACATCCAGCAAAACGCCGTGTTCCAGGTGCGAAAGTTGCTGTCGCGTCAGGCCGGAGTCTATGAAATCAACCTTGTATCCCTGGCAGGAAAAGAACTTAGCGAGAGATTACTGCTCACCAGCGATGTGAAACTGGACATCGGGCAGTCCTATTCAGCGCTGATCGAGATCCTGCCCGGCAAGCGCGATCCCGTGCTGGATACCTATCCCGCCAGGCATCGGGCCTATATCCGGCAAAATCTGAAGGCTATTGCAGGAAAAAGGGCATTGATACCCATCGCGAAGTGGCGGGAGAAGCTGCTGGAAAACCTGGACAAAAAGCTTGGCGCGGACGCGAATTTCGCCAAAGCCCTGCTCTTCTCGGACACCTCCTCCAAAGGGGAATACCGCAGCCAGCTCAACCGCAGCGGCATGCTGCACCTGATCGTGGTCAGCGGCCTGCATATCTGGTTCATCTATTATATGGTCATGGTGCTGCTCAACGCCTTTCTGCCCCGCAGGCTGGCGGAGTTTTTCTTTCTTGTGCTCATCACTTTCTACGCCGCGCTAAATCACTGGTCTCCACCGGTGCTGAGATCGATCCTGATGATTGGGTTTCTGCTCTATTCCCGTTGGCGCAGCATACCTTTGTCGGGTGCGCAATTGCTTGCCCTAAGCCTGTTGGCGGTCACGGCGATCAGCCCCGGGGAGCTCTTCAACATTGGTTTGCAACTGTCCTTCATCTGCGTGGGAGTGATCATCCTGGGGCTGCCCAAAGTCACCTGGATCAAGGAGCAAAGGCTTCCCAACGACCGGATCAGAGGCTGGCTGAACCGCTTTTTCGATCTTATGGTACTGAATGTCGCGGTCAGCTTCTCGCTGATGCCTGTCACCCTGTTTTACTTCGGAACTGCTTCGTTGAACGGAATCGCAGGCAACACGCTGGGAGTTCCACTCACTGGCGCGATTCTGCTCAATTGCCTCCTCATCCTGTTTCTGCCCGCGGGCAATTTCATCAGTGCCGCCTATGTCAACGCCTGTCACGCCCTGTTGCGTTTTTTTGAGTTTTGGACTGAACTGGTATCCAGGCTCCCCTTCTATCTGGAAAACATCTGGTTGAACCACTGGCAGCTGCTTGGTTGCGGCGCGGTCGTTCTGGCAGGACTCATTTGCCTGCGCCGCTTAAAGCTCGATGTGAAGCTGCTGCCCCTCGCGCTGATTGGGCTTGCCTTGGTCTTCGTTCCGTTCGCGCGCTTGGGAAAGGATGGCGGTATATATCTTTTTGACTGCGGCACAGCGGACTGCATCCTGATCTGGTTGCCCGGGGGAACCAGCATCATGGTGGATACCGGTCCTCTTTACCGGGACGCGGAGCAGAGTTGGGCATCACGGAAGCTGCTGCCCTGGGCGCAAAAAAACGGTCTTGTCAGGCTCGACTGGCTGGTGCTGACCCATCTGGACTCCGACCATTCCGGAGGTTTCACAGACCTCGCGCGCAGCCTGAAGCCCTCAAACATCGTAGTATCGAACGAGACCGCGCGCGATTCCCTCTGGCTGTCCTGGCAGGAAGATGTTCCTCCACACGCCAGGATTGTCTGCATCTCAGACACCGTGAGCTTTCAAGCTGGACCCGCGCGGTTGAAGTTCCTGCATCCCGACAGGGACTACTACTCCGAAACGGTCAACGGCAACTCCCTCGTGTTTCGCCTGGATTACGCCGGCAAGCGTTATCTCTTCACGGGAGACGCGGATCTGGAAGCCGAAGCGCACTTGGTGAGCAGCTATCCTTCCGAACTCGCGGCGGACTTCCTGAAAGCCGGGCACCACGGCAGCCGCACCTCCAGCAGCCGCGATTTCGTTCAGGCAGTGCAGCCGGACGAGGTCTGGATCACGGCGTCTTCCCGCAACCGTTGGGGCTTTCCCCATCCAGAGCCACTGGCAAACTTCAGGCAATACGGAGCGCGCATCCGCAGCACCGCCACCGGGACGATCCGCCAGCCCTTGCCGGAAAAATGAATTGACAAGCTGCCCTGATTCCGTCATTATGCACTAACTGACTAGAAAAGGAAAAGATAAGCATGTCCACGTCCATCCGAGACGCCTTGGGGATTCCCCGCCTCTTCGACCTGATCGATGCTCCCGGCGAGTTCCTGAACGAGGTAAAGCACAAGGAATTGAAGCGGCAAGCCCTCAAGCAGTCCGAGCTAAAAGACCGCTACGCGCGCCTGGAGCGCTTGATCGGCCTGCTGCGCGGAGATGAGGGAGCCCGGCGCTCCCTGCGGGACCTCTATGCCCACATCCCCAAACTCGCCCTGCCCGCCAGGCAAGCCGACAGCCCATTGGCCCTGCATGAGTTTTTCCTGATCAAGGACTTCGCCTGGCACCACCAAAACCTGCTCTCCTTCGTCCGCAAGCAAGGCTGGATGGACCAGTTCCTGCTTTCAGACCTCAATGCCCTCTTCTCGTTGCTGGACCCGGAACATAGCGGCATGCCGGCGTTTCGCCTGTCCTCCGCATATTCGGGCAAGTTGGGGGAAATCCAGGCCGCCAAGCTCGAAGCCGCCAACAAGCTCAAGCATGCCAGAAGCCAACTCCTGAAAGAAGCCAGCGCTGAACTCGGCCTGCCGAACCTGCTTGAGGAGTTCGTGTTGTCCAGAACGGACGTAGCCCTGTCCGAAAGGCTGCTGCATTCGCGGTACTTCACGCTGGGCATGGAAAGCGTGGCAAACTACACTTTCATTCTGGCGGACGACGATGCCTGCCTGGAACTCAAGAAAAAGCTCAGCCGCCTGCAGGAGAAGCAGGAGCAGGAGGAGGCACGGGTCCTGAAAGACCTCTCCCGCAAGGTCGCGGCGATGTTCCCGGCCCTCCGCGACGCGATCCACGCTGTGGAGCAGACCGGCTGGCGCTTCGTGCTGGCGGATTTCTCCCTTCGCTACAACTGCTCGATCCCCAAACTCATACGCAAGAAAAGCATACATATCAAGCAAGCGGTCAACCTGCCCCTGAAACTACATCTGGACGAACTCGGACGCCGCTATCAACCCGTGGATCTCGAGTTTGGCCTCCCTGTCTCCGTGCTCACGGGACCGAACATGGGCGGCAAGACCACGCTGCTCAAGACCCTCGGCCAGCTTTGCGAACTCGCCCGGCGCGGACTTCCCCTGCCCTGCGAGTCTGCGGAATTGCCTGTGTTCGACCGTGTCTGGTACAATCAGGACGACCTGTCCTCAGGTGCGGATCTCAGCAGTTTCGGCCGCGAAGTGGTATCCTTCACCGAAACCCTCAGGGAAGAAGGCAGCACCCTGTTCCTGCTTGACGAGTTTGCCCGCGGCACCAATCCTGCCGAAGGCGAGTTGCTCGCTTCCGCCGTCTTGCGCCATCTGGCGGAAACCTCGCACATGTGCGTGGCAGCGACGCATTTCACCGCTCCGGCGATGCTGGAGGGACTGGCGCATTACGCGATCGCCGGACTGGACACGGAGTCCCCCGCGCTGCGCGAAGGCAGGCTGCTCAGCCCGGCGCAGAGGCTCAAAGCGCTCAACGCCGCCATGGATTACAGCCTGCGCCGGCTCAAGGCAAACCAGGCTCCCCCGCTCAACGCCATTCGGGTCGCCCGCATCCTCGGGCTGCCGGAAGAGATTCTCAAACTGGCGGAAAGGAAGGATACATGAGCGGCATGACGCTCCGCGATGCTTCGGAACTCTCGCTGGAGATCGGGCGCATTCTGCTCCAAAGCGGCGCCGCAACCAACCGTGTGGAACTTATGATGCGCAAAGTCTGCGCTGCTTTCGGATTCCCGAACACGGAATCCTATGTTACTCCCACGGGTATCTTCCTCTCCGTCTCGGACGGCAGCGACCAGGTTTCCACCAGCATCAAGCGCATCGACAACCGCCGCATGGACCTCGGCAAGATCACCCGCGCCAGCCACCTCGTGCATTCCCTTGACCGCCAATACTGCAAGGACGGGCGCTGTCTGCTGAGCGCGGCGCAGTTCAGGGCTGAGATCGCCCGCATAGAAAACGAACGCCCCTGGCCGAACTGGCTGAGCGTTTTGGCGGGAGGCATCACCAGCGGCTGCTTTTGCCTGCTTTTCGGAGGCTCCTGGGCGGAGTTCGCCGTCGCCTACGCGGTCGGGGTGCTGGTCATTCTCTCTTTGCGCCTGCTGGCCCTGCTGCAGATCAACAATTTTCTGCTCAACATCCTCGGGGCGGCTCTGATCGTCACCTTCGCCAAGATCATCGACCTCTGGGTTCCCAACATCAAGCTGGACAACATCATCATCGGCGGCATCATGCTGCTGGTACCGGGCTTGTCCTTCGTCAACGCCATCCGCGACACCATGAGCGGCGACTTGGTGTCCGGCACCGCCCGCGCGGTGGAAGCCCTCTTCATCGCAATTGCCATCGCCACCGGCAGCGGCGTGATGCTCAAACTCTGGGCGCTTTGGGGGTTCTGAGATGCAGCCGTTCGACCAGTTCACCCTGATGCAGTTCGTGTGGGCTGCGCTCTCCATCCTCGGTTTTGCCGTGCGCGTCAACCTCAAGGGCTACAAGATCCTCTACATGGCTTTGGGCGGCGGCCTTTGCTGGGCTTTTTACCTTGTTTTCCTATACTTTAGCAAATCGCTGTTGTTTTCCATCTTCGGCGCGACTATATTAGTATGTATATATTCGGAAATTGTGGCGCGCCTGCTCAGGGTCCCGGTCTCGGTCTTCGTGACCTGCGTGATCATACCCCTGGTCCCGGGCAGCAGCCTGTTTTACGCGATGCAGAACTACATCGCCGGAAACACGCTCCTGGCTTCGGAATTTACCTACAAAGCCCTGCTGATCTCCGGAACCATCGCCATGGCGATCGCCGTCGTGAGCAGCGCCACCAACATCATTTTCCGGCTTATAAACAGATTCTAGGAGTTTATCTAACATGTATAAATCAGTCAAACAGAGCGGACTCGAGCAGCGGATCCTCAGCCATCTTTCCGGCAAACCGCTGGAAGCCGCTAAGCTGCTCTTCGACGATCCGCAGCTTCAAGCCCAGCAGGAGTATGCCAACATTGTCTCCATCAAGCGCCTGGGCTTCAACGACCACGGGCCCGTGCACATGCGCAAGGCCACCCTCAACGCCATCAAAATGTTCCAGCTTCTGCACGAGGCGGGAATCCAGATGAATCTGGAAAAGGAAGGCGCGGGAACCGCCGAGGACTCCCTCACCGCGGTGCTTTTCGCCTCCCTGCTGCACGACCTTGGCATGTCCATCGCCCGCGATTCCCACGAACTTATCTCCATCCAACTCGCGCTGCCCGTCATCGACGGCATCCTTGAAAAGCTTCACGCCCCGGATGACCACATGACCAAAGCCGCCATCCGCTCGCTCGCCATCGAAGGCATCTTCGGCCACATGGCAAACCGCCGCATCCACTCCCTGGAAGCTGGTTTGGTGCTGATCGGCGACGGCAGCGACATGGAAAAAGGCCGCGCCCGCATCCCCCAGATGCTTTCCAACGAACCCCGCGTGGGCGATATCCACCGCACCTCCGCCTCTTCCATCCAGAAGGTCAAGATCGTCCGCGGCAAGGAAAAGCCCATCTCCATCACTGTGGAAATGAGCGCTTCCGTCGGCTTCTTCCAGGTTGAGGAAGTCTTTTTCCCCAAGATCAATATCAGCCCCGTCAAGCCCTACATCGAACTCTACGCGGGAGTCACCGACCGCGAGCTGCTCCGCTACCTGTAGGCACGCCAATCCGCCCCCTTTTCTGGCTGAGCGGAATCCCTGTTGCCACCTTGTGTCCTCCCGCTTGCCGACCGCGTGGATACCGGGAGGATAGCAGCCGGCTGCCAAGCCAGAAACAGGGCTGAATATGTCCGGGGGCGGGTTCAAACCGATAGCCAAACTTTCGTAACATCTGACCGCGGCCATCGAAAATCAAATTCTTGAAGCATCGGTAAAAAAGTAAAACATTTAACTTGACAATGGGG
>CAZKAA010000010.1:0-34422 GCA_964550575.1 uncultured Candidatus Cloacimonadota bacterium
TCGTCCTGAGCCAGGATCAAACTCTCCATCATTTATAATGATTTGAATTGACAAGAGCTTTTCTCCACTCATTCCCACTCTATAAACTTCTAAAGATCAGCGCGCTCTCAAATCTTGCGAACATCAAGCGCTGGTTTAATCACAAACTTTGAAGGCCGTTTTTTTGTCAATACAAATCTTTGAACTTTTTTCGCTTCGCGGACTTCCAATGCCACTATCTTCTTCTCATTATAGCGAGTTATAAAATTCGTGATTTCTTCGGCTTTCCCGGAAAACCCCTATGAATCAGAGAAAAACCCACCTGGTTTTCGCCCGGGACGAGGGACATCCTGATCCAGATTTCAGTGCTCTGATTCTGTTCTGAGATTCAGAAACTATTCGCCGTAAACCCCTGGCTTGCCACCTCAATTATCAACTTTGCCCTTCTTCGCCCCTGCTTGTTCCCTTGGTCGGACCAAGGGTAGAAATAGGAGCGGATAAGCGTTCGCCCGGGAAATCAGCGCAGCAGGGTCAACCTGCCGGTGAGAATCTGCCCGCCCAGAGTGAGTCGATAGCAATAAACGCCGCCGGGAAGAGACTGGCCGCGCTCATCGCAGCCGTCCCAGGGCAGATCGTAAACGCCCGCCCCGGATACACTCATTTCAAGTTCACGCACCGCCTGGCCCCGGAGGTTGTAGACGCGGAGTCTGGCCAGTCCGCGCAGGTCTGACCGCAGTTCCAGATGCATGCTGGCTCCGGGACGGAAGGGATTGGGATAACTGGTTAACTGAACCAAGGAAGGCGGAGCCTGGGGATCGTCGGCAGCCACCGCGCCAAGGTTGAGGACATTTAGCCCGAAGCGGTCATTGGCGGTGTAGAGCAGATTATCCCTGACCGCAAGGTGTGAAGTCAGCAAATTCCAGGAAAAGCGGTCTATCTCAAGCGGCACGGCGGGATCGCTCAGGTCGAAGACCGTGATCTCGTTCCAGCCGTTGTCCGCCACATATAGCAAGCCGTCGTGAACTACTACGCACTCGACGCTGCTGGTGCCATGGGGTACAACTGAATTAACCACGACTGGCAGGACGGGGTTGGCGAGATCCAGAACCTGCAGCCCTCCCGCGCCGCAGGCGGCATAGAGGATATTGCCGAGGGCTGCCACGGACTTTATTTCCGGATCGATCAGGATGAAGCCCGCGATATCCGGGCTGGCTGGATTGCTGACATCAAAGAGGCGCAGGCCGTGGTTCTCGAGGGGAACGCAGATCAGGTTTCCCACCTTGGCAAACTGATAGTCGTACCAGCCGGAGGGGGAGGCATAAGAGCCCAGCAGCGAGGGAGCGGAGGGATTGGCAATGTTGACGATCCACAGACCCATATCGCGACCATACAGGTAGGCAAGATCACCCTCGACCATGATCCAGCGCGCACTTGAGGGGTAGGAGTTGATGAAGCCCAAGGGCGTGGGCGCGGCAGGATCGCTGACATCATAGATCCTTAGTCCCGCGGGCCCGGAGGCGCAGTAGGCGATATCGTTTCGTACCCGGACGCAGTTACTTTGATAAACGTCGGTCACCGAGCTAAGCAACAAGGGTGGGCGATGGTTGACCACATCATAGATGCTAAAAGCCGGCTGGCCAATGTCATTACCCACATAGGCAAGATCCCCATCCAATGAGACCATGCTCGCCGGGATGGAGACGGACGGGGCAGCCGCATGGCCGTTTCCGTAAGGGTCTGAGACGTCCAGCACGATCAGGCCGGAGTAGAAATCCTCGGTGAAAACATGGCCTCCGCTTACCGCGACTTCCCGGCAGAAAGACTGGGTATCGTAGGAAGCGAGATATGCCAAGCCTGCCGGATCGCCGATGTCAACGCCGCAGATGCCAAACTCGTGATCAGCTACCCAGGCGGTGGTGCCCGAAACCTCGACATCATTGGCGCTGCCGGGGGTGTCGATCGCTCCCAGGAGCACCGGGTTGGCAGGATCGCTGACATCGATCGCCCGCAGGGAAGTCCAATCCGCAAGGTAGGCGACGTTGTTCTGCACAGCCACGCCATAAGCATAACCCGGGGTGTCCAGAGAGCCAACCAGCACGGGATTCTGAGGCACGCTCACATCAATGATCTGGAGACCGTTCTCATAGCAGGCAAGGTAGGCGAGATTACCCGCCACCGCAAGGCCAATAACATCTGTCACCGAATTGATGGCACCCGCCAGAAAGGGGGTTTGGGGAACAGAGACATCGACGATGTACATCCCGTAATTATCGTTCGCGACATAAGCGAGCGAATCGGAGACCACAACTTGGTAACCGTCATTGGGAAGATGAAAATGGGAAAGCGTGACGGCCTGTTCGGGAATTCGGACGTCCACGATGGAAAGATATTGATAGTTCAGCACATAGAGATAATCTCCCTGAAAAAACAGATCCTCTGACATCCAGTGGTAAAACCCGCCCAGTATCGCGCGCTGTGTGGGGTTGGCGGGATCGCTGACGTCCAAGAGGTGTACCCCGATGCTGCTGGTGATAGCCGCCAGGTTGTCCTTGACAGCGACCGGCCCGGAATAGTAAGCGTCGGGATAAGCAACCTGCAACCAGCCCCCGATCCTGTGATAGACAGCTCCCAATGAGAGTATCAACGATGTGAAGACAACAAGTGATATCATCTTTTTCATGAGGATCATTGGTAGCATGTTTTATTCCAATGGCGAAATTATTGAACATATAAGAGGGGGGGGTAAATAAATCGGCGCATCCATAGGATTATCAATGTGTTTGAGATTTTGATGGATGACGCATTTCCACGTTTTACCGCTTGAATTAAAAGAGCCAAATCCGGACTTGACACAAAACGAGTTAACGGAGAGTAGGTTATGGATATGGAAAAATCGATGGATAACACTGCTGGCAGAGCAATCGTGCTTCTCAGCGGCGGGATGGACAGCCTGGTCACCTCTGCCGTGGCGAAGCGGGACTGTGATGAGTTGTACTTCTTGCACGCCAGTTACGGGCAACTGACCGAAGCGCGGGAAATGAAAAGCTTCAGAGCACTGTGCGGGCATTACCTGCCCCGCGAAGCGAAAGTGCTGAATTGGGACTGGTTTCGCCAGATAGGCGGCTCGGCTTTGACGGATCCGGGCATCGCTGTACCTCCCGGAACAAGCGTGACAGGAATACCTATCACCTATGTTCCCTTCCGCAACGCGAACTTGCTGGCGGCAGCAGTCGCCTGGGCGGAAGTGATCGGCGCGGGATCCATCTATATCGGCGCGGTGGAAGAGGACAGCAGCGGCTATCCGGACTGCCGGGAAGAGTTTTTTCAAGCATTCCAGAAGACTATTGACACAGGAACCAGGGGCGAGTTTCCGATCCGCATCGAAACCCCCGTCCTGCATCTGAACAAGTCGGAGATCGTGAAACTGGGCGTAACGCTGAAAGCGCCTTTTGAACTTTCCTGGAGTTGCTATGTGGACAACGAAACCGCCTGCGGGGAGTGCGACAGTTGCAAACTGCGCCTGAAAGCCTTTGCCCTTGCGGGCATCGAGGACCCCATCCCCTACCGAAGCAAACAGGCAGCGCAATGAAGAAAAACATCCTGATCGTTCTCACCGGAGGAACGATCTCCATGAAGGCAAAAGGCACGCTGGGCGTGGTGCCCGGCTCCGAACTGGCGGAGATCCTGCGGGAGTTTCCGCAACTGGACAACGTGGCAAACGTCGAGGTGATGGACCATTGGAACCTCCCCAGCCCCTATATCACCCCGGAGATGATGCTGGAACTGGCGCAACTGATCGACCTCAAGAGCATTGATTACGACGGCATCGTGGTCACCCACGGCACAGACACGCTGGAGGAAACTTCTTTCCTCTGCGATCTGGTGCTCACCACCCGCAAGCCGGTGGTCTTCACCGCCGCCATGCGCAGCGGAAGCGACATCGGGCTGGATGGTCCGCGCAATATCATCGGCGCGGTGAGGGTGGCGAGCCATCCGGAATCGGCGGACAAGGGAGTGCTGGTGGTGATGAACGACGAGATCCACACCGCGCGCGACGTGGTCAAGTCCGACACCGGCAAGGTGGACGCGTTCCGCTCTGTCGGCTACGGGCCGCTGGGCAGCGTGGACCCGGACACGATCGTGTATCACCGCAACGCGCTGTATCGGGAAAATGTGTGGACTGACAGGCTGGAGACGGGCGTGGACCTGATCAAAGCCGTGGCGGGAATGGACGGAAGATATATCCGGGCATCGGTTGCCTCCGGAGCGAAAGCGATCGTGATCGAAGCATTCGGGCGCGGCAATCTGCCCCGCGATATCGTGCCGGACATTCAGGAAGCCCTGGCAAAGAAAGTGCTGGTGGTGATCGCATCCCGCACCCAGACGGGAAGAGTGCTTTCGGAGTATGGCTATGAGGGCGGCGGCAAGCATTTGAGCGAACTGGGATGCCTGCTGGCGGGAGACCTCAGAGGAGTGAAGGTCCGCCTCAAGCTGATGGCGCTGTTTGGCAAGTACCAGGACCCGGAACTGGTGCGCAGGTTCTTTTTGCAAAGCCGCAACGGGTAAGGCGTAGAGATGAGGATCGCATTGTTGGGGCCCGCGCCACCTTTCCGCGGAGGGATAACCCAATTCGCGCTGATGCTGGCGCGCGAGTATCGAAGCCAGGGGCACGAAGTGGCAATGTTCACCTTTACGAGCCAGTATCCCAAACTGCTGTTCCCCGGCGGGGAGCAGACGACGGAGTTCGCGGACCTGCCGGAGGTTGAAGTGGAGAGGATTTTTACGCCCTATCTGCCTTGGACTTGGAATAAAGCGGCGAAGAAGATCGCAGACTGGAAACCGGACGTAGTGATCGTGTCCTATTTTTTGCCATGGTTCGCGCCCTCATACGGCTGGATCTGCAGAAAGCTGAAAAACACGCGGATCGTATATCTGGCGCACAACATAGACTTTCACGAAAAATGGCCTGGAGCCGACCTGTTGAGCAGATGGGCGTTTGAGCCCGCCCGCAGGATTGCGGTGCTTTCCCGGTCCTGCCTGGACGATCTGAAGCGAAAGATGCCCAATCGCATCGCCGTCCGGGGAGTGCTGGGATTCCATCCTCTCTATGACTGCTATGCCGGGGAGGGAGATCCCTATCCGGAGCAAAAAGCTGCCGGACCGACCGTGCTGTTCTTCGGTCTGATCAAGCCCTACAAGGGGCTGGACGTGCTGATCAAAGCGTTGGCTCTGGCGCGCAGGGAAATTCCCGAGTTGAAACTTCTTGTCGCCGGAGAAGTATACGGTCCGGTTGAACCATATCAGAAGCTGATCCGGGAGTTGGGACTTGCTGATGCCGTGGAAGCGCATTACCGCTATGTCCCAGACATCGAGATCGGCAGTTTCTTCCGGCGAAGCCAGGTCTGCGTGCTTCCCTATAAAAGCGCGACGCAGAGCGGCGTGATCGCCACCGCATACAGCTTCAACTTACCGGTGATCGCCTCCAACGTCGGCGGATTGAGCGAATACATCGAACCCCGGGAAACCGGCCTGCTGGCAGCGCCTGATGACGAAACAGCCTTGGCGGAATGCCTGGCAAGATACTTCCGGGAAGGGCTCTTTGACCAATTCAGCCGCAAGATACCGGCATACAAATCCCGCTTCAGTTGGAACAAGCTGGCGGAACTGCTTGTCCGGGAGTAAAATGCGCGTTCTGCTGATCACCTATTATTTTCCTCCCTGCGGAGGTGCGCCGGTGCAAAGGTGGTTGAAGTGGCTGCCGGATCTGGTGGCCAATGGCTTCGAAGTCACGGTGCTGACCACAGAAGACGGAGATTATCCGGTGCGGGACGAAAGCCTGCTGGCAGAAATTCCGCAGGAAATTGAAGTCGTGCGCTGTCCCGCTCCGAATCCGGGTAAAATATGGAGCGTCGCCGGACGCCGCAAAACAAAACTCCCCTATGGCGATCTGAGCAAAAACAGTCATCCCGGGAAGTTTAAGCGCATCCTGATCTGGCTGAGGCTCAACCTTATCGTTCCTGATCTGAGAGTGGTCTGGAATCCAGGCGCATACTGGTGCGCGGTCGGGATTTTGAGAACCCGGCCGATCGACCTGATCATCACCACCGGCCCTCCGCACTCAACCCACTTGCTTGGCCTGAAGCTCAGAAAACGCTTTCCCGTCAAATGGGCGGCAGATTGGCGCGATCCGTGGTCAACCATCTATTACTTGCAGTTAAACCCGCCGCTCAAACCAGTGCTTGCCTGGCACCAGTATCTGGAGCGCCGCGTGGCGCGGGGAGCGGACCTGAATGTCTTTGTCTCAGAGTATCTGGCCCGGCAGTTTAAAGATTTTAACACGACAGTGCTCTATAACGGGTTTGACTCCAGAAAGCTCTCCCATGTTCCAGAAAGTTATGCCACGGACAGCCGTGTATTCCGTATAAAGTATGTGGGCAGACTGACCGAGGGACAGGATTTTGACTTTTTGCTCAAGATAATCGAGGATTCCCTGGCAGACAAGAGCGTTTTGCTGAAGCTGGTGGGAACTGCGCTGAGCGGCGAGCAAGTTGCCCAGTTGACAGAAATCCTGCCAGACAAACATGAAATCATCGAGTTCGTGCCGCACTCGCGGGCTTTGGATGAAATGGCGAACAGCGAAGCCTTGATCCTCCTGATCAACGATTATCCGGGTTTCGAGGGAATGCTGACCACCAAGCTGTTCGAGTATCTGGCTTCCGGAACGCCAATTCTCTGCCTTGGACCTCACGGAAGCGAAGCTGAGTCTTTGATCTCAGAATACAAAGCGGGCGGATGCTTTGCGAGATCAGAGACGCAACAAGCGGGGCAGTATCTGCGCGGGCTTTTTACCGATTGGCAAACCGGTCAGGCAAGACGGGTGAAATCAGATGTTGGCCCATTAAGCTCTCAGGCGCAAGCGCTTAAACTAATAGGGAAGTTGCATGCCATAGAAAAGGATTGACAAAAAGAGCCTCCATATATCCTTGTCTCAAATGATTAACTAACTACGAGGAATAACATGCCCCAACACAAATCACCGCTGAAAAGAATGAAAACCGACGCCAAGCGACAAGCTCGCAACAATTATGTCAAGCACACGCTGAAAACTCTCGACAAGCAACTCCGTTCCGAACTGCCCATGGAAGAGAAGCAGGCTATGCTGAACAAGATTTATTCCCAGCTTGACAAAGCAGCCAAAAAAGGCGTCATCCACAAGCGCACGGCGTCCAGGCGCAAAGCCCGCGTCGCTGCGTATGTGAACAACCTCAAGGACAAAGCCTGATCTAACTTGAAGTGGCCGGGTAGTCTGACCGGCCTTTGATTGTTTTGCCAGATACAGCATCAGCCCGAACGCCAAGCCCCAAAAGGCGTCGCGTCAAACCAAAGCGGAACTTCATCGTCCGCGTGTTGCGTGTCATTTTCTTCGCCCACCTCTGGTTTTGGGGGATAATCGCCTTTTTCAGCCTGCTCTATTCCGTGATCAATCCACCTCTGACGCCCCTTATGGCTCAGAGATACCTGATCCGCGGCTATGACTGGCACAAAAGGTATTACATCAAGCTTGAGGATATCCCCTCGCGAACGGTCCAGATGACCTTGGCGCTTGAAGACCCGAACTTTTACAAGCATTTCGGGTTCGAGTGGCAAATGATGAAACAGGCCTGGAAGCGGAACCAGAAATCGGGCAGAGTCCGTTTTGGGGCAAGCACGATCAGCAATCAGGTGGCGCGAACGATTTTCCTGACCACAGACCGGAACTATCTGCGCAAATATCTCGAAGTGCAGGTGACCGTGATTATGGAAGTCCTGATGAGTAAAGACAGGATGCTGGAACTCTATTTCAACTACGCCGAGTGGGGCAAGGGCATTTACGGGATTGATACCGCTTCCCGCTATTATTATGACAGGTCATGCGCGAACCTCGGCTCGAGCCAGAGCATGAAACTCGTGTCCATACTGACCAATCCGGTCAAGTATACTCCCCAAACCTACTATCAGTCGCCATCTGCCAGACAACGCTACCGCAATCTGCAAAAATGGTTCTGAGGACATTCATATAAGCCCATGGAAGAGAAGTTCCTCTACCATATTTGGGACGCCGGACACTTGCTCACGCCGCTGAAGACTGTCAGCGGCAAAGATCTTCAGATAAACTATCAAGGACAGTTCAATACCGATCGCGGGCCGGACTTTCGCAATGTCATCCTGAATCTTGGCGGCAATGTGTTGCGCGGAGACGTGGAAATCCATCTGCAAAGCTATGACTGGATCGCGCATGAGCATCACGAAGACCCTCACTACAACAATGTCATCCTGCATGTGGTGATGGACGCGGGCCAGCATCGGCAGACGGTCAAGGAAAACGGCGATGCGGTTGAAATCCTGGAACTCAGGGATCAACTGAGCGATGAGATCAAAAAGATACTTGATAGCCCCACGCCCAAACCCAATCTCGGGAGTTCTACCTATTGCGATTTGCTCTCCGCAGTTGACAATGATACGCTGTCTTCCATCCTGCACAATCAGGGACTCCTGAGATTCCGCAACAAAGTGCGCCGGTTCAATGCCGCCTTACTGGTCAGTGATTTCGACCAGGTTTTCTACGAAGGCATGATGGAAGCTCTTGGCTATGAAAAAAACAAGCAAAACATGCTCGCCCTGGCTCAAGCGATTACACTGAAAGACATCCGTGAGTGGAGCAGGTCTGGTATGACAAGCCTTGAACTTGCGGCAATACTGGTTTGCGGAAGCGGGCTATTAAAAAAGTGCGAGAAACTGCTGGATCCGAACCTGTTTGAACTGCTGCAGCGAACTTTCGAAGAGCAGAAATACCTCGCGCGGGCCGTTGATATTAACTGGCGTTTATTCAGAATCCGGCCTGCCAGCCACCCCGTCTTTCGGCTGCTGGCTATAGCACCGTTGGTTCGTAAAACAGCAGGTGAGGGGTTTCTGCGATACTGGCTGGAAAATGTTTATGATCCCTCTATTATGGATAACAAGGTATTCGTTGCGTTTCAAAACATTTTCAAAAATTCCGCCCTACCGGGGGCCGAATCACTTCCCAAACCCGGACTGAACTTGATCCGAAACATTTTTGTAAATATCTTCTTACCCATCTGCAACCTGTATTGGTCCAAGCACTCCGAAGACAGGGAAGAACAAAGAGTGCTTGGCTTGTACACGAATCACCCGCCCCTTCAGGAAAACCACATCACACGATTCATGGAAAGATACTTGAGTCCAGCGCAGATTGCGCTGTCAAACTCAAAAGCCCTCTATCAGCAGGGTCTGATTGAGATCTTTCACCGCCACTGCCATTATCATCTTTGTGCGGAGTGCGTGGCGAGTACCATGAAGTAATCTCTTGAGCAGTAATAACCAATGACCCTCCCAAGAACTTGCCAGAGGAAGAAAAACGTTGACAGCATGAATGCCGTCCACATAGGTGGCATAGTGTTGCTTTCACAGAAACTGAACTTGAACAACAAAACGCGAAATACAAACTCAAACACTAAAATCCTGAGGAAACCATGAAAAGAACCGCAATCTTGATCCTGACCGCGCTGCTTGCCTTTATGGCAGCTTCCTGCAAAAAAAGCGACAAAAGCAAACTGCCTGACAAAGCGGATAAAGTTACCGCTTATGCAACTATTCCCTCCTTCAAAGTAATGTTTCTGGCTATGAATTCAGACCTCGATCTCCAAAAAGCGTCAGAGGACACGCAGTCCATCCAACCCGCGCAACAAGATATTCCGAGTCGCGCTTTCACCTGGGGTGCGCTTACATCCAAAGCGCAGCTTGCCCTGAAGGGTAATAATGGCCCGCTGCTGGAAAAGATTATCGACCAACTGATCTCCATCGCTCCCCAGATCGGGCTGGCAGAGATTGCCAAAGATCTGTCAGACAAGGTCAAACCGGCAGTCGACAAAGGTGACTGGGAGTTCTTGGAGACCTCATTGTTTTCGATGCAATCAGAAGCTGAAAGAAGCCTGCTGGCTTCCAAGCAGTATGAGATTTACTCACTGCTTGCACTGGGAGAATGGACAGAGGCAACCTATTGCATCTCAGGGATTATTCACAGCAATTATACCACTGAAAGATCCATGGTGCTTCAGCAGTATGAAGCGTGGCAAAACTTGAACGCCAATCTTGGTTTATTGCTGGAAGACAAATTCAAGGACGACGCGAGAATCCGGATCGCCGGAGAACGGGCAGCTTCTTTGCAAAATACTATGGTTGAGGAACCGGACAACCCCCTGCCCCCTGAACAGGTAACCCGGATCAGAGAGCTATCTGCAGAACTTAGGGAGATGCTGATCAAACCACAACTTTAATTGGAGCATGAATGAAATGTAAGATAGGCCTAATAGCGCTTCTGGCGATGATCGCCGGTCCCGGGCTGTTCGCCGCGGGAGGCGAAGTGTTTACAGCGCAGGACTCGCCTTGGGACGACGGTTCTTCGCTAACGCTAAAGTGGGCGTTGGATGCCCGAAGGGATTCTTTGAGCGTGCAGAAGCTCGATCAATCCGGGATGTATCAGGAGATTCACGCTATTTTTTCCCGCACAGGAGAAATCGAAGACGTCAGCCTTGATCCCGACTCGTCCTACGCGTACCGGTTGATCGCTTACGGCCCAAACCCCGCAGACAGCCTTGTGATCAAAGCATCCGCCACGACGAGACAGCAGTGGTTCTCGATGAAAAAGCTTTCGATGCTCATCCTGCTGGCGCTGATCTGCGGCGCAATCCTCTACTACATTTTCTCAGCCCGCAGGGGAAAAGAGCTGTTCATCCGCAGAATCAGCGGCTTGGACAGTATGGAGGAGGCGATCGGCAGAGCCACGGAAAAAGGCAAACCGATCCTGTTCGTGCCAGGCTTGAGCGATCTGGGCGACATACAGACGATCGCCGCCCTCAACATCCTTAACCATCTGGCGTTCAAGTCCGCCGAATATGGAACGGAACTGCTGGTACCAACCCGTAGTTCCATGGTACTTTCCGCAGCACGGGAAACTGTCAGGGAAGCGTATTTGAAAGCTGGAAGACCTGACTCCTACAAAGAGAAGAACGTTTTTTACCTGACCGATGACCAGTTCGGTTTCGTGGCGGGCGTGGACGGGATCATGCTAAGGGAAAAACCGGCGGCGAACTTCTTCCTCGGCGCTTTTTGGGCAGAATCGCTGATCCTTACTGAAACCGGATTCGGCACCGGAGCGATCCAGACAGCCGGAACCGGACAACCCCATCAGATACCCTTTTTCGTTGTTTCCTGCGACTACACGCTAATCGGCGAAGAGCTTTATGCTGCCTCAGCATATCTTTCGCGCGACCCCCAACAACTGGGCAGCCTGAAAGGTCACGACTTCGGAAAGCTATTGGTGATCCTCCTTGTTCTCACAGGAGTTATCGCCGAAATCGCGGGTTGGGGCTGGCTGAAGCAGTTCCTGCAAGGAGGTAATTGACCATGAAGCGCAATCTCCCCCTGATTCTGGCGTTCGTTTCCGGACTCTTGATCATCATAGCAGGCTTCATTCCCCATAAGCCGTTCATCAAGTTTGAAGAAACCAGCCTGAACTGGTTTATGATTATTTCCGGATTTGCCATCCTCCTCGGCCAGATCAGCCTGATCCAGGCCAACATTGCCAAGGTGGCGCAAAAGGCTGAGAATTGGCCATACTACCTGGCAGGGCTGATCAGCTTCGCGATAATGGTGCTGTTTGGCATTCTCTGGGGCATGGAAAACAACCCCGGACTCCTGGGCGGAGGAGATAAGATTGCCGCCCAGATCGGTAGCAAACCATTCGATTATATCTTCGAGAACATCTATATCCCCCTGTCCTCCACCATGTTTGCCCTGCTGGCCTTTTACATTGCCTCAGCCGCCTACAGGGCGTTCATCATCCGCAGTTTTGAATCAAACCTGCTGATGATCACTGCCGTGATCGTGATGCTGGGCAGAACAAGCTTTGCAACCTGGCTGACCAGTTGGATTCCCGAACAACTCTCATTTCTGCGACTGCCGGAACTGACAGACTTCCTAATGAAGTATCCGAACACTGCGGCGCAACGGGCGATCCTGATCAGTGCCGCCCTGGGAGTGGTGGGCTCCTCTTTGCGGATCATTCTGGGCATCGAACGATCCTACCTCGGAGGTGATAAATGAAGAAATTCGAGATCAGACGCTACGAACGCCAGATAGTCTTTCTGGTCCTCGTGATCGCTGTTGCCCTTCCCATCGTGTTTCCCCTGGGATTAAAAACGGTCCAGACTCCTCTTACGAAAAAGATCTACGACATGGTGGAGAACACTCCCGCCGGATCGCCCGTGATCATTTCCTTTGACTACGATCCCTCCACTGTAACAGAATTGCAGCCCATGGCGGAAGCGATTCTTGAGCATGCCTGGAAAAAGAACCACCGGGTGATCACAACCGCAATGTGGCCTCAGGGATCACAGATGGCTGAAATGGCGTTCCGCAATGTGCAGGAAAAAACCAAAACCCCCAAGGTCAACGGCGTGGACTACGTTAATCTGGGCTACAAGGTTGGCGGTCTGGTCGCCATCCAGGCCATGGGGAGAAACCTCAAAACCGCCTATCCCAAAGACTCCTCTGGCACGGATTATGATAAGATACCTTTACTTGCCAAGATCAGAACCCTGCGGGATATCAAGTATGTGATTTCCCTGTCCGCCGGGGATCCCGGGCTTCGCGACTGGATCATCACGGCGCATGACAAGTTCCGAGTTCCTGTGGCTGGCGGAACAACGGCTGTGAGCGCTCCGGGATTCTATCCCTACGTTAATGACCAGCAGCAACTGACCGGTTTGATGGGCGGGCTCAAAGCCGCCGCCGAGTATGAACTGCTGATGGGTTACTACGGGCCCGCCAGCGCCAACATGAACCCCCAGTCTGTGGCTCACATCCTGATCCTGGTGCTGATCGCGATCGGCAACGTGAAAGCCTGGAAGAAGCGGAAAACAGACAGAGCGGCTTTGGAGGCGAACAATGCTTAGTTTCATGCAGGCCTTGGGACTTTGGCTCGGGGCGTATTTCACCCTGAGCATCTTCTCCTTTCTATATAAGGACAACCCTTTCTACAAGCTTGCTGAGCAGATCTTTGTCGGCCTTTCCGCCGGATACTGGCTCATCTACAATATTTACAATGTGCTGATCTCCAACCTTTTTGATCCGCTGTTTGGGGATTTTTCCGCCAACTGGCTGCTGTTGATACCCTTCGCGCTCGGGCTCATGATGCTGTTGAGAGTGATTCCCTCCACGCAATGGTTGAGCCGCTATCCCATCGCGCTCATGGTTGGAACCTCCGCGGCGATTTCATTGCTGCTGAGCTTCCAGTCCGATTTCCTAAATCAGATCAGCGCCACCATCTTCAATCCCTTTGCCTCAACTTCGATGATCGATACCGTCGGCAATCTGCTGCTGATCGTAGGTACGCTTTGCGGAGTCTATTTCTTTTACTTCAGTAAAAAACAGGAAGGCGTGTTCGCCATTCCCTCCAAAATCGGTATTTGGTTTCTCATGGTTAGTTTCGGCGCCACTTTCGGCTACACCGTCATGGCGCGCATCTCGCTGCTGATCGGCAGGCTGGATTTTCTGCTCAGCGATTGGCTGCATCTGATCAAATAGCAACTGGAGATTATATGCTACAACTACATCAACGCTTCATACAAGTCGCCAAAAAGTATTCCGGGCAGATCGCCGTCTACGACAAAGCCACCGGCAACGACTACACCTACGGCAGGATGCTGATCGCTTCCCTGATCCTCAAAGAACATATCGGCAAAATCAGGGAGAAATACGTAGGAATCATGCTTCCTACTTCAATGGGTTGCATGCTGGGAATCTTGGGCACCCTCCACAACGGCAAGATCCCCGTGATGATCAACTATTCCACCGGCGCCATCGATAACTGCCGCTACGCCAGAGAGAAGTGCTCCTTCAAAACCATCATCACCAGCAGGAAGCTATTGGAAAAGCTCGATCTGGAAGCCATCGACCACATGGTCTTCGTCGAGGATATCCTGGCAAAGGTTACCACGCTGGAGAAGCTAAAAGCTGCCGCGATCTCCAAGCTTCCTTTTTCGATCCTCAAAGGCATGGTGCACAATGGACCCGTCTCCGAAGTGAGCGTGATCCTCTTCACCAGCGGCAGTGAAAAAGAGCCCAAGGCGGTGCAGCTTTCCCACAAAAACATCCTGCACAATGTGGACGCGGTTCCATTGTTGGTCCGGCTGGACAACACAGACGTGTTCATGAGCATGCTTCCCCTTTTCCACGTCTTTGGGCTGACCACCAATTTCTGGATGCCGGTTCTGCTTGGCTCAACCATGGTCACCCATCCCAATCCCCTGGAATACAAGACGATCAGCGAACTTGTGCGCCAATATAAGGTGACCTTCATGACCGCCACTCCCTCATTCTTCTACGGTTACCTGCAAAAATCCGATCCGGGCGATTTCTCCAGCATCAGGCTGGCGATCGCCGGAGCGGACAAGCTCCCAGACAAGGTTTACGAGGGTTTTCAGAAAAAGCATAATCTGAATGTGTTCGAAGGTTACGGAACGACGGAAACATCGCCGGTCATCTCAGCGAACTATCCCGGCAACCATAAGATCGGCAGTATCGGAAAACCGCTGCCGGGAGTTCAAGTGCGCATCCTGGACATAAACACGGACAAGATACTGGGGACCAATCAGGAAGGAAAGATCCAAGTCAAGGGCGACATGGTCATGGAAGGCTATCTGGGCGACATCGAAGAAACCTCTCTGCGCATCCGCAACGGCTGGTACGACACCGGAGATATCGGCGTGTTGGACGAGGACGGATATCTCTGGCACCGCGGCAGACTGAAACGCTTCGTCAAAGTCGGCGGTGAAATGGTGTCCCTGGTCAAGGTCGAAGACGTCCTCAGCCGCCTGCTTCCGGAAGACGTGATCTGCTGCGTGGTGGACGTTCCGAATCCCACCAAAGGCGCGGATGTGGTGGCGGCAGTCGCCAACGGCGATTTCGACATGCACAAGGTGCTGAAGCAACTCAAGAAAGAACTTCCCTCGATCGCGGTACCCCGCCAGTTCTACGTGATCGAAAACATACCCATGATGGCAAGCGGCAAGGTGAATTTCCGCGAAGTCGAGAAGATTTGCCGTTCCAAGAGTTCCCAGGAGGGAGAGGATTAACGGGCAAATATTCCTGCGCGAGTTACTGGAAAGGACGCAATCAACCAAAGACCTGCTGGGCAGAATCAGCGCCGTAGCCCGGCAGATCAACGACCGGGGCTGGGCGGAAGCCAATGCCGGCAATCTGTCGGTTAACGTTAGCGCGGAACTAGCATCGCGTTTTGGCAACGACGCTCAGTGCTATCTCGTTTCCCGCGCCGGAAGCCGCTATCGCGACCTGGCGCACGATCCCGTCTCGCAATTGGTGCTTGTGTTGACTGACGCAGCCGGACAGAGAGTTTATCCTGAAGGCCAGAACCCCACTTCCGAATGGCATTGCCACAGACTGCTGCAAGAGAGCTTGCTTGGGGTCCAGAACCCTGATCGCGTGGTTCTGCACGCCCATCCGGCAAGCCTGATCCTGTTGAGCCAGCAGGAAATATACAACAACCCGGACAAGTTAAACGATGCTTTGTCAGACTCGCTGTCTGAACTCAGGCTGTATCTGCCGGAAGGAGTGGCGGCAGCGCCGGCTGCCCCGCCAGGTTCGCTGCAACTTGCTGAAGAAAGCGTACGCGCGATCGGCAAAAGAAAGGCCCTTATCTGGCAGGGCCACGGGATCGTCTGCCTGGGGCAGACGCCTGATCAAGCGCTTGATTTCATGGAAGTGGTTGAAAAGGCTGCGCAGCTTGCACTTTTCAAAATTATCTTGACTAATTTCAAGGTTTGATATTAAGAACGCATATCCTTTAGGAGGTACCCGATGCGGACCATACTGATAACAATCTTGTGCCTGGCATTTGCCGGACTGCTGGCGGGCGAACCGGTTTTCAGCGAGAAGCTTTTAACCTCTGCCCGGGCGGGAGACGCCGAAGCGCAGTTTCAACTGGCAATTTGCTACCAGGACGGCCTTGGCGTCCAGCAAAACAAAGCTATTGCCGTCGAATGGTACACACAGGCAGCGAATCAGGGGCATGCGGGAGCTCAGAACAATCTTGCCTATAACTACTACACCGGCGACGGAGTAGCGCAGAATAAAAGCGAAGCCGTGAAGTGGTTCAAACTGGCTGCCAACAAGGGTATGACGATGGCCCAATACAGCCTGGCCCGCTGCTACGAATATGGCGAAGGGGTCACCCGCAGCCTTGCCGAAGCGGAGAAATGGTATCGCCTGGCGGCGGAGAAAGGCCACATCCGGGCTCAGTACAATCTTGGCCAGATACTATACGACCAGGAACCCCAGAACACCTCTCAGTCTGCGTTTTCCAAAGCCGAAGCAGTCAGATGGTTCCGCTCCGCCTCCGATCAGGGTTTGGTGGAAGCCACCAACGACCTCGCCTTCTGCTATCTCAAGGGACATGGCGTGGAAGCCGATCCCGGCGAAGCTGCTCGCCTGTTCCGCATTGCCGCGGACCAAAGCAGCGCGTTTGCCCAATACAACCTCGGCTTGCTCTATGCCGCTGGGGAGGGAGTGAAAAGCGACAAAGCGGAAGCAATGAAATGGTATCGCCTGGCAGCGGAGAAAAACTACTCTCCTGCTCACTATCAGATCGCGCAGGCTTATCTCAACGGCGACGGCGTAACGCTGGATCCCACGGAAGGGCTGAAATGGCTGAAAACCGCCGGAGAACTTGGCAATGTGGATGCGCAATTCGCTTTGGGAAAGATCTATTATGAAGGTTCGGGCGTGGAGAAAGACGCCTCCGAAGCCGCCAAATGGTACCTGCGGGCTGCCGACCAGGGCAATACAACCGCCCAGTATGAGATAGGTGTGATGTACGCCTTTGGGGAAGGGGTCACGGAGAACGCTTATGAAGCGTTTTTCTGGCTCTCGCTGGCTGCCGCCAACGGAGAGCCTGACGCCGAGGAAGCACGCAACCTCCTGGCTTCGTACTTCACCAACCAGGATATCGACAGCATCATGGCGCGCGCAGAGCAGTGGTTCAGAACCCATTATTCTGATTGAGCTAGTTAGATAAAAACTTAATTTGATAAACCCGGATTCTGTATCCGGGTTTTTTATCCGTCAGTTTCTGATGCATTTACGGCCACTCTTTTTGCCGCAGTCATGCCAGCTACTTGTCAAGAAACATCCCTACGATCGTTTGGGCATTACCAAAGCCAGTCCATCGTATCTCGCCGCCAATCAAAGCCTTAGACCAACTATCCCCTGTGTCGCAAATGCAGTTTTCGCTGCACAATTTGCAGATTTCGTTGTCACTTTGCACATGCTTATTTGTTATGGGCTGCTAACTGGTCACCAATTAATTCAAAGTATCGTGCATGTGCTTATCTTGTATGATTGCAATATCTGATACAAGAAAGACACAAGATACAAACAAGATTGATTTTGTAATTTATTATGGGCAAAGGCGGGGATTTGGCTTATACTGTCTAAGTCAGGCAGCCCCGGTGCTGAGGATATCACTGATAAGGGACTGATCTTCATTATCTTAGGCTGTGTGACGCAGAACTGAAAATGCCAAAGGCAGAATATAAAGGAGATTCTATGAAAGTGAAACTGGAAGTCAGGCCCACGGGACTGAGCGGAAAGATCGGCGAACTGGTCTATTGCTACGACAGGCGGACGGGCACCATCATCGCGCGGCGCTACGCGTATCCCAAGATCACAGAACATAACCGGAAAGTCGGTTCAGCCAGCGCCAACCTGTTCAAGCTGAATCCCTCCAAGGGATACAAAGAAAACCTCTATTTCTACGTTGACCGCTACAATGGGCTGCGCGAAAACCGGAACAGCCGCGCGCGCTCATGGGTCAACATCTATCTGAAGATGATGTACGCGATGGCGAAGGCAGACCCCACGCTCGATCTCAGCACCCTCACCCGCGAGGAGATCCAACAGCGCGAGCTGCCCTGCCTGAGCCTGAAACGGGCTATCGAGGCTGGTTTGCTGCCCCGGGTTTATGGCTGGGAGGATTTCGACAAGGAGATTTAAGGTCTTGTTGAAGCAGGGACTTACAGCGCGGGACAAGGAGCAGGTCTGTGAAAGCCGGAGCCTGGAATCGATCACGCGCAGGAGCGGATACGCGCAAGCCCCCGTCTGCCGTTTTCAGCGCTTCAGCACTCCATCCAGAAAGGCGCGCAACTCGGGATAGGTTTCCGCGGCGCGTCTGCCCCCGGTAGCCCCGGTGACGATCTTCAGATCCTGCCTGCCCTTCCAGGTCCAACCGGGATCCCCGCTACTGACGAAATACACCGTCCTGCTCTGATCGGGCAGGTCGGCAAACTTTTTCAATCCCCGGTTGAACAGCAGCCAGGCCTTGAGCGTCTCCATCACCACCAGCGCGTCATAATCCAATCCTTTCAGGTCTTCTGGCTTGCTCACTTCCCTGACGGCAACATTGTATGTGCCTGCAAAGTCTTGCCGGATCATATTTACCAAGTCCGCTTTGAACTGCGTTTGCGAGTTCCTGAGCAGGGCGATAAGAATGGTCGGCTTCGCCGGATCGAGCTCATCGCCCACGATTTTGACTTTGGGCGAGGAACAGCCAAACAGCAGGGCAGCAAAAGCAAATACAGCCAGTATTCTTAATTCACGCATCGATCACCTCTGGTTTGCGTATTCTGGAAAATCTCAGTGGCATTGTCATTGAAAAACGTTCAAGGCTCATTGGGGGTATCCTCCATCAGGCAGCCGCCAGCTCAGAGTTTGGTTGTTTTATGGCAATAGCTGTGATTGCCGATATCCAACTTGAACAAATAGATGCCCGGCGAGATCCTGCCTCCCGTTGCGTTCCTGCCGTCCCACAGATATCGTTGTTCGCCGGAGTCATAGTCCTGCGGGGGAACGCTGAGCACTTTCTCCCCCCGGATGTTGTAAACGCTGATACCGACCTGCGCCGCCTGCGGAAGGTCGAAGCAGAGATTGAGGCTCTGGCGGAAAGGATTGGGGTAACTCCAAACCGGCAAATCGCCGGGTTCGCCCGCGGGCGCTTCGCAAAGGGCATAGGCGGTGCTGAGATCATAGATCCCCAGATCAAGCGTCCTGACACAGACCGCCAGACTGTCCTGCAAGACGAACGAATCCCCAATGTCGTAATCAAGAAAGGACCCTACCACAGAAATGCTGTCGGGGACAGCGGTGTCCACCACTTTTAGGCCAAAGTCGCACAATATGACTGCAGCGTAATCCATGACGGCGATTTCATTGATCCAGCCGTAATGGAGATCTAGGCTGCCAATTAGGGTTGGACTCTGAACTGAACTGGCATCCACAACCAGCAGGTTTCTGCTTTCACCGCCCAGATAGACGGATCCATCCGCCACGGCGAGGGTTTTCGCCTCGATGGGGAGGGCGAGCGAACCCCTCAGGACAGGAGCAGCGGGATTTGCCACATTAAAAACATCCAATGTGGAGCTGTTGTTGTATTCGGTCCAGACGCAATAAGCTAAGGTCCCCACCACCTCGATGTCCGTATAGGAATTGTTGCCAAAGTCGGTGACGCTGATCACCTGGACGTCGGTGGGATCTGAGATATCCATCGCCCAGATCCCCTGACTCCCCATGGCATACCAGGCAAGGTTGCCCCTCAGGCAAACATCCTGGCAATACAACAGATCGTTGCTGTCAATGGTCTGCGAGTAGATCATGCTTGGCGCATAGGGGTTGCTAAGATCATAGATATGCAGCTTCTCCACTCCGCTGGAATAACCGCCGAAGAGATTTGTGGTGGTAATGAGCAACAAAGAGTCGTTGACAGCCATGGTAGTGACTACGTTCTTGTAGAAACTTGAGCAGAGATAACCCTGGTAGGAATTGTAAGCCGGCGCTATTGATACTCTGCCGTCCCCCTCAACCAAGATCATGTGGCTTGAGTTGGCAACGATCTCTGTCGCCGTTCCCCTCTGGTAGGTGCCAAGATAGACGGGATAGCCGCCTGTCTGGGACATGCTGTAGATCTTGACCTGCGATCCGCCGAAAACGTAAAAATGGGGGTCACTGAAGGCGATGCCACCCGGGCCGGAGTAACCTTGGCTGTAGCCCGCAACCGGGTTCTGCGGATCACTGACATCCATCCACACATACCTGTAGGTGGGATAGTCAGTAAGTATGTAAACATGGTCGAGCAGGATGAAACCGTTCCCGGTTTCGATCCCGTTTATATATCCTATCCCGAGGTCATAGGTGGAAGCAAGGGTGACGGTATGCGGCGAAGTGCGCTGAAAGATCTTGAGGACATACTCCTGAGCGGCGAAGATAAGGTCGCCGGAGGCAGCCTGGATCAGTGCGTCCTCCGTGCCGGGGACATCACCGCCCAGTTGCATGTTATAAGGATTGTTCAGATCAATGTATCTCCAACAGGCTTCAGATCCGCTGAGCCAGGCGGTATCGCCCGAAACCGCAAGCGAATAGAAATCCTGACCGGCATTCACCGAATCTGTCAGCACGGGAGCCGATGGATTCGTATAGTCCACGCAGTAAACTGTTCCGTTCGAATACGTGGACAAGACGTAAGATCCGTAAAGCACTTTGCCATAATAATAACCGGAGTTTGTCAGCGTGATGGAACTGATGAGAACAGGCTGGTCAGGGACGCTGAGATCCAGGCAGCTGACGCTGTGGTTGTGAAAGAGCAGTAACTTGTCTCCCAGCAGCAGCAGATCCTTGGTCAAGTTTTCCTGAGAGTAGTTAAAGACTCCCGCCGCATGGGGATGCTGGGGATCGGAGAGGTTCAGGATATACAGCGAGTAGGCTGTCCCGGCGAGATAGGCGTGCCCTTGGTACTCTACGATGTTTTTCGGGGTGCTCATCGCCGGCAAGATCGATTCGACATAGGAGATGTTGGTTTGCGCAGCTAATAATCCAAGCCAGACAGCACTCAACAAAAGCAACAGATACTTAATGTTTGAGCACACTATGTAAACCTCCTTAAGATACCGGTCCGGTGATCGCCAATACCATGGGCATTGACCTTGTACACCATCGCCGGCATATGTCACAAGTAAAAATCCAGGCTCAGGAATGTCAAGAGGTAAATTCGACAAGCGGATGCTAATCCATGCGGACGGCTTTCATCAAGGGTAAAACGCTTTCCTGTTGACAATATGCCTGCGATTGAGGATTGGTACTCCAAACAATCCAGATTGGAGTACAGATGAGCAAAAAAGAGCGCACGGCGATTGAGCCCACGCGGGCGGAAAACTACGCGGAATGGTATCAGCAGGTGATCCGTGCCGCCGACTTGGCGGAAAACAGCGAGGTCCGGGGATGCATGGTCATCAAGCCCTGGGGCTACGCGATTTGGGAGAATATCCAACGGGTCCTGGACGGCATGTTCCGGGATACGGGACATCGCAACGCCTATTTTCCCATCTTTATTCCCAAAAGCTATTTTGAAAAAGAAGCCGAACACGTGGAAGGTTTTGCCAAAGAGTGCGCCGTGGTTACCCACAGCCGGCTGGAGCCGGATGGAGAGGGCGGCCTGAAAGTCGCCGGCGAGCTGACGGAACCCTATATCGTCCGCCCCACTTCGGAGACGATAATCGGGGCTTCCTTCGCGAAGTGGGTCAATTCATACCGCGATCTGCCGTTGCTGATCAACCAGTGGGCAAACATCGTGCGCTGGGAGATGCGCACCAGGCTGTTTTTGAGAACCACGGAATTTCTCTGGCAGGAAGGGCACACAGTCCATGAAACCGAAGCCGAGGCGATGGACGAAACTTATAAAATGCTCGACGTCTATGCCCGCTTCGCGGACGAATATCTCGCCATCCCGGTGATCAAGGGCGAAAAAACCGAGGGAGAGAAATTCCCGGGCGCGGTGAATACATATTGCATAGAAGCTATGATGCAGGATAAAAAAGCACTGCAATCCGGGACTTCCCACTTTTTGGGACAGAACTTCGCCAAGGCCTCAAACATCCGCTTCCAGAACAGGGAGGGCGGGTTTGAAAACGCCTGGACGACCTCCTGGGGCGTTTCCACACGGCTGATCGGCGCTCTGATCATGGCACACAGCGACGACAACGGTCTGGTGCTTCCGCCAAAGATCGCTCCTTCGCACGTTGCCATCATCCCCATCTATAAAAGCGAGGAAGAGCGCCAGGCGGTTATGGAGATCGCGGAAAGGATCGAGAACGAACTGCGCGGCAAGTATTTTGAAGATGTGAGACTATATACAGAATTGGACAACCGGGACCTGACCTCCAGCGAACGGAACTGGTACTGGATCAAAAAAGGCATTCCGCTGAGGATTGAGATCGGGCCACGCGACGTGGCGGCAAACTCCGAGAGGGTCGCGCGCAGGGACAGGGAGCCCCGCGACAAGCAATCCCTGCCGGTGGGAGAAATCGCCAGTTATGTGATCTCCAGCCTGTCCGAGATGCAGCGCGCCATACATGACAGGGCTTTGGCATTCCGCGATGACAACATGATCGAGATAGACGATAACAAGGACTTCTATGCCTACTTCACGCCGCAGAATCCGGTACAGCCTGAAATCCACGGCGGATTTGCGATCTCGCACTGGTGCGGAGACACATCCTGCGAAGAGAAGATCAAGGACGACCTCAAAGTGACGATACGCTGCATCCCCTTCGACGCGAAGGAAGAAAAAGGCAGTTGCATCTGCTGCGGGCGCGAATCCAGGCGAAGAGTCATTTTCGCCAAATCCTACTGAAGATGCCCCGAAGCGCGATAATCACGATCGGCAACGAAATCCTGCTGGGCAAGACGACCAATACCAATCTGGCGTATCTGGCGCGCGAACTGGCGCTGCTGGGAATGCCGGTCGAGTTTTCCCTGACCGTAAAAGACGAGCCGGAAGCCATCAGAGATGCCATCAAGCAGGCATGGGACCAAGCCGATATCGTGATCACCACCGGAGGTTTGGGGCCAACAACTGACGATATCACAAAAAAAACGATCGCAGATTTCTTTGGCAAAGAACTAGTGTTCGATGATGAAATCTGGCAGCATGTGCAGAATCTGTTTGCCTCCAGAGGATTGCCAACGCCCGTGATAAACAGGAGCCAAGCCATGGTGCCAAGCGGATTCCGGGCTTTGGTTAACGCACGGGGAACCGCCCCCGGCCTCTGCTACTCAGCGGGTGGGCAATGCTTCCTCGCTTTTGCCGGCGTTCCTTTGGAAATGAAGCATGTGTTCGAAAACCAGGCAAGGCAGATCCTGATCGATCTCTACGGCCTAAAAGGAGCTATCGCCCAAAAGACCATTCATACCTGGGGCATATCGGAATCGGCTTTGGCTGAATTGCTGGCGGATTTTCAGGTGCCTGCAGGCGTCAGTTTTGCCTGGCTTCCGCAGACAGGAAGGGTTGACCTCAGATTTTACGGACCTGATCCTGATAAGGTTGAAGACACCGCAGAGAGGTGTTATGTGGAAATAGGTCAACACGCTTGGGGTTGGGATGACGAAACTCCCGCCACCGCTCTTCTCAAAGCGCTTAAAAGCAGCAGCATGGCTGTTTCGGCGGCAGAGTCGTGCACCGGCGGTTTGGCGCAGAAGATGATCACTGACCCGCCGGGAGCCTCGGCTGTGTTCCTTGGGGGAGTGGTCGCCTATGACAATCAAGTCAAACATAAGGTTTTGAACGTAAAAAGGATAACTCTGGAAACCGAAGGCGCGGTGAGTGAAGCCTGCGCCAGAGAAATGGTTTTGGGAATAAAATCCTTGACATTATCGGATGCGGGAATTTCCATCACCGGGATTGCCGGCCCGGAAGGCGCAAGCGCGGGAAAGCCCGTCGGTACTGTTTGTTTTGGATTTTCAGTTTTAGATCAAGTTTGGACCTCAACCAAAATTTTTAACGGCGACAGGGAGACCATACGTTGGATAGCTTCCGATTACGCTATTTTGGAATTGCTCAAATACTTGAAGGAAATGTGATTTGAAAGTACTGATCGTTGGCGGCGGCGGCAGAGAACATGCTTTTGCCAATGCGTTTGCCAAAGACCAAACCGGCATCCAGATATACGTGGCACCGGGTAACGACGGCATCGCGGAGGAATATCCGTGCCTGCCTCTGCGGGATAACCTTGAAATCCTGCATTGGTGCCTGGATAACGATCCCGATATTGTGGTCATCGGACCGGAGAAACCTCTGGAAGAAGGGTTGGCAGACATCCTGCGCGATAGGGGAATTGCCTGCGTCGGACCCTCCAAGAAAGCCGCACGGATCGAAACCAGCAAGATCTGGGCAAAACAGCTTATGCTCAATCACAACATCCCCACGGCGGGATTTTTCTGCTTTGCACAACCAAATGAAGCGCTGAACCACATACTCGCCCATGACGTTTATCCTGTCGTGATTAAATCTGACGGGTTGGCTTCGGGAAAGGGCGTTCATATAGCGCATAGCGGCGTAGAAGCGCGGCAGGCGATCGACACTTTGAGCCTCTCCGGCTCAAGAATAGTGGTTGAAGAATACCTTTCCGGCGGGGAAGCGTCCCTGTTCATTTTCACGGATGGAACAGACTATCGCACAAGCGTGTTCGCGCAGGATCACAAACAGCTATACGATAACGACCTGGGACCGAACACAGGCGGAATGGGGGCATATTGCCCGGTGAGAGAAGCCGAACCGTACAGACAGCGGATCGAAGAAGAGATCGTGAAGCCCGTCTTGAAGGCCATGGCCGAAGAGGATTGCCCCTTTCAGGGATTCCTGTATTGCGGGCTGATGATCACCTCGAATGGACCCATCGTATTGGAGTTCAACTGCCGCTTCGGCGATCCGGAAGCACAGGCAGTTCTGCCGCTCCTGCAGACGCCATTTGCCGAAGTCTGCAGTAAAATCGCGCATTGTCAGGCTGGCACGCTCGACCTCCAGTGGCAGGACGCATATTCCGTTTGCGTGGTTCTGGCGGCAAAAGGGTATCCCGGGCAACCGGAGACGGGTGACGCGATCAGCATCCCGCCGGAGATAGCCGGTACCATTTGTCTGAGCGGGGTTAAGAAAGTAGAAGGCACGCTGCAAACCAACGGAGGCAGGGTTCTTTCCATTACTTGCACCGGCAATACTTTATCCGAAGCAAGAGATGCCGCTTATCGAAACGCGGCAAGGATCGAGTTTTCCGGCAAGCATTACCGGACTGACATTTCAATGCGTAAAAACATACTCTGAGGCGGAGTTTTGATGAAATATCTATCCCTGATAATAATGACAATCTGGTCAACCCTGTGCTTGGGCGCGGGGGTTGCCGTGATCAGCGAGACCCAGGAAGAACTGGTTCTGGAATTCACTTTACCGGAGTATAGCATAACCCATGAGAGCATAAACGGCGTCACCTGGGACAGCATTGTCTCGGATGAAGGCTTTGTCCATGAAATTGACGGGTATCCGGCTATCAGAGTGTTCGGCGAAGCAATCGGCATTCCGGTTAACGGGGACGTTTCGCTGCAGGTTTCCAACATCAGGTCAACCACGATCCGTAATATCAACCTGAAACCGGTGTATAAGCTTGTCGTCAAAGACGAAGAGCCGGATTATATATTTTACCAGAATTCAAACGCTTACAGGAACAGCCAGCTTTATCCACTGGAGATCGCCAAAAAAGGCGAGAGTGCTTTTATCGGCGACCGAAGCTTCGTTCCGCTGCAGATTTTTCCCTTCCAATACAGGGCAAGCACCAAAGAGCTGGTGGTCAACACGCAGTTTACGATCAGGGTGCAGATTGCCGGCACGAAGTCGGCATCACCAAACTGGCAATTGAGCAATAATCCGATTGATCAGGCCGGGGACAGCTTCTTTCTCAACAATCAGAGTTCAAAAAGCTGGCGATTGCCCAAAAACAGGGACGCGAGTTATCAGGCACCGAAGAACGGCATTACAGACGTAAATCAGATCCAGATCGTGGCTGACAAAGAGGGCATCTACAAGATAACATACAACGATCTAAATACATTCATCAATCTGATGACCGATTCGCTGGGTGTTTCGATGGCATGGGATCTGGACACTGTGGATCCGAGGCTGTTGGAACTGACGGACGAGTATGGCACCGTGCCGGTATATTTCTATGGAGAAACTGATGGCAGCTTCGATCATGGAGATTATATCGAATTCTATGGGGACAGGCATTACGGCGATAACGGCTATTCCGACGATTATACTGCGGAAAACGTCTATTCTCTATACTATAAAGGAACTCTGGGCGCAAGGATGGCTGTCGAAAACGGGGGGCTGGTGGTATCAAACGCTGCCCAGTACATCGTTCCGGACGCTTACGAAAGCAGCGTGCATTTTGAGCAGCAGTTGGTAATCGATAAACTAGCCGAAAGCTGGACCAGCAGCAATCCTGATTTTTACCGGGAGGATCTCTGGTTTTGGCGCAAAATCAATGCTCCGGATCTGGATATCATACCCTTTGAACTGCAGTATCCGAAAGACAGCACAATTAGAACAGCTAGCGTCAGGGCATCTATATACGGGTTAACTTACGCGGAAAGCGTGGGTCCAGGCCAATTCGACCATGAAGCCACAATCCGAATAAACGAAGCGATGATAAACACTCATAGTTGGGTCGGTCAAAAAGAGAAGATTTTTGAAAACCAGAGCCCAGTCGCAAACTCGTATTTCAGGCATGGAACCAATTACCTTTACATAAGCCTTTCCGGCAACACTGTATCCGGCACTCGCGAGCAGGTTCTCTTTGATTACATGGATCTTAAATACTGGCGCGAGTATAAAACTGACGAGGACAAGATCAAGTTCACCAAGCCATCCTACAGGCCGCCTGGATTGTATCAGTTTGAGGTTGAAGGCTTTAGTTCAAACGATATCACTGTTTACAAGGTGGGATCCAGCATATTCAACAACTGTCAGATCGAACCTTTCAATCTGGACGGTTTGGCGCCCTGGACCGTAACCTTGCAAGATAGCGTCGCCTCAGTGGAAGTTGAGTACTACGCCGTGACAGAAAGCCAGAAAATGCGCCCCAAAGAATTCCGGTTGGACCTTCCCACCGATCTTAAAAATCCCGGCAACCAAGCAGATGTTCTACTGATTGGACAAAAAGCACTCGTTGACTGCGAAGGCGCGGACATACTGACTGGGCTTTGGGAGACCGAAGGTCATGCTGTGGCCAGAATTGACTATCAAGACGTGTTCGACGAATTCAACAGCGGGATCAGATCCGCAGAAGCAATCAAGGACTTCATTACTTATGCCTACAACAACTGGTCGGAGCCGTCGCCCACACATGTCGTGTTGCTGGGAGAAGGAATTGACGACGAGCGCGATAACAGCCCTTACAGGAAATATGCTCTCGTTCCGATAAAGAAAACCTGGACCAGCCAGACTGGAGCAACTGCCAGCGATGGATGGTATGCCACGATCGTCGGGAAGGATTTGGTGCCGGATATCGCCGTGGCTAGAATCAACGCATTTACCGAGCAGCAAGTGTTTGATTATGCCACAAAAGCAGATAACTATAGGAACAACCCACTAACCAACAGATTGTGGAACAGCCATCTGACCATATCTTCAGGCGGAAAAATATCTGATCCTGATGACGTGTTTGCGCAGCAATCAGAGAGGTTGAGACGCAGGAACATGCCTGAGGATTACAGGGCAACGAGAGTTTACACTTCAACTCAAACTGTAAGCAACGAGTATTTTGGCGGTACCTTCAACCTAAAGGACGCGATAAACTCAGGAACGCAGTATCTGCATTTCATAGGACACGGCGGTGGCCGCATCTGGGCTGATTATAACTTGTTCAATTTCAATGATGTCGCCACGCTGAATAATCAGACATACCCGATCGTTGTCAGCCTTGCCTGTTATTGTTCTTCATTTGACACCAATGGCATAGCCAGCATCAGCGAAGCTTTGGTGATGCAAGCGAACAAGGGCGCGATCGCAACTTTGGGATTCAGCGGTTTGGGCTACATCAACCAAAACGAAACATGGGGTCTGGCTTTTACGGAAGCGGTTTTCAAGCATGATTTCCAAACCTTGGGCGAGGCGTATCAATACACATTGGCGCGCTTTTTCACTACATCCAGCTCGTTGGTTGGCAAATACGCGCAAACAAATGCGGCAGCCCTGTTGGGTGACCCCCTGATTAAGTTGCGCAAGCCCATCGGGGGAATTGCCGTCTCTGCGGATGACCATGTGCTCGAACTTGGCGATACTCTGCACGTTCATGCGGATTTCCCGCCGGATGTTTATGCGGCAAGGCTCTATGTGATGAACAACAACGAGATCACGATCAACATACCCTTTGACATACCCGTGATCAACGGAAGCTTTGACGCGAGCTATGTGATCCCCCTGGATATTGAACCACCTTACACAAATACGATTTACGTCGGCGGATATTCAGCCACGCACGAGTATGTCGGCCGCTCGGTTTTCGGTGTCGGTCGTCCAGCCTTGATGCATCACGCTACCATTCCAGACAGCCCGGCATGGACAGATTCAGTGGCTTTTATAACAAAGATGTACAGCAGCGAAGAGGTGATCTCCCTAAGTTGTCTGGTGCGCACTGAAAGCACTGGAGGGGGCAATGACTGGGTTTCACTTCCCATGATCCAACATAACGATCTGCCAAATGCGTTTATCAGTGCCGCAAAGATTCCTCCCCAGACTACTGCGGAGGAGATCGAATTCAAGTACGTCGTTACGACACAAAGCGGCACGTATGAGTCGCCTGTTGGCAACTTCATTGTCCGCGGACCTGACCTGTTGCTTGCAGATATGCAGCTCGTGACAGATTCAGATGACAGGAGCATCAAGATCCTGGTGCGCAACATAGGGGATGCTGCCTCGACAACAACAGACCTTAGATTGTATACAAGACCTGTGGGTGGGATACAGACACTATTCAGCCAGCAGGACCTGGTGCCAATCGGAGTCAATCAGGAGCGTTGGGAGGTGATACCCCTCGACGGCTTGGAGCCTGGCAACCTAATCTTCGAAGCCAGGGTTAATCTAAGTAACGCCTTTCCGGAATGGCAAGCCAGTCCAACTGACAACAATGTTATAACTCTAACAGCTAATTACAATTATCACAGCGTGGGCAATGACGGTGGGTTATTGAGCAGCCTCGACAGCAATCTAACCTGTGAAGTACCTGAAGGGTTGGTAGCTGAGGGACAAACAGCGTTCTTCTATATAAATTCTGCGGGATATTTGGAAGCCAGCAACCAACCTGACATCCACACAATCAGATTGCTGAGTTACGACACAAATGCAAACTCAATAGCATCCAACGCTTATGAGATCAGAACCCTTACGCCGGCCCTGGTTGATTCGACAGACACTCTGATCAATAATAAAAAAATCAAACTGACATTCTTCTACAGCGCAAACGATCCTGAAGTACAGGGCTATGAATCGGAAAACACTTTTAAAATCTACCGTTGGGATGAAGCCGGAAACAAGTGGATTCTGCAAGGAGGCAACGTCTCTGGAGTGGATAACAAGGTTGTGTTTGAAGTTCGCAGGCAGGGAATATATACAATCTTTCGCAATACAGACAGAATCCGCCCCTCCATTGATGTCAACGTACAAGACCAAGAGTATACAGTTGGCGGATTCATTTCCGGGCAGGGCACAATTTCTCTTTTACTGAGCGACGCCAATGGGATAGATGTGTTTGACAACACTATCAGAATGTACCTGAATGGCGGACTTATTAACCAGGACGACTATGTCATTTCAATCAACCTGGATAATGTTAACAGGATTCCAATCAAATACCAGCTTGACCTCAGCAAGGGAGTTTACTCGCTAGTCGTGGACTGCAAGGATGTGAACGGCAACTACAACACCCGCGAAGTTCAGTTCGAGGTCAATGAAACATTTGATGTCAAGAATGTCGCGAACTATCCAAATCCGATACTTGGCCGCGCCAACGACCCCAAGAACGATGGCAGAACCAGGTTTACCTATGTCCTGACGGATTCGGCTGACGATGTCACCATCAAGGTCTATTCAGTCTCGGGGAGACTGGTTAAAACTTTCTCCAACCTACCCGCCGGGGTTGGATACCATGAATACCCTAGAACGGTTTACGGTTGGGATTGCAAGGATGAATACGGCTTTACGCTTGCGAACGGAGTTTATTTTTATAAGCTGATCGCAACCAAGGGGTCGAAGAAGATTGTTAGAACTATTAAAATGGCTATCCTGAAGTAGTGTGTTATGAAGAAAATCCTATTTACGTTACTCACCATGCAGTTAGTCGCTTTGCCCTGCTTTGCAGGTAGATACGCAGGCGATTTTATGATGATCGGTGCAGGAGTTCGTTCCCTCGGCATGGGAGGAGCTTATTCGGCATTGGCCAGCGATGGATCAGCTATCTACTGGAATCCATCGGGAATCGCCCAGATCAGGGAACCAGAAGTCACGGCGATGCACGCATTTCTCTACAATGGTTTAGCGTCATACGACAATATCAGTTATTGCCAGCCTTTACCAAATGATGTTACGATCGGGTTAAACCTGACCAGACTCACAGTCTCGGAGATACCACATTTTGATGAGTCATATCTGATTGGAACAAACGTGGATCAGCGCATTAACAATAGCGCATATCATCTGCCCGGAATTCCGGACGATACATTTACCAGTATCGATGATCTATATCAATTTGCTTTTGCCAAACATCTCCACTACGATGTGAACATGGGTTGGCTGTTCTTTGAGATCCCCATCGATGTATCGGTTGGTGGGGGAATCAAATTTATCAGAAGGACAATTCTCGATAATCAGGGAACAGGCACAGGCCTTGATTTTGGATTCAAGGTCAAAACTGATCTAGGCATTGTATTTGATGTAGACGAGCTTGGTTCTATTGATTTTGGCATGAATTTTCAAGATATCGCTGGCACTGAGATCAGTTGGGACACGGTTTCAGAGCATCGTGACGAAGTTCTCTTCAACACCAAGCTAGGTGTAGCCATCACTCAGCCCATACCGCCCCTGGAGTCCAATCTTGTATTCGCATACGATTATGATTACGTATATCAAGGCAGCAGCCATTACGGTGTTGAGTGGTCATATAAAGACCTGGGCAGTGTTCGAGCGGGATATTATGAGAATAACTGGACTATGGGAGCTTCCGTAAACGTTTACGGCGTTGGCATCGATTACGCGTTACTGACAAATCCCGTAGGATTGACCAATCGAATCGGATTGCGCGTTAAGTTTTAAGCGAGGATACAATGAATTACAGATATCTTCTAATCTTATTGCTGGGACTATCATTGCTATTGTTCTCATGTGCGGGTGAAGATGAAAACGAAGAGGACACTGTTCCCCCAGTTGCGCCAGTACTGGTACCTCATTTAGGCGATACCGGCGACCCTCCTGTCCTTTATGAAGGTCAGACAGTATTTATCAATGACGATAACAATGGTATTGATACCGTTCCAGACGGCGACTGGATCAGGGTTTCCTGGGATCCCTTCAAGGATACAGACCTAAGCCATGTTTTGGTATACAGGTATGATGTGTTTGAGGAAGAACCAGTAAAAATCGACTCAATTTCGGCCTCCAACCAGTACTTTTTGGATACCGACAGTGATCTGACTGAACGAGTTTGGTATTCGTACTTTATCGACCTTGTCGACACCTCCGGGAATACAACGAGATCAGACACGGTTTCCTATGCGCTGCTCAGCAAAAGTATACTGCTTGAACCTGCTGATAGCGAAACCATCTCTCCGCTAGGAGCAGAGTTTAAATGGAATCGCAGCGGATCGGCAAGCAGATTTCGTCTTATCCTTTTCGATGAAAACTACAACTATGTCTGGCATCAAGATATTGTGGTTTCGACAGAACCAGACCCTCTCGAAGTTCTAGTGCCGGTAAATGTCTTAAATGAGCATTCCGGACAAACCTTGAGATGGCGAGTCGATTCGTTTGATTGGGATGAAACCACTTTGGCCGATATGGGTTCAGAATCGTTCGAACGAACGGTACATATACAGTGATGCTGCATTTAAGTAAACAGATGTATATCTTCAATCATGCTTTGTCTGCAACGAAGTTTAAATCCAGGTTGGTCTGTTTCAGGAATGTTACATCTTAAACTTAGACATTCGATTATAAATAAGTCTTGACGTAATATGTGAGACGTAAAAACTATCTTAAACCAAGAATAATGAGGCAAAGGTGAAAAAACTTCTGTTATTACTGATCTTGAGTTGTGTTGCGATACTGTTGTTGGCACAAACTACTACCACAACAGTCTCGTCCAACAGCTCATCCGCATATTCCTATGAAGGGGATTATGCCGGAGTTGAAAGACTGAAAATGAAAGTGTACATCTTGGGACGCGTGAACAAACCCGGCTTGTATCTTGTGCCGGACAATACTGAGTTTTTAACCTTGCTGGCTTTGGCAGGCGGACCCAGTGAAGACGCCAAGCTTTCCAAGATACGAATCATTAGAACACATCAAGATCAGAATGACCAAACCGATGATAACAGAATAATCTGGATCAATTTGAAGAAATACATGGAAACCGCGGACAAGAAATACCTTCTCACTGATGAAAGCAAGCTTGCTTCGGAAGATACTCAATCCGAAGAGGCTTTTTGGCTTAAGCCGGGTGATACAGTTGTTGTTTCTGGTACAATCTTTTACGCGTTCAGCAAGGTTGCGGATTTCCTATCAAAAGCTGCCATTGCTCTCAGTGTGTACAACCTTGTAACAAATTTAGGGAATTGACATGGATACAGATACTCAGAAACATACACAACAAACACCTAGCGAAGAGATTAAGATCACAGACTATTTGAGGATTCTGCTCCAATATCGTTATCTCATAGTTCTTGTTTTCATCGTAGTCATCGTCTTCACGATTATTTATACTTACAGGCAACCTAGAATTTACTCAGCATCTGCCCGCGTCCTGTTGGAGAACGAACAAGCTGGAGCTGAGATGCTCCTGCTGGCCAATCAGGGCGGCAGTAAAAATAGCATTAACAACCAAATCGAGCAAATACGAAGTAAAGCTATACTCAGCGCTGCCTGGGAAATCATGAAGAAGAACAGGGATTGGGAAAACTTTCCGATCAGCACTTCAAGCAATCCCTCTGGTAGCTTAAGCAGGGTCAGAGTTGAATCAAAAAGAGATACAGATATCCTAAACCTTTCTTTTGAATCAACTGAACCTAGAGAAGCTAGAGCCGCCGTCAATGCCATCGCCGATGCTGTGCAGCAGCAAAACACCCAGTTTGCCAGACTAGAATACACGACGGTCAGGGAGTTTCTGGGCGAGCAACTAGATCTGATCAAGAGACGCTTGCAAACATCAGAAACTGATTTGCGAGATTTTAAGAATGAAAGTGGATTGGTAGAGCTCTCGGAAAATACGCGGATGCTCATAGTAAAATCAACCGACGCAGAATCCGAATATGAACAAGTCCTTACTGATAAAGCGGTTAAGGAGAAAACCCTGCTAGCTCTGAAACGGCAGCTTCAAGATCAGGACTCATCACTCACTGAGGCGGAGAAAGTATTACAAACTCCTTATTTAGAAGAATTACGTCGACAATTGATACAGATAAAAGCAACAATCGCCAGATTAGAGACTATTGACGGATACGAAAAAGGAAATTCTAACATCGAGGCCTTACGCAAAGAGCGAGACGATATCCAGAAGACATTTGCTGCCGAGATATCCAAGTTAGCAAATAGTTCGATAAATCAAGATCCCCTTGCCACAAGGGGTGATTTGCTGACCAGGATTATACAGGCAGATTTGGACCTTGCTGTCTCGGATACTCTCGCTTTGGAACTGGAAAAGATCAAGGCAAAGTACGATATTGAGCTGTCTTTGCTGCCAGACAAAGAACTCGAGCTTGCGCGCCTTCTCCGTAGCATGACGCTGGATGAAAAGATCTATGGCATTATGATGGAAAAGTATGAGGACGCAAGAATCGCAGAACAAGCCAAGATTGGCAATATTAGAATAGTTGACTATGCCGAACTGCCGGGAGCTCCGATCAAACCCCGTGTCTCAATGAATATGCTGGTAGGTATCATTTTAGGATTGGGCCTTGGAATCGGCGCTGCGTTTTTAGTGCATTCGCTGGATACAAAGCTTCGCACCCTCGAGGATATGGAGAATTATGTCCGTCTTCCAATCATGGGCACGATTCCCCTGATCCAAGAATCCGAATCCAGAATTCTTGAGTTTAACAGCATGATTGAGCAAGCCGAAGGAGAAAACAAAGAGCAGCTTAGCCGCTCCCTTCACTTTGTGATGATGCAATTGGTTTCTCACTACGCGCCCAAATCTCCGATTGCCGAATCTTACAGGACCTTGCGTA
>CAZKAA010000011.1:0-21157 GCA_964550575.1 uncultured Candidatus Cloacimonadota bacterium
GATAATGAGCGGTGACTGGAGTTCAGACGTGTGCTCTTCCGATCTTGGGATTCGAACGGTCCCACGCCATGGAACAATGGGGCGTTCTTCTCCGCGGGGCTGTAGCCCTTGCCTTTTTTGGTGACCACGTGCAGCAAAACAGGGCCAACCATGTAGCGCTGGACGCGATGGAGGATCGAGCAGAGCAGACGAATATCGTGACCGTCCAGAGGACCGATGTATTTGAAGCCAAGATCTTCGAAAATGATATTGGGGACAAGAATGTTGAGCATTGATTCCTCAAGCTTTTGAGCGCCCAGGATGAAGCGACGGCGGAGGTTCTGGGGCAGGCTTTGGCTCAGGTCCCAGACCTGCTGTTTCAATGTGTTGTATGATCTTCCCGCGAGCATGTGAGCCAAGTGCTTTTGGAGACCTCCCACGTTTTTGGAGATGGACATCGCGTTGTCGTTGAGGATAACCAGGAATTTGTTCTTTTGCAGATGGCCAGCGTGATTGAGAGCTTCGAAGCTCATGCCTCCAGTCAGTGCGCCATCACCTATCACAGCGATCGTATGGCCTTCATGGCGGAGCAGGTCGTTGGCGCAGGAAAGTCCCAAAGCCGCAGATACTGACGTGCTGCTATGCCCTGTGCTGAAAGCATCGCAGGGGCTTTCTTCGCGGTTGGTAAAACCGCTGATTCCGCCCAATGTGCGCAGGGTTTCAAAGCGGTCGTTGCGACCGGTCAGAATCTTCCACGCGTAGCTCTGGTGTCCCACATCCCAAACCACGCGGTCTTTGAGGGGATCGAAGATATTGAGCAGGGCAAGGGTTAACTCCACGGTTCCCAGACTCGGCGCGATGTGGCCTCCTGTCTGGGATACGACGTCAATAATGCGTTTGCGGACTTCTTTGGCAAGGATTGTAAGTTCCTCAACCTTGAGTTTCCTAACTGCGGATGGATCGGCGATGGTTTCCAAAATCATGATTTGCTCCCGTGTGCCTGGTTGGCGGCTGATGCGGAAGGCCGCAGTTCCTCTGTCTTGACCAGAACGATCTCCAGCACGATCAATGCCAGCGCTGCTGCCAGCAGAATCTTCCAGAGGTCATGCCCCAGGCGGGTGTGAAAGATTGTGTTTTGCCAGTTTTTACCCAAAACTCTGACATTGCTTTGCTTTGTATAATCCATGGGCACGAATGCGCTTTCTGATTCCGGAACGTCCACAGCCACGGAATGATCGCTTCCGTCGGAGGCGAGCAGCGTATAAATACCGGGTTGTACGATCTTATGGCTGCGGCTGGCAAGTTCCAGGCGTTTCCCGTCAGGCAAGGTTATCGCGGAAGCGCGAACAATATCGCCCAGGGCGTATTTCTCCCCTGCAGAAAGCACCGCACCCGCGTATTCCAGCGATCTGTAGGCAAACACTGCGAAGGACGCGTCAAGCAGGAATGTAGCACGCTGGTCCTCAAGATCGAAATTCCACAACAGCATATTGCCCTTGGCGAGGGAAAACTGGTCAGGGCTTCCTCCCAAAAGTATCGTGCTTCCCGTCCCAGATACTTTCCAGCGATTGCCTATCTGGTTGTAGCGGACGTTTTTGCCTGCTATGAGTTCCGTCGTGTAATGATGAGGATTAACATAGCTGACGGACTGCGGTTTACTTTCCAAAGTTCCCAAGGCAACGCCGAACATGTCTGATAAGACTGAACGGTAGTCTTGCCCAGAATCTGCTCCCAAGCAGAATAACGCTCCCCTTTGCTTGTCCCCCAAAGTTTTGATCAGTTCCCGAAGTTTGGTCGCGGGAACTCCGGGATCGATAAATACCAGCGTCTCGTATTGCTCGAGAGCTGCCAAGCTCAGCTGCTGGGGTCCCAGGATATCTACTTTGCCGCCGGATCCAGCGTAAACACTCAGCAACGAGGATAGGTGAGGAGGGACAGACAAGCTCCCTGAGAATACTGCTATCCTTGGCGCCAGGCGGAAGGGAAAGGAAAAATAACTGCGGTTGTCATGGGTGAGCCTGTCATCAAGAACTTCCACGTACCCGTTCTGCCAACCGTCCTTGCTTATATCGATAACGATGCTTTGATTTATGCTTTGACGGGCAGGGACGGACACGAATTTCTCCGCTATTTTGGCTCCGTCCAAAACCACTTTTACCAAAGCTTCGCCGACATCCTGGCCTCCGTGGTTGGTCAGCTTGAACTGAATGGTCTGGCGACGGGTTTTTTCCACCAACTGTGGCAGCACCGTCGCTTCAGAACAGCTCAGGTTTTCCCTGTTTTCTTCAGGGGAGAGGTTTATCACATTTAGCATCGACTGGAGTTCAGCATCCAAGGGCTGTGTCTGTCCGTCGGTCAGGTAATACATCTCTCTGTTGCTGAGTTGGGTTTCCCGCAGTTTATCCTGAGCAAGAGAAAGCATGGCGTCCACGCTCATGGGCGTGAAGCAGACTTCCAACCTGGCTATCAGATCGTCAGGTATGCTGCCGGCATAGATTTGGGCATGCAGGCGGTTCCATGCTTCATCCGAGGTTACCAGAACAAGCCTGTCCTGAGCCTCGCAAAGCGCATTGATCCTGCGCAGGGCTTCCCTGGCGCGGTCAAGCGTGGTCTTTGCCTCGCTCACATAATCCATGCTGAATGATGTGTCGAGCACTAAGGCGATCGCAGTGGGGGGATGCTTGCGTGAGGGTTTCAGATGCTTGGACTGCAGCAAGGGGCGGGTCGCGGCCAGAGTCACAAGCAGGATGATCAGCATCCGGATGATCAGCAAAACAATGTTTTTCAGCCGCGAGCGCTTTTTTTCCTGCTCCAGGCCGGCTTTGATAAAGCGCAGGGAAGGAAAGACCACCCGCTTCGGCTTCTTTTTCGCCAGCAGCCAAATCAGGAGGGGCAATATTGTTGCCGCAGTGAAAAGCAGCAGCCCGGAGTTGAGGAAACTCAGTCCGCCCATGGATCAGGGCAATCCCACTCCCAGAGAGAAGAGATACTCGCTGTCGCGCAATCGCATTCCTTTGTTGTTGAGGGAGAAGTCGAAGCGGAAGACATTGTAGTTGTATCCGGTTCCCAGCGTGTAGTTGATGTTGTTCGTGCCGTAAAAATCATGGCTGTAGAGACCCAGGCGCAAGACAACGCCCTGGTTGACGTTTTCGCCTGTCGCCGCATTCTCCTGATCCCAACCCCAAAGATACTGGAAGCCGAAGTGGTATGTGGTATCAGTGGCTTGACTTACTTTGCCCTGAACACCTCCGGAGAGCGTCATAGTTTCGGTTCCGTACTGAACCCCAAACGCGGCACGGGGCTGGATTGCCTTCGAATCGTAGTTTTCCCAGTATAGACGTGAAAACACATCATATCCAACCAGTCCGACCGTGATGTTTCCGGTCTGCAGCGTCGCGCCGACGTCGGTGGAGAATCCTTTCACCTTGTCGTCGATAAAGGAGTTCGAATTAGCGGAGAGCAGATAGACCAGGCGTCCCGCCAGATACTTGAGATTAAGCCCGAAGCTGACTGGCTGCCAGGAATCGTCAGAACCTGCCAGAGTGACTTGCACTTTGTCCAATTGGTAGTCATAGTAACGGTATCCGCCGGTTGACACGGATTCCACCAGATGCACGCTGGCCACCGGCTGATAGGTCCAGGCGGCTTGCTTGGTAAGCAGTGTGAAATACTTGAACTGCTTGGGTTTCAAAGCATTGCTAATCTGCGAAGCCTGCCAGAAATCAAGGTTTTCGTCGTTTTTCAACCGGAAGGAGGTTACCAGCACATTGTAGTCATTGGTGCCCAATAATGCCGGATTAGAGTAGTTCGCGTAATAATCGCCGGGATTGGTGACGTTGAGCGCTCCCATGCCGATGCTTATCGGAGACACATTGTTTTCCGGCAGGGCATAGTCGAAGGAGGTTATCGGCAGGGCGGGTTGCTGCGCATGCAGGATGTACGCCGCGCACACCAGAATCAGAATGAGTATGATGTTTTTCATTAAATCTCTCTTTGCAATAATGGTCGCACCCGTTCAGCCAGACGCCATCCTCCGATTCCAGCCAACACGCCGCCGATGGCGTCTATGAACCAGTGATAATGGCAATAAACGGTCGCCAGGGACAGGAATACCGAAACAACGATGAACACATAGCCCCATTTGCGGATGTATTTTAACGCTGCAATGGTCAGAACAATGGTGACTGCAATATGGGAACTGGGGAAGGCTCCGCCCCAGTGCCCGCTGTTGTTGTAGATGTATGCCATGATATGGGTGAACGGACCGAAACGGTATTGCAGCGTCAGTTCATGGGCTTCCGGGATAAACCTGCCCCCCACCACGGGCACGAGGCTGTAAAATGTATAACAGGCATAGAAGACGAAGGTCAGATTGAAGATAAGCTTCCAAAACGCGGGCCGGTTCTTGAGATACAGATACAAAGGCAAACCGCCGATCATCGGATAATAGCAGAAATACGCAAAGTGGAAAAACTCCTGCGCCAGCCAGCCGCCAAATCGCTGCCCCCATTCCAGGGAGGGATAATATCCGAACATCAAGTGGTCGATCTTCATAAAAAAGGGATCAAGAAATTCCGGGAATAAGATGCGATTGACGCTATACGAGGATGTGTAGAAGTAACCGAAAAGCATGACCGGGTAAACTCCCCGGACGAAATGCAGCCCCTGTTTGGCGAGAGGAAACCTGTTCCAGTTTACGCAGTTTTCCAGCCAGGTGAGAACAAAAACTCCTGTGGCAACGCTCAGATACCGGGGCAGATGGATCTCCCAATCAACTGCCCTGCCCAGAAAAATCCCAGCCACCATGTATGCCAATATCCATAGGCAATAGACAAGCGTTATCTTGTCAATACCGTTCAGGAATCCTGTTTGGGCGCGCATCTCCGTATCTTTGTGTTTTGTTTTTTGCACTTAAAGTTCACCCAGCCTTTTTGAGACAACGAAGTTCAAAGCTCCCATTAGGATAGCTATCGCCCAAATGATGGCCACGAAGAACTTGGGAAGATCCGGCAACAGACTGGGAAAGAATCCTAACAAGACATGCGTGAGCAGGACCGGAAGAATCACTATCACATACTGCGCAAAACGTATTTGCTTGAAATATAATACTATAATCCACGCCAGCAGCAGGGCTATTGTCATGGGGACAGGCACTACATAGAGCAGAAAACCGGTATAGGTAAAGATTCCCCGCCCACCGTGGAACTTGTGTGTGGCTGGCAGGCAATGGCCGAAGAGCATGCCCAATCCATACAGAAGCATGATGTTGCGGTTGTAAAGCAATTGAACATCGCCCAAAGAACCGGAATTATCCAGCAGGCGCAGCAGAAACTCCGCCACCAGCAAAAAGAGCAGCGCTTTCAGGACGTCGAGAGCTCCCACAAGCACGCCCATCGGTTTGCTTACATGAGAATAAATATTCTCCGTGTCTGCCAGCCCGCTGCCGACTTTGTAGATATTCAGGGATCGGAATGTCTTGGCGACAACGCGCGCGGTTGAAAAGCAACCGTAGAGATAGGCCAAAGCAATGATCAGCAGCATGATCGGATAGATCATCTCTCCCCTCCGTATTGTCTGGCCCCAAACAAGGCAGAGCCAAGCCGCAGCATGTTTGAACCTTCTTCCAGAGCCACCAGATAGTCGTCGCTCATACCCATGGATATATACTTCAACTCGACTCCGGGAATATTCTCCGCACCCAGTTTCCCGGCCAAGGCCATCAACTGGCGAAAATATGGCCTCGTGCGCTCTGGATCGATGCTCATCATCCCGATGGTCATCAGGCCTTTGATTCTCAAGCAGGGCAATGCCGCGATCTGCCAAACCATATCCGCCGCGTTGTCGAAACTGACGCCTGTCTTGCTTTCTTCAGCAGTGGTGTTCACCTGGATCAGTATGTCCTGCGTGAGGTTGCGGTTTCCCAGTGCCTTGTTCAGGTGCTGCGCGATGTAGAGGCTGTCCACGGATTGGATGAGAAAGGGTTTGAGGCTTAGCAGATTATTGATCTTGTTTGATTGAAGATGACCGATGAAATGGAACCCCTCGTAAGGAACTCCCAGCATCGGCACTTTGCGCAGGGCTTCCTGCACCTTGTTTTCCCCGAAGTGGCGTATCCCTGCGCGCAAAGCCAGCTCCACGGCATCGACGTCATGGGTCTTGGTCACTGCAACCAGGAGGGCGTCATCCGCCGGTCTGCCTAGACTTTGCAGTTTCCGGGCGATGTTATCGTTCACCCGCTTGATATTGTCTTCTATTGAGGGCATCAAATCTCCCTGTTTGTTATTGTCGTCCGGATGGTTCTTCTGCTTGCGGCAAAGCGGCTTGGGCATGAAGAATATGCCGGTGAAAAAAAGTTATCAATCAAGTTTTGGCGCGCACCGGTCATGTCAAGGACAATCTCCGCCGCTAAAACCTGAATTCAAATTGCCGCGGGGAGCGCCTTAGTTTGGGCGGTAACTATCAGCTTAAACCATCTGAGCGCCTGCAGCAGCATCAACTTGGGCTTCTTTCCTGCCTGGTTCGTCTCAGATGTCCACCCAAACGCCACCCGCTTGCGCGCAAGGTGGTTGCCGGGAGGGCACAAAGAGACTGCCTGGCTGGAAGCAAGGGTGAAGAATATGACAAACTGCAGCCTGATCTGTCAGTTTCCAACAATGACCATGCGGCGGGTGACCGCCTGATCCTCCGTCGCGAGGCGGCTGAAGTAGATTCCTGGAGCGACCGGGCTGCCGCCGCCATCCCTGCCGTCCCACTCGATTTGATGATTGCCGGCAGACAGCTCATCGGCAATCAATACTCTGATCTTCTGTCCTTTGAGGTTGTAGATAGCCAGAGTTACTTTACGGGGAGTTTTGAGGTCAAAGCTGAGGGAAGTTCCGCGGCTGAACGGATTGGGCCAGTTTCGCAGGTTTGAAACTGGGATTTGGGAGACCGAATCTTCGTTGGAAACATATGGCGCTTGCAGCAGGAGTTCGATTCCCGCGCTGCCAAGTATGCCCCGCCCCAGCGCGTCGGTCCAGGGACGGTCGGGTTCGGTCAGAAATGTGTGTCCGCAGGGTGCATTGGTATCAAACACGATGTTCTGATACTCAAAGAGGTTCACGATGACCGCAATCTCTCCCGAAAGCGGAACATCGCTGTTGATGGTGAACTCCTGCCTGCCGTTCATAGGGTGGCTGAGGCTGCCGAGATCCAGCAAGGTGATGTTAGTGATGGCCCCGCCGCTGAAACGGTTGATTTTCGCGGTGATCAGGCCCGGAACGTCGGGAATCCCCCAGTCGTCGGCGATCGCGTTGAGCGCTAGTTTTTTCACCACATAATCCTGGGTTCCGAGGTCAAGGATGAGGGCTGCCTGGATCGGGACCGCGCCACGTCCGTACTCTTCCCACGCGGGTTCGTCGGAAAGCCATGAAAACCAAGTTTGCTGAAGAGGATCCACGACGCGGAAGTAAGTGCTTTTGCTGGATATCTCGCCGAGATGGGAACAGGCGGATACCTGCAGTTGATGGAATCCGGCAGGCAAAAGGGCAACTGGCACCTGACACGAGTAGGGGGCAGAGTTGTCCGTAGCCACAAGCGTGCCGTCACAAAGGAAGTCCACATAGTCTGCACTGCTGTTGGGAACTTCCACGCTGGCGCTGAAAACCTGGTCCCCGAGGGTTAGCATCGCGCCTTCGGCGGGAGTGACATTGCTGATCACCGGCGGATACGTTCCTTGCGTGCTGTCAACCGTAAACGAGATCACCTCGCCCGCAGTACTGATGTTTTTAATGTTGACCGGCCAGGTTGAGCCATCGATCATGAAGCTGGAGGGATAGGTCTGGGCGTTGAATACCGTTTGATAGTTCTGCGCGCTGAAAGCGGCGCTGGCGATCAAACCGTTGGCGCTGACGGTGCCGTTTGGCCGGTAAACATAGACCTCATCCGGCGGACCGTCGGCGTTGCCTTCGCCGGTTTCCACGATCCTGTAGATGATCAGCCCGGAACCAGGCAGGTATTCCTCAAAAATGTCCGTGCCGCGTTTCCGGTATTCGAACACGAGATAGGTATTGCCGCTCAGGTGGAGTTTATAAGCATTGTTGGTAGTGGAAGTGATGGGATTAAGCGTGTGGGTTCCCACCCCGATCTCCGGTATGGAATCCAGCCAGCCACCGTATTTGTATTTCATGTACATACCCATGTGCCCGTAGCCGCTTTCCATGATGTCCCAGCATCCGGCGGGGGTGATGCCGTCAAACTCATAGTGGTAGAGGTCCGGAGCGCCAACGCTATGGAACATCTCGTGGCTGAGGGTGCGCACCGTGTTTTGGTTTTCTGGCTGGAAGGTGAAGTCCCACACCATTTTGCCGTTGATGTAGGCATCTTCGGCATATAGGGCCCAGCGGTGCGCCCAGAGCAGATCCGCCCAGGCTGTGTGGGGACCGCGAATGATGAAGCAAACATTGTCCACATAACCGTCGTTGTCGGCATCGATATTCAATTCAGCAGGCACTTGGGACGCGATGGCGGCGATGGAGTTGGCGAGCAAGGTTTGTTCGCGTTCTGTACGCTGCCAATCCCGGTAGCCTTGGGGGTTGGTGATAGAGTTGTAAGGCATATAATAAGCGCGCGGATGGCTGTCCTGGTAAGACAGGTTGATATCCGGGGCGCAGGTGGGATAATGGTGGGAAACATAATTCAACTGGTCGTAGCTGACTTGGTGAAAGTAGTTGCGGAGGGAGTATTGGTCGTCACCCATGGCGTTGAACTTGGAGTCGTAGGATGAGCGCGGCTCGTCAAACTCGGTCTGGTCAGAGAAGCGAATGTAAACCACCACATTATTGACGGTGCCTGTGTTGGGCGCTCTGTGCCCATCCCGATTATGGGAGTTCATAAACTGCACGCGGGCGTTGTAAGTCGCTTGCGAGACGGTAATGCCGGGGACAAGTCCCAGAGCGATGGGGTCGGAGGAATCGGCTCTGTGCGCAGATGGCGCAGGCTCGCCTTTTTGCAGGACGGCGTAGTAGTAATAGCCGTCGTCCTTGCTTTGGATCACGCTGTAGCCTTCCGCGTCGTGCAGGCGGTTGGCAAACTCATCGCCGGAAGCGTAAAGGGACAGCACCGAGCCGTCAGGTTGAATGACCTCTGTGGGCAAATTGCTGAAATTGGCTGCCGCGATTAACATTGGTATCAGGCACAAGACCGTCGAGAAGATGCTTTTCATCTTTCCTCCCTGACCCCGTTAATGCAAAAAACGTACCCTAGTTCCAAAAATGAAACTCCCGCCACATAAAACGAAAGGGGCGGAGATTCCGCCCCTCTGTTCTGTATGTTACCGATTTGTTATTTCATCAATACCGCTTTGCGAATCGAACGCTCCGAACCGGCAACCAGTTCGAAGAAGTACAGCCCGCTTCCGCAGTCGTCTCCTGAGTTGTTCTTACCGTCCCAAACCACAGCATGATAGCCCTTGTCAAGGGTGTTGCGATATACGTCCCTGATCAATTGGCCGCGTGTGTTCCAGACCTTGATCTGCACTTCGCCGCGGTCTTTGAGTCCAAACGCGATCGTGCTGCTCGGATTGAAGGGGTTGGGGTAAATGCTGTTGATGCCGGTTATGATCGGAATCTCAGGCGTGCCGGGATTGAGGTTCAGATTCACGCTGATGGACACGGGCCCGTAACTCTGTGAAGTTCCGTCCATATCCTGGTTTTCCAACCAGTAGTAATATGTTCCGTCCTCATAAAGCTCTGTGTCGTGATGCACGTAAGTCTGGGTCTGGGAGGTATTCGTCGCCTGGATGAACACATTGAGGTCAATGGCTTCCGCCAGGTTATCGGTTGTCCCGCGGTAGATCCTGAACCCCGCGACGTTAGTCTCGGTCTGGGTGACCCAGGTCAGCATCACGTTGTTGGTCGCGCTGATTGCCGCCGTAAAAGATGACAACTCCACGGGAGTGGGATCTTCGTCCAGAGCATAAATCGTATGCACGCGGCAGTGGATGGCGTCGGTGGCAACCCAGGCGGTTCCGGCATCCCTGCGGAAATAGCCTTTAACCGTATAATAACCTGGATTGACGGCGTTCATGGCGTTTTGCCAGACGGTCAGAGCCGCTGTGTCCGCTGCAGAGGGGGTTGGCGAGGTTCCCATAAAGGGGATGTAGACCTCGTCATTCATGATGAAGGCGTTGGTATAGGGTTCGTTATTGGGTTCCTGAACCCTGTAAACCGTGTAGAGGTTGCCGTTGCTGGCTGTCATGGAACCCCAGATGCCGGCAAGAATATCCAGGGCGGCGTCAACTTCCGCGTCCGGCTTGCCGTCGGCGATTATAACCCGGTCCACAGAGATCAGCTTTGCCCAAGTGTCGATATGATGGATATAGTCCTTCAAGGGATCGATGAAAGAGTGGAACCCATCCTCCCAGAGATCGCCGCGGAACATTGCCACCAAATCTTCAAACTCGCTCACGGTATACGCGAATTTCTCGTTAAAATTATCCATTTCGCCAGTGTTGGTATCACCATCATTTTGGTAATAAACCTCCTCATTGGCAAATTCCTGATAAAGACCATCTGTCAGGATGTTGCCCCCGGTGAGGGACATGGGAATGGTGTAGGATGGCACGCCTATGTCAGCGGCGATGAGGGGGTTGAGCAGTTCGTCATTGGGACGGTTGTCGCGGTTGTAATCGAAATCGATCAGGGCAAGCCTTCTTCCGCCGCTGCCATCGTCCTCATAGACCGAGATGGGGCCCCAGTCCCTTGCCCAGTATGAGTCATTTGCCGCGATGATCCAGTTAACCTTGGACATGGGGCTTATGCCGATGGTGTTCTGGAAATAGTTGTACGCCGTGGTATAGTTGGCGGATGAAACCACGCAATAGAGTGAATCGCCATTGTTGGCAAGATCAAGAACAAGATTGTCCGGAATGCCGAGCGGATATCTGATCAAAGCTCCTCGCGCCGGTTCCCATTGCGCAATATGACGCGGATTGGTAGGAACCGCGGTCGCGATCGTTTTTATGCCCACGGGAACGGTGATCGTTCCCGCGCTGGTGGTGATGCTCAGGTTCACGGTGTAGGTGCCGGCGGTTGCCGGAGCGGTGAAGTTAAGAGGCAGCACGAAGTCGTTGCCGGGAGTGACCGTGACCGTGGGGGTGAACGAATAGCTCAGCCAGGAAGCGCTTCCGGAGATCGCGGTGATCGAGAGGTTGGTCGCGCCGATGTTGGTGATAGTCAGATCAGAACTGCGGGTGTCGTTGATGTAGGACATCCTGGTAACGGATAAAGGGGACACCAGATAGCTGGGGTTAATCTCAAACTGGATCTGGTTGATATTACTGGTTCTTCCGGTCGCCGTGCCGGCGCTCATGGGGTTGATGTCGTTTTCATAGGCGCTGGTGGTGTCAAAATGCTTGTAGATGCCGGTGTTTGTGCCGCTGGTGAATGATCTCCAGGACGCGCGGGTACCGGCAACGTTATAATCGTTTTCGTCTATGGCGACGACCAGATTATTCACATTGTTGTATTGAAACGGGGTTTCCAGGATTATCTCATGCCAGGCTCCTGTAACAGGTGCGGTAATCGTACCGTCGAAAACCTTGGTCAATTGAGAAAAGGGAACCCAATCAGTAGTTGAAGTGAAGCTTGTTTTGGTGGTATGCCCCAGATATATGAACCAGCAACTGCTATTTGCAACGCTGCCGGCAGAAAAATACAGCCTGATTCTTTCGATCGCGCCTGCTTGGTTGATCTGGGCTTGAGTGTAGATCTGCTGCGAATACGAATAATCGTAAGTCGAACGCAGTGGCAGATTATTTGACGTGGCTGTGCCGGAACCTACAGTCACAGTCACGGCGGCAGCCGCAGTGGCTATCAGCATCAGCGCAAGTAGCGCGAAAACAAACTGACCCGTTAATTGTTTCATATGTTATACTCCAATTTTTTTATCATAAGCATTATGAATGAAAATGTTATATTAACCCTTTTCTTTGGAATCTGGTTTTTTTTGTCAAGAACAATTTTTCGGTTTTTTACCCTTTTTTGTTTACACAATTTTCGATTGGGGCACATCGTGTTCCGCGAATGTTCCCAAAATGCGCCATAGTCGATGTCTGCGGATTTTTGTTGACAAAAATACACCCGCTTCGGATATGGTTCTCACGCATGGGTGATTAGCTCAGCTTGGTTAGAGCGCTACGTTGACATCGTAGAGGTCACTGGTTCGAGTCCAGTATCACCCACCACCCTGATTGTTGGGTGATTAGCTCAGCTGGTTAGAGCGCTACGTTCACATCGTAGAGGTCACTGGTTCGAATCCAGTATCACCCACCACCCAGACTTGCCAACCCCAATCCCGCATCCCTGACATCACATTCCGCACTTGTTTTCCCATCCATGACTTGAGTTGCCATCCCCCCGCCCAGAAGCCAAAAAAGGCGGTTGGGCAAGGTCATGCACCGGAGCGCCCACTACCAGCCATCAAGGGCCAGCCAGGGATGGGGATCTCCTTCAAAAGTGAGCAGTTATTCAGCAAAAAGAAACCGTCCAACCCCTAATTGACAAAGGGCTGGACGGTTTCGAGTTATATTAGCTGTTATTGCTTCGCGGGGGGCTCGTTGACCGCTATCACACGATAGAAGGCCATGCCGAGGGTTTGATTATCCTGATACGAGGTAGCGGTTGTGGTGGCGAGATAAGTAAAGGCGCCATAAGGATCCGCGCCGCGGTAGACCTTGTATCCCGTGGCGTTGGGAACGCTATTCCACTGGAGGCTGCAGCCGGAGATGCCGGAAACCACGGAACTGATCACGGGGCTCTGCATATCCGTCATGTTTACGGTGACGGGTACTGTGTCGCTGACCGTCGCGTATCCGTCATAGACCGTGAAGGTAAGGATCTCGGTGCCAGTCCATCCGGGAACGGCAGAGAAAGTGACCTGCAGGCCGTTGATGCTGACCAGGATGTTGGCTTCGTCTATGCAATCCAGGACCAGGGACTGGCCGTCATTGTCGTTGACATAGGGGTCGAAATCCACGTTCAGCGTACCGTCCTGATCAAAGGCAAGCGCTGCGGGAAGCTCGATCGTGGGGGCGGTGTTGTTGACCGTCATGCTGACAGGAACGGAGGTTTGCGGAGCATCTGGGTCATTGGTGTTAATAAGCATGGTTGTCTGGTAGGTCCCGGGATTCAAACCCGCCGCATTGAAGGTTCCCGTGATCAGGCGGTTGCCGGAGGGGGCGATGGAGCCTGACAGAGGAGAAGCGCTAAACCACGCCACGGATGGCGACTCTGTGATCGTAAAGTTGAGAGTTTGGCCGCCTGTGTTTCCGATGGTTACAGTGTCTGTGGAGTTTGCTCCGATATTGATCGAAACCGCCATGTCGGCAGGATTGACAGTGATGTTTGGCGGGATGTATCCGGTTCCGGTAACGGCGATGTTCACAGTCGCTTCATCAGCGTCGTTGCTGGTGATAACGACATTGCCGTTATAGGCGGTTGCCGCAGAGGGAGCGAAGGTGAGGTTGTAAGTTCTGGTTTGACCGGCGGATACGCTGAGTGCCAGAGTGTTGCGCTCCGTTTTGTCGGATTGGGCGCTTCCCAATCCGGTTCCATCATCGCGGGTTGACAGAGCGACGGTATATCCGGTGGGCGTGACGATCGACCCGGTGAGCGCGATGTTGCCGGTATTCTGTATGGTGAACTGCTGCGTGGAGTTTGAGCCGACCTGGATGCTGCCAAAGGCGAGGGTCAAGGGTGCGACCGTTATTTCCGCTCCGGCGCCGGTTCCGCTGACGGCAAGGTTCAGATTGGGCGTGTTTCCGGCGTTGGTGGCGATAACCACGTTTCCGGAATAGGCTTGGATCGCCGTCGGGGCAAAGGTCAGATTGTAGGTCTTGGTCTGGCCGGCGTTCACAGAAATGCTGATCGTATTGCGCTCTTCCAAGGCCAGATGCTTTGAAGATAAATCTTCGGATGTCTCGCGAGCCGCTTGTGCCACCGAAAATCCTGCAGGCGTGGAGATAGTTCCCGTCAGGGTCTGGTCTCCGGTATTCTGTATGGTGAACTGCTGCACTGAGCTGGAATTGACGTTCACAGACCCAAATGCGATTGACGCAGGATCCAGGGAGATCATGGGTCCAACGGTGACAGGCGTGAGTTGCAGCCTGACATTGGGACGGCTGCTGATCACGTTCCCCCCGCTGAAGACATTGGTTTGATCCACATCGTCATTGTATGCGCGGCGATATCCGCTTGTAACCGTTGTGTACTGCCAACTCCCGGAGTATGACCATTCCGCGACAGGGCTGTTCGCCGTGTCGATCAGGATGTTGTCTGTGCCATTCCATTCGAAGGGAGTGGAGAGGGTCAGCATTTCAAACTGGCCTGCGACCGGCATGTAGGAAGGATTGGAGTATACTGTCACCAAGCCATTGGCGTCGTGCCAGGAGGACGCGTTAGTTGCGGTTGTGTGCTTCATGCGGATGATGAAGTTTGTCAGCGCAAGGTTTGGCTGGCTGTTTGTAAAGAATCCAATCTGGGTGATGTAAACAGGGCCGACCACGCCAGCCGCGGCGAGTTCCGTGGCCGTGTAAACAGCCTGGCAGTGGTTGCTCTTGTAGGTGATGTTGTTCCAACCCATCGTATTGGTTGTAGTTACGCTGGTTCCGGAACCGATGGTTGCGAATTCCATTATGGTTGGAGTGGCGGATGCGGTGTTCGATGCGGCGGATTCTCCGGCTGGATTCACATACAGAGTTGTCACATAATAGCTATAAGACACACCGTTAGTTAATCCAGTATCCTGATATGAGGTGCCAGTCGTGGTTGTCAGCGCGGATCCGTTGCGGTAGATCCTGTAGCTGCTGATGCTGCGGTCTTTTGCTCCAAGCTCAATGACCGATGAGCGGCCGTCGGCGGCATCCCAGGTCAGGTTCACCACGGCGTTTCCGCCAACAGCGACCAGGTTTGTGGGCGCGTGCATGTTCGGCGTGGCAGAAACGGAGGATGTGGGATCGCTGTCTCCTTCAGTATATGAGGCTTTGATGTAATAAGTGTAGGTTACTCCGTTGGTGACTGCCAGGTCGGTGTAGCTCAAACCGGTAACAGTGGTGAGGAGGGAAGAATTGCGATAGACCTTATAGGATGAAGGTGTTCCCGCAACAGGAGCGGACCAGGTTAGCAGCACGCTTTGATGGCTCGCTTCTGCAGAAAGGTCCATGGGCGGGTACAGCATATCATACTCCGGGAATACCTTCAGGCGAAGATTGGGCAGATTATTCGTGGCAAGCAGGTTTGTCGGGGCGGCAGAATCGCTGCGGTTTTGACGGGCTCGGTTCGTGGTTGTCGACGTATACGTCCATTGGGGGTAATCGTTGATCCACTGCTGGTAACCCTTGATCGTAAGGACGGCGAGATTGGAAACTCCGTCATAGCTGAACATTGGGTTCAGATCGACGTCCATCCAGCCAGAAGCGGCGTTGTTGGGATAACTGCCGCTGTAAACAAGGGTGTATCCTGAAGTGCTGTAGTTACCAGAACTGATGGTCGCCTCGGGAGTGTTTTTCATGTAGATGGAGACGCTTTCGATCGGGTTCAGATCTCCGCCTTCGCCTTTGTAGAAGCCGACTGACTTCAGCGTTCCCGCCATGTTGATCTCCGAAGCCAGATAGATCGCTTCGTGAGCGGAGTAGTTGTAATATCTGTCCAGGGGATAGGATTGCACTGAAGTTCCGTTTCCGATAACAACTTCCAGGGGTTCGCCGACTTCAAGATACTCGGTGGCAGTCGCGGTTGTGGTTCCCGCCACAGCGTTGAAAACCAACTCTACGAGGGTTCCATCGGACATTGAGGAATTGGCAGAAATTGAGAACGTCAGGACTTCGTACTCGGCAGGATTTAAAGCCGGGAAGCTGTCGGTATTGGTGAGAACCGTGATACCCTGCGTTGAACAACTGAGCGTAGCTGTTCCAGCGGGGCTGGGAATTGCGCCGACATTGTTGAGATGGATTGTCAATGTTGCTGTTTCGCCGGGATCGAGAATACCGTTGTGATTCCCAGTGTAGTCGTTGACGATGAGTTCAGCAAAATCAAGCTCAGGAACATATACGCCTAATTGGAAGTTGTAATTCCAGGGTCCGTTGCTGCCTGTGATGTTCAATGCAAATGTGATATCATGGCCAGCCGGGCATCCGGGAGCGACTTGGATGGCATAATTGGTCTGAGGATAGGTGCTGCCTTGAGCTGGTATAGTTCCATATGTAGCGCTCGCGGTAGTGATCGTCACGTATGGATCGCTGGAAGTCAGGGTCGCGGAAACACCTGTGGCATCCACCAAACCTCTGTTTCCCAAACGAATTGATAGCTGGGACGCCTCTCCGGGCTCAAGGTGGGCGTTGCTGTTGGGGTCAATGACCTGTGTCTGTTCGATCACGACATAGGGATAATCCGGGATCAGTGGCCTGGTGGTGATGAACAAGGCCGATTCGTCGCTGAGCGGAGCGGCGGCGGTCGGATATGTGTTGCCGAAAGTGTATTCCAGGCCAACGAGTTCGGTGTGGTCCTCTATGCCGATGGTGCAATAGTTGCCATGGGGATAGGTGTCTCCGTCGCCAAGGTCGATATTGTTGAAATCTTTGTATTGCAGCTTGATTTGACCGTCGCCTGTGTGCGTGGGATAATAAACTGGATCATACAGGATGGCTTGGAAGGTTTGGGGGGTAGAGGAGTCGTAGCCGGAGATCATGTTGTACCACTCGACCACGTAGTAATGCAGCGAGGAATTGTACCAGGTATAGACATTGCTGGTGCCGGATACGATATCCATGTCATCCCAGAAGACCGCGATCATGGGGCTGGGACCGCCCGCATCCGGCAAGCGCCAGTTGCGCCAGTCCGAATCGTTGGTTTCTCCAAACGCGATAAATCCGTTTGAGGAGATCGAAGCACGGGTGTAATCTATACCGTAGTACTTGAATGCAAATGGCAGGTTGACGGTTTGGATCGAGACAGCGCCGACCTGGTCGCCCTCGTCGTAGGAGCTGCCCGGATCGGTCAGGCTTAGAGCCGTGCCGCTTCCACCTTCGACGGGAGCGATTCCGATCCAGTTGTAGGTCGGGCATTGGTCGTATCCGGTATCACTTTCATCGAAGATAAAATAGCCGTAGGCATCCTGTCCCAGAGGGTCATTGACCGTGGTCTGCCCGATCGTTATGCTGAAATACAGGGTCTGCTCGAATCCGTTGGCGTTGTAGAGATTGAGCTCCATGGGTATGACCATGCCCTCTATGCAGGTGCTTCGCGCACTAACGATAAAGGTGTTTGAGCTGTTGGTGGCAGTGGATCCCTGATTAATATTGCCGAAATATCCCTGAGAGTCCATCACCTGGAGGAAATTGTCGCCAGATGCAAGTGTTCCATAGATCTGGCTCAGATTTGCGCTGCCAATATTGGTCAAGTCGAAGGTCAGATGCCATTCGTCCCCAGGATAGATATTGTTGCCGGGAGCTCCCACAAAGGTATTGTTTGCCAGTATTAGTTTTCCGTTGCTGACCAGAATGGGGACAAGAACCGTCCAGTTCCCCGCGGTGGTTTCAGCCAGGAATTCCAGCACGAATTGATGCTGGTCGGGGCAATCCGCGGAGATTGTCAGTCCCACGGAATTCGTGCTTTCTCCGCTTGCATTCGGGGCGATCGCATTGAACTCGATCCGGTCGGATGAGGTCAAAGTGATATAGGGGTCGGCACATGTCGCGTTGCCGCTGGGAACCAGAGCGGCAGTGGTTGTGTTTTTCAAGCTGATGTATATGTCAACACTTTCTCCGGCGTTTGCTTCTCCATCAGCGTTGCCTTCGCTGTCGTCGATCATGGCGCCGTCATATACAATACCTCCGCCGGAACTTATGCTGACTGTCTGAATCGATGGCTTGAAATCGTTTTTGTTCACGGTCAACGTCAGATCGCCAGACAGCGCAGAACTCAACTCGAGATAAGCAATTCCGTAGCTGTCAGAAAAGGCGAGAGCCTGTTGTCCGGATGCGTTGGTGAGAACAACTGAAGCTCCTTCGACAGGTTGGTTTGACGCATCCAAAACCTCGACCGACATATTGACAGCGCCGGCTGGAATTGAAGCCGGGGCATCGACTGTAAAGGTGGAGGGGATTCCGACATAGACTGCAGCGGTGGGATCGCCTATGATGTTACAATAACCCGAGAAGTTGTATGCTTGTGTCGAATAGCTTACGCCATAAATTGAATACAGATAGAGCTTACCATAAAGCATGGCCTCCGCCATATCCCGCATCCCAAGAGGATACAGGCCGTGGAATATACCTACGTTGAGGCAGTTGTTCATAGGCGTATGAGTGCTGGATGTGGCCATTCCGATCGCGGTAACCGCTCCGCCCAAGGTTGACGATGTTCCATGCCTGACAGCAGTTTCCGTGGTGCTTTCGCCGCTTCCGAACGTGCCAGTGTTGCAAGTGATGAAAACACCGTGAAACAGCCTGTATGAGTTGTTTAGCTGGCTGATGTAACTCGGCCATCCACTCATGCCGATATAGCCACGGTAATTGTAAAATACCACTCCTTGGTTGATCGCTGCGTTTATCGCAGATTCTGAGGGATCACCGCTGTAGATCTCTGTATATGTATAATCCGGGTTAATCGCAAGCGAGTGGTCATGGATATACTCGTTTGTATAGATTGTCGAGATTCCGGATGATGCGGTATCACCCACCAGAACCATCTTGTTCAGCCAGGCAGCAGTTCCGAGGTTGATGTTCTTCTCCAAAGATTCGATCTTTGCCATATAATTGATCAACTGCTCGGTGTTCTCTACAGAAATCCTGCCTATGATCGCGTCACCAAGGTAGTCTCCCCCGGAAAGCCATGTATAATAATAGTCGATGTATGAATTATAGGTTGGGACTGGCATGGATCCCGAGACATCGCCAATGAGAACTATATAGTCTGGGCGGGTGGCAGTGTTGTCGTATCTGGCTTGGATAAAGGCTTTCAGAGCAGTGTTGGAAGTTCCCGCAACCGCAGTGCTATAAGAGTCGACAAGAAATCCCTTCTGCCTTTTCCAGGCTACATATTCATTTACTTTGGCCAGATATGTGGCGTCAGCATAGTTGCCGTAAACCACCAGCATGCGTGGATTGGCGTATGCTGTTTCCCGGTTGGAGAACTCATCATAATTGAGTATGAGGCCCTGATAAATATTCTCATATGCGCTTGAATAACTGACAGGGGGCAGCATTTCGTTGACCGAGGGCAAGTTGTCGAATTGAATCCGGATGTCCATGCTTTGCCGGACAACAAGCTGCTTTCTTTGCTGATCGTATTGGAAGGGGTTGACGTTGAGAGTGACCACGCGGAAATCACGCAATACCTGGGGTTCAGACATCAAGACCGCTTGCGCTGGATAAAGAGCTTCGGGAAGTCTGCCTGATAGCTTCTCCGCGGATAGAGCGGAGTTAAAGTCCAATGTAATCATCTCTCGTGTCTGTTCCGAGCTCCCCAAAAGGTTGAGCGTCGCTCCACCGCTGTAGGGAATGGCAACCATGGTGCCGAAAATCGGAAGCGTTTCTGTCTCGTCGATGAAGTTATAGTTCGCGCCTACGACATTAATCCTATGAAGAGTCTCTCCGTCTCTTTCGACTGATTCCAGATCCCAATCCGGCAGTTCAAATCTGATAGTGATCTCGTTGCCGGAACTGCGGGAGATCGTGAATGGCGAACCGGACGGAGGGGTCTGGGCATTAAGCGTGAAAGACAGCAGCAAGATCAGTGCTGTCAGCATCGCAAGAGACAATACTCGTTTCATATGGGAACCTCTATCGATATTAATATTTGCTGATAGTGAAATTGTTGCAATTTCCGGTGCAAAAACCGGGAATTTCTGGATACATTCATCAGCACAGCGTCAACACGTTGCCAGACAAGACAATAAAAACTCATGCTGGCAAGGCTATCATCAAACTTATGGCTCTCTTTCAAGCCAAGTGGGTAGATAAGGACACATAACAGCATCACTGTTTTGATTTGTGTCTCCTTCTTCGCTCTTATTTGATTCCTTGGTCGCACCAAGGATAGAAACAGGAGCCATATAGGAAAACAATGAGTATACACGATATGAGATGATTTTGGCTATTTCAACTACTTTCGATCAACTTGCCCACTCGATTTGATGAGAGCCAAACTTATGATAATACTTGGGAGGGAAAACCAACCTTGGTTTGATACACAGGTTGGGTTGTCCGCAGTAGTAGCATTATACGAAAAAAACCGCCCAGTGATTACTGGGCGGTTTGATAAGTGGATTATAATTGAATCAATTGGCAGGGTCTTCGTACACGGCAACTATCTTGTAGAACGCTTTGCCGTATATGCCCCAGTCATCGAAATCTGTCGACGTTGTTGTTCCGACGAGTTCATATGTACCGTAGGGATCGAAGGAGCGATAGACCCGGTAGAGGTTGGCGTTGGGAACAGGCTCCCAGCCAACGGAGGAACCTTCAGTTGTCTGGGCGATTTCAGTAACCGGCGGAGCAGGAAGGTAAACCAGTTCCACTCTAACAGTTACTGTGTCTGATGTTTGTGCAATCCCATCGGAAACGAAGAAGTCAAGTACTTCCTCGCCGAACCAGTCTGCGTCAGCAGTGAATGTGACGATCATCCCTTGAATTTCGACGTGAACGCTGGTGTTGCCTGAACAACTCAGTATCAGTCCTTGAAGATCTACATCGTTAACATATGGGGTGAAATCGACAATCAACGAGTTGTTTGCTTCGAAGCTGAACGTTGCCGGAAGCTCGATGGCAGGCGGGGTGTTCACGAAGTTGACCGTGACGGTTACAGTGTCGTACGCGTAGGCGTATCCGTCAAAGACCGAGAAGGTGATGTCTTCGCTGCCGTGCCAGCCGGCAAGCGCGGAGAAGGTGACGTTCAGTCCGTTGACCGCGACCTGGACGTTTGTGTTTCCGCTGTAGCCGAGGGTCAGGCTCTGGGGGTCGACGTCGCTCACGTAGGGTATGAAATCAACCGGCAGAGTTTCGTACATATCGAATTCGAAGCCAGCCGGAAGCACGATTGCGGGCGGAGTGTTCACGAAGTTGACCGTGACGGTAACAGTGTCGTACGAGTAGGCGTATCCGTCAAAGACCGAGAAGGTGATGTCTTCGCTGCCGTGCCAGCCG
>CAZKAA010000011.1:21257-34025 GCA_964550575.1 uncultured Candidatus Cloacimonadota bacterium
TCAGTCCGTTGACCGCGACCTGGACGTTTGTGTTTCCGCTGTAGCCGAGGGTCAGAGGATGGCCATCCTGATCTTCAACATAGGGATCGAAGTCTACTGACAGATTCTGATACATTTCGAAACTGAATGCAGCAGGCAGATCAACCACTGGCGCATAGTTGGATACTGTAAGTTGCACACCGATCTCAGTTAGTGGGGTGTCTGGGTCATTTGACGTTAACTGCAATGTTGTGCTGTAAACTCCGGGCGTCATACCGGCGGCATTGAATGAGCCGGTAACGAGTTGGCTGCCGTAACCGGGGATCGAGCCTGAGAGCGGTGTCGCGTTGAACCAGGACACTATGGGCGACTCGGTTATTGAATAGGTAAGGCTTTGGCTGCCGGAGTTGCTGATAGTGAAACTGTCGCTTCCGCTTACGCCAATATGCAGTGTCGCTGATATGCTACTCTCATTAACGCTGATGTTTGGCGGCGTATATCCAGTGCCGCTTACTGAAATGCTTGCGGTTGGGCTGTTTATGGCGTTTGAGCTGATTGTTACGTTGCCATTGTAGGACTGCACTGCCGTCGGAGCGAAGGTCAGGTTGTAGGTGTTGGTTGCTCCTGAGTTCACGCTTATACCAAGCGTATTTCTCTGGGATGAACTTTGCAACGCATAAACTCCGTCGATTGAAGCGCGTCCAGCCTGGGCGACGGTGTATCCAGCAGGTGTGATTATTGAACCGGTCAGAGTTGCGTTGCCAGTGTTTTGAATGGTGAATTGCTGTAACGAAGTGGTGTTTACGGCAACACTACCGAAAGTCAGGGAAGCGGGATTAACTGCAATCACCGCTCCGGAGCCAGTTCCGGTCAACACGATCGTTTGGGTGGGATTTGCCGGGTCGTTACTGCTGATGTTTACACTGCCGTTATACGCCCCCACCGCTGCCGGCGTGAATGTCAGATTATACGTTTTGGTGCTGTTGGCGTTTATTGAGTAGCTAATTGTGTTGCGATCGGCTGTTTTCAATTCCGGCATGGTTCTTGCAGCCTCTGCTACGCTGTATCCTGTTGGGGTGGTAATGGATCCGGTCAGGGTTTCGTCCCCAGTGTTCTGGATCGTGAACTGCAGCATACTGCTGCTGCCAACATTGACCGCTCCATAACTCAGTGATGCCGGGTTGACCACGATCTGGGGGCCGGTGGAGTTTGGGATTAGTGTCAATTTGACATTGGGACGGTATTCTGTGGCACTGCCTCCAGTAAACACGCTGGTCTGATCTGAGTAATCATTCCAAGTATAGCGATAACCATTTGTTGTGGAAGTATAGCGTGTGGTTCCGGAGGAATTCCAATTGGCGAGAAGGCTGAAGGCTGTGTCGATCACGATATTGTCATTGCCATTCCAGACAAAGGGGGTGGAGAGGCTAAGCATATCGTATCCCCCGGCAGTTGGGGTGTAGGATGCGCTCGAATAGACTGTGCTCAGGCTTGTGGCGGGTATCCAGGAGGATACATCCGCAGCAGAGGTGTGACCCATGCGGATTATGAAGTTTGGCAGAGAATATATGGGAGCTTGCACCACATAAAAGCCGAGCTCTGTGATTGAGATCGGTCCGAAGACTCCGAGAGCGTTCAATTCAGCTTTGGTATAGACTGATTGGCCGTGCTCGCTTTTATAATAGATATTAACTGGACAGGCAGTGGATGTGCCGTTTGCGGAAGTACCTGTGCCGATCTCCACTGAAGTGGAAGCGCCGGGGGTGGCACTGACTGTCGCAGTTGGATCAGACTGCCCTCCCGAATATGTGGCGATCAAGTAATAGCTGTAGGGCGTGCCATTTGTCACAGCATTATCTGTGTAGCTCAATCCAGTTACAGTGGCGAGCAGGCTGCTGTTGCGGTAAATCTTGTATCCTGTAGGAGTTCCGGAAGCAGGTGCGGACCAGGTCAGGTTGACAAATCCATTTCCGCCAAGTGCCGCGAAGTTTTGCGGTGGAGCATAGTATACTCCGTGCGGAGGAAAGATAATATGGTCCAGATATGCGCAGTCGCTGCCACCGACCACGGATCCGTCTTTGACATAGGTCCAGGTGAAGGTACGGGTTCCGGATGCCACTGCATATGTCTGCGGAGTCCAGGTTCCAGAGCCAGACCAGGCTCCCTGCTCCACGCCGTCAATGTAGAACTTGAGGAAATCGTATCCGGACTCGGAGGATATTTTTTGGTAGAAACTGATATTGCCGGAACTGCTGACGTTCATGGGCAGGCTGAGCGTGGTTGAACCGCCATGGTCAATGGCTCCGCTCCGGGCAGCGTAGGTTCCGGAATATTTGTCCGAGCTTTGGATAGTCCAGGGTATTGGGCTGTTGTTCGTCCAAGCCCATGCCGAGAAGTTGCCCGTTTCAAAGCCTTCATCGGCTGGGGCGAGAAGAGTAATCGATACTATGCTTTGCGCTGTGTTGCTGTTGTTGTCTGTGGCAATTGCCTTGATCGTGTGCTGCCCTCCGCTGAAGCCGGTTGTGTTCCAGTTCCAGGTATAGGGTGAAGATGAGTCTGTGTAGGAGGGAGTTGTGGCATCGTCAATGTAGAAGGCAACCCCGGTTATGGTGCCGTCGGAGTCTGTGGCGGTAACACTCACTGAAATCGTGGAGTTCAGGTTAAATACCGAACCACCGGCAGGAGAAGTTATCTGGCAGGTTGGCATGCCGGGAATCAGGGAATTCAGGGCGGCGTTGGCGTTGACCATGCCGTAGCCTGTGTAGCGGTCCCAACCCGCTCCGCCGTCAAAGGTCATATCGGTTGCGGTTGAGGTCAAAGCGTTGCGCACCTGTGCTGGAGTCAGGGACGGATCTTTGGAGATAATCAACGCGGCGACACCCGCGGCATAGGGCGTGGCGCATGAAGTGCCATTGAACCACAAGTAGTAATCTGTGGAGGAGTATCCGTTGGAGCCCTGGCGATCGGTGGCGGGAAGGATCGTTGGAGCCATGATGTCAACCGCAAGGGGATCGTCCATGGTTGTGCTTCCATAGTTTGAACCCCACCAGTATTCGCCATCGGATGAGGTGTCGCTTTTCCGCTGGCCTGTGGGGCTTGCTGCCCCAACGCTTATGACTTTGTTGTGATTGGAGGGATACGCGATGGCGGATGTGTTGCTGTTTGCGGTGGCGGCCAGAAGTGTTACTCCGTGGCTGTAGGCGTATTCCAATGCGGCGTCTGTGGAAGGAGAATCACCTTCCTGGGTGCCGCCTTCCGCGCCAAAACTCATGCTGGCAACGTCAACGTTGTTGTCGCCGCAATGTGTGAGTGCGTTCTCAATGGCTGTGAAACCCAGCGAGCCATCGGCAGAAGCTATCTTGAGCGGCATAACGCTGCAGCCGCCGGCAATTCCTGTAACTCCCAAAGCGTTGTTTGCTTTGCCCGCGGCGACTCCTGAACAGGCGGTTCCGTGATTGGGATCGGCGCTATCGTCGTTGGGGTTGCTGTCATTGTCGCCATAATCGTAGCCCGTCACAAGTCTCAGGTCGGGGTGGGTGAGGTCCACGCCTGTATCAATGATGGCGATGATCGTCGAAGTTGTTCCGTATCCCTGGCTTTGATCCCAGGCGAGTTGGGCGTCTGAATCGAAACCGATGGTTCCAACTCCGGCTCCGGAATGGCTCCCGCCGGAATAGACAGGCAACTGGGCAGTATTATTGTGCCCCCAGTTGTTGGCATAATATGTGTCATTCGGTACCGCTGTCGTATAAGCGTAATACTCCGGGATCGCTTCTTCGATATAGCGGTTCTTCTTGAAGGACGCCAATGCTTCCGGTACGCTGGTTTTGCCGTCAAGTTTGACGAGAAACCAGCGGTCGAAACCTGTTCGCTTTTCCCATTCCGTGTCTTTGACTCTGCGGTGGGCGCGGATGACCTTGAGCCCTCCATTTACGCTAAGCAGCTGATCAAGCTCGTTGATGCCGAAGTATCTGGACTCGGCGTACAACCCCTGAGGCAGGTTGGTCAGCGATACCGCGTCTGAACTGAGTTTGATTTTGATCAGATCGGGAGAGTATCTGGGGCGCTCTACGCCAGTTTGGTTGAACGCGGCTGCTGGCAGCAGAAGGATCAAGACAAACAGGGAAAGAACTGAGAGCAGAATTTTACGCATATATCCGTGTCTCCTTAATGGTAATCAGATGAAAAGATCATATGGTGAAGAAGCTGACATCTGTCAAATAAAATATTCACATATATGTCATATCTTGCATGGGGAGATTAGCTTATTGATTATTTAACCGTATTATGGGATGCGGGAAATGTGGTGTTTTATTTTACAAGGCTCTGATTGCCGTATAACTGCCACTCGCCTTGGTCATAATAGAAATACGAGATATCTCCGGAAGTATGGGGTTCTTCATAGACCAGGTCTTCACCGGAGGTTTGAAAAGTTAACTGCATGGAAACGATCGCAAAATCGCCGCTGATGGCGATATCACGAACAACGAAGTCAAGAAGTTCGTAGGAGGTTCTTCGGTTCAGCCATAGTTCGCGGAACTGCATCCCTTGCATGCCGTTGTGCCGATAGTCCGGATGAAGGCGTTCGACGATTCCCGGGATGTCGTTCCAGTTAAAATCCCTCGAGATGTCGTAGATGATGTTTTCGATCTCTGCCTTGTCTTGAGACTGGGTTTGGGCGTCGCAGGATAACAGCGCGAGCAGTCCGATGATCATCACTGCCAGTCTGATGAAATGCCAGGTTTGGCGATGCTTCATGTCAGATCCAGTATGGCAAGCGACTCAATGTGCCAGGTTTGGGGAAACATGTCAAAGGGTTGGATGGATCTGAGTTTGTAAATCCCGGAAGCCAGAAACATCTGCAGGTCCCGCTTGAGCGTCATGGGTGAACAACTCAGATACAACACCCGTGGCACGCGGGCTCCGATTATTGCCTGCAATGCCTGAGCTTGCACCCCTCCTCTGGGCGGATCGAGGATCAGGCAGGAAGGTCTGAATTCCGCTTTCGATCCCGCAAAGAGGGTTGGCAGGGCGTCCTCAGCTCTGGCGCGCAGGAAGCCTGCATTAACTATCCCGTTCATGGCGGCGTTGTGCTCGCCATCGGCGATTGCGGCTGGATTGTCTTCAATGCAGAGGACTTCTTTTACCTTTGCGGACAGAGACAGCCCCAGCGCTCCAATCCCGGAAAAGACGTCAACCAATGCTTCTGTCTCCGCAGTGAGCGATTTCAGTCGGGTCACGATCTCAGCCGCGGTAGCGCTGTTGACCTGCCAGAAACTCCGGTAATGCACGCGAAAGCGCACTCCCCCCAGTTCGTCCGTGATCCACGGCTCGCCAAAGAGGATCTTTTCTTCTGCTCCCAGGATCACATTGCCACGCTCGCGATTGATGTTCTGCACGATCCCGGTGATCTGGGGAAAAGACTCTGTCAGCTGCTTCACCAGAAGGTTGGAAAACGGTAGCTTCGCGGATCGGGTAACGATAATCAGCAGCAGTTGGGAGTGGTCGCGGTTGATCCTGAATCCCAGGTGGCGGATGCTGCCGCTGTGGCTTAACTCATTATATGCTGTTGCCTTGGCTTTGGAAAGCAAATCCAGGCAAGTGCTGGCGACCTCGTCGAATATCGGAGGATGTAGCAAACAACGCCTGTGCTTGACAATCTGGTGCGACCAGCGGGAGTATATCCCGCAAAAAAGCTTGTCGCCAGCAATTCCCACAGGCAGAAAAGCCTTGTTCCTATACTCAGTGGTTTGCGGCGAAGGCGCGATATCGTGGATTTCGCATGCGGGATCCAGAGGCTGCAGCAGCTCTCGAATCAGTGAGGTTTTGATCTCCAACTGGCGACGATAGTCAAGGTGGAGCCAATCACAGCCGCCGCAGGGTATCGGTGCGGCAAAAGCTTCGCAGTTCGTGGCGAGCACCCCGTCCCCTCGCTCGTAAAAACTCTCCGCGCGGGCAAAGGCAACATCTTTCCTGGCATGGAGAAGAACTGCCTCAACATCGTCGCCGGGGGCGGTGTAGGGCACAAAAACCGCTTTGCCGCCGGAGTAGCCGATGCCAAAACCGCCCAAGGCGAACTTCCCTATTCTGAGTCTAAATCTCTTGTTCAAACCATCATTTTGCGCAGGGCTTCAATCCGCTTTTCCACAGGAGGATGCGTGGCAAAAAGCGACAGCGCGCTAAGATTGTTGATTTTGGCGATCGCGTAGGCGTCCTTTCTGCGCTGGGGCACATATCCCGCGCTGATTTTTTCCAGAGCCGTGATCATGTGTCCCGGACTGGTAAGCTTGGCCGCGCCTGCGTCGGCGGCATATTCGCGATGCCGCGAATGGGAGGCAAGAACGATATTGGCAAGGATCATCAACACGTTTTGGATCATCATCGCGATCGCCATCTGGCTGGCGCTGTTCATGACGCTGCCCCTTCCGGAGTCGTCGTTGCTGCCGCGCCTTCCGCTGAGGATTGCCGCGATGATGTTGGCCAGAAACAGCACGAAAGTGTTCATGGTTCCCATCAGCAGGGTGGTGGTCACCATATCACCCTCCGTGATGTGGGTCATTTCGTGGCCAGCGACCGCGGAGAGTTCATCCTCGTCGAGGTTTTGCATGATCGCGCTGGAAAAAGCGATGAGGGACTTGTTCTTGGATGCCCCGGTGGCAAACGCGTTGTTGTCAGGAGACTGGTAGATGCCGAACTCCGGCATTTTGATCCCGCGGTGGGCTGCCATCTTCTCGATCGTGTCAAACAGGTAGAGCGCTTTTCCTGAGGCGGTCTCCCGGGTCAGCGGCTGAATCTTGTAGGACGCTTTTGCCATCGCTTTGCTGGAAAGCAGGGAGATAACCGCGCCCGCAAATCCAAACACCGCGCAATAGATAAGCAGGTTTATCCAGTCTTCTGTCCTGATTCCCACGATCTGCATGATGAATCCCAGCACCGCCAGGACCAGGAAGTTTACCGTGAGGAACAATCCCCATCTTTTGAATAGTGCCTTCATTATCCTCTTTCCTCCTATTTGAGCATGAGCATTTTTCTGGTGCTGGAATACTTACCGGCTGTCATCTTATACAGATAGATACCGTCGCCAACTTTGTTTCCGCTTTCGTCCCTGGCATCCCAGACAAGTGAATGCTTGCCAGTTGGATACTGGGTATCTGCCAAAACCCGGACGCTTTGTCCGCGCTGGTTGAAGATCTCGATTCTGACCCGCGACGGGGTTTTGAGGTTGAACTGGATTCCCGTCTGAGGCCTGAAGGGATTGGGGTAGTTGCCCAGCAAAGCAGTCTCAAATGCTGCGGGCGGGTTTTCCGGATTGGCGGTCACGATGTGTGTGTATGCGTTTGATGGTTCGCTTTCCGTGGCGCCGAACATGGCTGTGACATGATAGATGTAGGTGCCGGGAGTAGGGGAGTCTGTCCATTGGGGGTTGATGACCGGAGCGTGATCCGCGATCATCGTGCCGTTGCGGTAGAGCCGGAAACCGGTGAGGCCTTCTGGGATGGTGTGGAAGCCAAGGTGAACGAAGGTGGCGTTGATATAGAGCGTATTAGGCTGATCCTGGATCCAGGCCACTTCCATGAACGGAGGCGCCACCTCTGAGAGTTGGAAGTCAAACAGATCGCGGGCAGTGATATAATTGCCGTCGGTGCGTGAGTTTGGTATGCCGGTGATGTTGATCAGATTGGCATATACGGGATGTTCGATATAGCTGACATCGTAGAATGTGGTGCGGAAGTTGGCTGTGGGCGATCCGCTCGCGTCTGCGATGGGGTAGACAACCCCGTTGGCGAAATTTCCCGCAGGAGCGGTGAAGCGGACATTCATGATCTTGACCACGCGGGATTCATAATCCTCAAAGTCCGTGAGATATCCATCCAGAGTGACTTCGAGCGGAACGATTTGGTTGCCGGTCGAAGTGGGCGGTCCGGGATTCATCGCGGGGGTGAATTCCATCATGCCGCCAAATTCCGTCAGCGTGCCCACGAGGTTGCTCATGCCATCCCCGATCACATATTCCGAGGTGATAACGTCATTGGGATCGTCGATCAGGATGCCGGCATCAATATCCTGGATGAACATCTGGTTGCGGTAGCTTTGGGTGAAGCTTACCACCGCCCCCCCCGTGAGCCGATATAAGCCTTGCAGCGGCGACTGGCGCAGCGCGGAGATGCTAGCCACGTTGACCGGGAAATTGTATTGGGCGGTGGACACGGCGGAGAACTGGCTGTTGATTGTGGCTATTGCTTTCAGCGTCGTCGTTACGCTAATGGCGATTGGCTCCTCGTAATAATCCGAGTTGTCGGTGGGAGTGCTGCCGTCGGTTGTATAATAAATGTCCGCTCCGGGGGTGGCGGAGCTGATGGTTACTGAGATGGGGGCAGTATAGGCTCCAGCAGGGGGATTAAAGGTTGGCGCTGCCACCGCGCCTCCGCTCTGAAAGTCAGCCAGGAATCTGGGCGAAACCTGCATGGCGTCTTGATACTGGCCTACCAGGCAAGTCAGTTCCACGGCGGATACAGGAATAGGCGTATCGCTGTATTCCGCGTTGGGGAACGTGCGCAAGGTGAGTGTTGCGGTCGGATCTGTGGCGTTGATGTTGGACGCCGTGGCCGGGAAATTCACAAGGGTCGGGTCGATAGTCACGTCCATCACCTTGATCAGCTTCGCTTGGTCTCCGGGCTGCAGGCTCGCGAAAGTCCTTACTTCCGGGGTGATTGCGTTGTTTGAGGAACTGGCAGGTCCGGGATCCAGCACAGGAGTGAACTGCAGCAGGTTGGAATAGGCTCCCAGGGTGCCGGTCAATCCGGTTATTCCATCATAGAGATTGTAGGTGGTGGTGATGATCCCGCTGGGGTCATCGATCACTATGGCGGCGGAAGCGTCCTGGACATATTTCTGATTTCGCGTCGATTGTTGGAAAGTCAGCACCGCTTCGCCGGTCAAGCGGTACATTGTCGCGCCTGTGGGCATTGACCTCAACTCGCTCAGGGTGGCCACGGCAACGGGGAAAGTATACACTGCCGTGGCGACATAGCTGTTGTCCATGCCCGGAGCGGTGGCGATCGCTTTGAGGGTGGTCGTCCCGCCGACGGTTATTGGCGTTGTGTAGGGGGTGGAGGAAGCAGTCGGAGTGGTGCCGTCGGTGGTATAAAAGATGCTGGAGTTCGGCGTGGAGCAGGTGATCGTTACCGACTGGGGCGAAGCATACACTCCGCCGGCAGGTGAAAACACCGGAGTCGCTGCTTGATTGCCCCCGCCCGGAGTGAAAGTATGGGTGCCGAGATCGGTGATATAGTCGTTGTTCTGCACGATCCATTCGCTGTCGTCCGCGTTGGTTCCCGCCTGCTGCGCCCAGTTGAGGTTGCCTTGGACGATAGCGGGTTTGCGGATCAAGGTGTGGTTGAGTGTGGCGCCGACCACTCCGGCTACGTCCCAGGCGGTTCCGGGATCCGACTGATAGACCCCGATGATGTCGATCATGGTATCGCCTTGAAACAGGCCCAGACAGTCGTCGCCGTTGAAGAAGGTCACGGTCGAGGTAACGTCGGAAACAGCCAAAATCGCCGCCACGGCCTGCGAGTTAGCGATCACGAACACGTCATTGTGCGCCAGGGTCCCCGTGGGAGTCAGGATATTGGTTGTGCTCCAGGCTCCGCCGTTTGACCCCAGCTTGATCGTGTATTGGGAGAGGTCCACCGCCGCTCCGGTGCCGTTGAAGATCTCGATGGCTTTGTTGTTGGAAGAACCTTCCACATATTCCGAGAAAAACAAATTCTGCGCGTAGGGCTGCGCAAACAGGACAGATGCGCTCAAGATGAGCAACAGGGACAAAACACAAGCGCGTATCATGGCAAAACTCCTTAGCGTGAATCCCGCTGACTGCAAGTCTTCACATACGGGAAGCCGTCAGGCAAATTCCCGATTGTTTCATTTTTCTGCGATGCCCAAACAAGGCAAGATTTTTTTTTGCCGGCATGATAATCTGCAGAGCAAGCGGGAAGCACCACTATGCTGCCCCTAAGTCCCTGTCAGATAGACGGCTTGGCTGCATCAGGCAAGGTTTACGCTTGACAAATAGCGCCCTCCGGCAAAATCAGCGCATCATTCACGCAGTGCGGACAGGCAGCAGACACAGCCAACCGCAGGAAGGAGAACAAGATGGAATACCCGTTCAGCAAGATCGAACGCAAATGGCAGCAGATATGGCGCGAGCGCAGGATCTTCAATCCCGCCGACGACGCCTCAAAGCCCAAATACTACGTCCTCTCCATGTTTCCCTATCCTTCCGGCGTCCTCCATTGCGGCCACGCTTCCAACTATTCCATCGGCGACGCCATCACCCGCCTGAAGATGATGGAAGGCTACGCGGTCATGCAACCCATGGGCTATGACAGTTTCGGCATGCCGGCGGAGAATTTCGCGATCCAGAACAACTCCCATCCCCGCCTCACCACCGAGGAAAACATCGCCGCCATGCGCGGCCAGTTCGATTCCATGGGCTTCGGGCTGGACTGGGAGCGCGAAGTCAGCACCTGCCGCCCGGACTATTACAAATGGGGCCAGTATCTTTTCAAAAAGCTATTTGAAAAAGGTTTGGTCTATCGAAAAAAATCCTGGCAGAACTGGTGCGAGGAGTGCCAAACCGTGCTCGCAAACGAGCAGGTCGAGAATGGCTCATGTTGGCGCTGCGGCAGCGAAGTTTCGCAAAAAGAACTGGAGCAGTGGTATTTCCGCATCACAGACTACGCCGAGGAATTACTGGATTTTTCCAAGATGATCGACTGGCCTGAGCGCGTGATCCTGATGCAAAAGCACTGGATTGGCAAGTCCGAAGGAACACGCATCGACTTTCCCCTGGAGAACTCCGATGTCCGCATCAGCGTGTTCACCACCCGACCGGACACCGTTTATGGAGTCACCTTCATGGCGCTCCCCCCGGAACATCCGCTTGTCCAGCAATGGCTTGCCGAAGACCCCAACAACCGGGAACTGCATGACTTCTGCCATAGGGTCATCAATGAGGACAAGATCGCCCGCACCGCCGAGGACGCGACCAAAGAAGGCGTCTTTAGCGGCAGATACTGCGTCAACCCGCTCAACGGCAACAAGGTGCAGATCTGGGTCACCAACTATGTGCTGATGGATTATGGCACCGGCGCGGTGATGGCGGTCCCCGCCCACGACCAGCGCGATTTCGAGTTTGCCACCAAGTACGCCATTCCCATGATCATCGTGATCCAGAAGCCCGATCTCTCACTGCGTCTGGAAGAGATGGCGGAAGCCTATGTCGAACCCGGCGTGATGGTCAATTCCGCGCCGTTCGACGGCATGGGCAGCGAGGACGCCAAAGCGGCAATCTCGCAACGGATCGAGGAAGCCGGCTGCGGACAGGTGACCTGCACCTACCGCCTGCGCGATTGGGGAATTTCCCGCCAGCGCTATTGGGGCAACCCCATTCCCATCATCCACTGCCCCAAGTGCGGAGTGGTGCTGGTCCCGGACCAAGACCTGCCCGTGCTGCTGCCGGACAACGTGCAGGTGGGCAAAACCACCAGCAATCCGCTGCTCTCGGTGCCGGACTGGTTCAACGTCAAGTGCCCCCAGTGCGGAGCCGCTGCCAGGCGCGAAACCGACACCATGGACACCTTCGTGGACAGCAGCTGGTACTACGCCCGCTACGCCGACCCCAGCAACGCCAATGCCCCCTTCGACCCCGCCAAAGCGAACTACTGGTTGCCGGTCGACCAATACATCGGCGGTATCGAGCATGCCTGCATGCATCTGCTCTACGCCCGCTTCATCGGCAAATTCATGCGCGACATCAGCTGGCTGAACTGCGACGAACCTTTTTCCCGCCTGCTCACGCAGGGCATGGTGCTCAAGGACGGAGCCAAAATGAGCAAGTCCAAGGGCAACGTCGTCGATCCCGGCTACATCGTGGACCGCTTCGGCGCGGACACCCTGCGCGTGTTTCTGCTCTTTGCCTCCCCGCCGGATAAGGACGTGGAGTGGAGCGACGACGGCGTCATGGGCGCTTTCCGCTTTTTGAACCGCATCCACCGCCTCATCGAAGGCAACCTGGACGCCATCAAACGCGGGCTGGAACTCACCGGCGAGCCGGAACAGCTTTCCGAACCCCTGAAAGACTTGCTCTTCAGCTCGCACAGCACTGTGAAGAAGTGGTTGGACGACTGCCTCAACCGCATGCAATACAACACCGCCATCGCCGCCGTGATGGAGCATCTCAACCACTGCGTGGCGATCAAGAACCCTTCCGCACTCAGCGACCCGGAACTGGCGGTCTACGCGGAAGCCTGCGGCATCATCCCGCAACTGATCTATCCCTTCGCGCCCCATGTGGCGGAAGAACTCTGGCAGCTCATGGGTTTTGGCTCGCTGCTGCACGAATCCGGCCTGCCCGGTTATGAAGAGCGCTATCTGGTGCGCGACAGCGTGACCTACGTGATCCAGATCAACGGCAAACTGCGCGGCAAACTGGACGTCCCGCCGGACATCGATCCCGAACTGCTCAAACGGCAGGCTCTGGAAGTGGACAACGTCAAGCGCAGCCTGGAAGGCCTCAGCGTGAAAAAGGTCATCGTCATCCCCGGCAAGATGGTCTCCATCGCCGCGGGCAAATAGTTATACCCACACCCAGCATTGCAGGGCATCCGCGGATGCCCTGTTTTCGTTTCTCCGTCGGTTCTCCCTTAAGGTCATCTCTTAATCACTTCTTTATCACTTCTTAATCAAGCCTTAATTATTAAGAAGTGATTAACTAGTGATTAAGAA
>CAZKAA010000012.1:0-33481 GCA_964550575.1 uncultured Candidatus Cloacimonadota bacterium
AGAGATAAAGATCATTGCCATCGACGAAGCGCAGTTTTTTGACGAGTCCATTGTGGAAGTGTGCAACAAACTTGCCGACAAGGGGCTGCGCGTGATCGTTGCGGGATTGGACCAGGATTATACCGGCAAGCCGTTTGCCAGCATGCCCCAGCTTCTGGCGATCGCGGAGTATGTGACCAAGAACCTTGCCATCTGCGTCAAATGCGGCAATCCGGCAAACCGCACGCAGCGCACCATCCACAAGGACGAGCAGATCCTGGTTGGCAGCACGGAGGCTTATGAAGCACGCTGCCGCAATTGCCACGAGGTATTGGACTGAGCCATGGCGGGAACCGGAGTTATATTCGATTTTTTCAGATGGCTGCTGGGTGTTTATAGCTTTCTGATCTTCCTGCGCGCGATCATGAGTTGGATCATGCCCAACCAATATAATCAGGCGTATATGCTGCTGATCAAGGTCACCGAACCCGCCCTTAAACCCATACGCAGAATCCTGCCCAGGATGGGCGTGGACCTTTCTCCGGTGGTCGCCATCCTCCTGATCCAGGCGATCAACTCACTTTTATTCAGATTATCATAGTTCTCTGGAGGAACCATGTCACTATTTCCCACAGACATTCGCCATCAGGAGTTTTCCAGTTCCATGTTTGGCTACAACCGCAAGGAAGTCAACGCCTTTCTGGAGCAGTTGGCGACGGAACTGGAGACATATCAGCGCAAGCAGGAAAGCGAACTGAAGCGCCGCGAACAGGCGCAGATCGAGGTTAAGCAGGAAGCGATACAGGCCAGCACCGCCGTCGAAGACCTCAAACGGCGCGAAGAACTGATCAGCCGTACTCTGGTGTTTGCGGAGAAGACCAAAGCGGACATCATCGCCAACGCACGCAAGGAAGCGGAAAACATTATCCACGAAGCTGAACTCAAGGCCAAACGTGCGATCCAGGAAGCCAAGCAGTATCTGGGCGTGCTGGAACAGCAGTATGTACAGATGAAAGAGCAGAAACGGCAGTTCCTGATGCAGTTCAAGTCTGAATTGCAGACATTCATGGACCGCATCGGCAAAGACCCTCTGCTTATCCAGGGCAGCGAAAACCTCCTGGACACTGAATTCAAGCAGATCAAGGACGATATCAACCCCCAAGCCAACCCAACGACGCAGGATAACCAGATTTCATGAACGCGGATCCCCGGCAAACAGCAGCCTGGCTGGAAAGCAGGTTTCCCCGGAAGCCTGAAGCGGGGATCATTCTGGGCACAGGGTTGAACGATCTTGCTGACGCTGGCAAGCCGATCCTGAGCATCCCGTATCATGAGATACCCGGCTTTGTCAGTAGCACGGCTCCCTCGCACAAGGGCAATCTGATCCTGGGCGAACTGGGAGGGAAGTATGTTTGTTATTTGCAGGGCCGTTTTCACTATTATGAGGGTCATCCCATGGCGGCAGTTGTGTTCCCGACCCGCGTGCTGGCTTGCCTTGGAGTCCGATCCCTCATCGTTACCAACGCGTCGGGCAGCCTGCGCGAGGAACTGACTCCCGGATCGATCGTCCTGCTTGAGGACCACATTAACCTTATGGGTACCAACCCCCTGATTGGCATCAACGATGAAGCACTGGGAGAGAGGTTTCCCAGCATGAACAACCCCTACGATCCGGAGTATATCTCTCGCGTCAGGTCAATTGCCGCGCGGAGGGAGATTCCCCTTTCCAGCGGAGTCTATATCGCGGTCACGGGACCGAGCCTGGAAACCAGGGCGGAATGCGCCGCTTTCGCAGCTTGGGGGGCGGATCTTGTCGGGATGTCCACCGTACCGGAAGTCATCGCTGCGCGCCACGCCGGAATGAAGGTCCTGGCGCTGTCTGTGGTGACCAACTACAGCAATCTTTTTCACGACGATGCCCACTCGCAGGATGAAATCCGAGCCAACGCGGCAATCGCATCCTCAAGAATCAAAACCTTAATCACCGAATTTCTCAAAGAAGGTCTGGATTAGGCATGCGGATATTTTTATTGACACCACAGGCAAGACCCAAGAACTTGATTGATATGGTAAAAGACTGTTAAGCAGGAGCGAATAATGGCAGCCAAAGCATTGACCGAAAAGAAGATAAAGAAGTTTGAAGAGTTGATCCAACAAGAGCTGAAAGAAAGCCTGGCTTATGTTGACGATATAAACAAAGACCAAAGCAAAGGAGCCCGCGAAAGCAGCGGTGACCTATCTTCCTACGCCTATCATCAGGCGGATCAGGGTTCTGACACCAATCTGATGGAACAGACAGTCATGATGATGGAGAAAGAGCGGGAAAAGATCCGGCTGCTCAACGAAGCCCTGCGCAAGATCTATTCCGGATCCTACGGTGTCTGCGAGATGTGCGGCGAAAACATCGACGAAACCAGGCTGGAGATGATTCCTTACGCCACCTACTGCATCTCCTGCATGGAGAAGATGGAAGACAAGAAACGCCGGCAGAGGAGATAAGCAGCAACGATGGGCAAACCTAAGCTCAAGATCTATCCAGCCCTGCTTGTCGCACTGGGAGTGATCCTGTTGGACCAGTTAACCAAAATCCTGGTGCGGACCTTCATTCTTGAAGGAACCTGGATAACGCTCGGCAAGGGTCTTTTTGGCGAAACATTCCGCCTGCACCACCTGAAGAACGAAGGTGCCGCCTTCAGCCTGTCCCTGTTCGGACCGGCGGGCGACAAGATATTCTTCATCGCGACTTCCCTGATCGCAGTCGTGTTCATAATGTGGCTGCTGTCGAACGCCACCCACAAAGTTCAGCGTTTCGCGCTGGGACTTGTGCTTGGAGGCGCCATCGGCAACAACCTGATCGACCGCCCGATTTTCGGCGCTGTGACAGATTTTGTTGATGTCAACATACCCAATATCATTCCAAATATGGATAGATTCCCAGTTTTCAACGTGGCGGACAGCGCGATCTTCATCGCCATGTGCCTGATTCTCTTCGACCTGTTCTTCCTGAAGGAGAAAAAGGTCCTGGAACAGGCTCCGGAACCGTTGCCCGCAGAGAATAATAGTTAATCAAGGAGATATAGATGAGAAATCTCTTGCTTTGTGTTTTGGCAATTTTACTTGCCAGCGCCCTGACAGCGGACCCGATCACCTGCTATGACGTGCAATACACGACGGCGGCCAATGGAGCATCCCCCCTGGCCGGACAATCCGTCACCGTGCGCGGTATTGTGGTGGCGGAAGAATTTTTCACTGGAACCAGCACCTCAAACAAGGGCTTCGTGATATCCGACCCGGAAGGCGGACCCTGGAGCGGTTTGCTGATCTTCACCAACCAGTACAATCCCCAGCGCGGCGATCTGGTCGAGGTCACAGGAACAATAACCGAGTATTACGATTACACCGAGATGTCGCCGACCACCGGTTTTCAGGTGATCAACCAGGGTAATATGCTCCCCCCGGCAACCTTGGTCACCACCGGCGACCTGACCGCTGCCGCCACAGCGGAGCAATGGGAAAGCGTGTTCGTGAAGGTGGAGAATGTGAACATCACCGCGACCCCGAACAGCTACAACGAGTTTTATGTCAACGACGGCTCCGGCGCCTGCCAGATCGACGACCAGTGCTTCCCGCGCAGCGGCTTTTCCTGGCCGCAGATGTCCGTGGGGCAAAACTGGGCGCGCATCCAGGGCGTGGTGGACTATTCATTCAGCTATTTTGCCGTCAATCCCCGCGAGATGACAGACCTTGTTCAGGTTGACGATGTAACCAACGCGACGGTGAAGATCCAGACCACGAACGCTGAGATCAACACCGTGGTAGAGGTTCCGATCCAGACTTCTCGCATCAAACCTCAGTGGGGAGTCGCTTCCTATACCGCCCAGATCAAGATCGATCCCGACAAGGTCACATTCCACGGCATGAAGTTTGAGGGAACAATGACCGCGTTTATGCCGGATTACGAGGTATCTGCGGACGGGGATCTGATCGACATCGTTTATCAATCCCAGGAACCAATCACCTCCACCGCGGACGACCAGACCTTGATCACGCTTCTTCTGGAGCCCATCAGCTACGGCGAAAGCGTATTGCAACTGCTATCCTTCGCGTATGACAACACGCCGATCCAGTCGGTAAACAACGGAAAGCTGCTCACTGCCATCCGCAAAAGCATCGCCTGGCTGAACATTACCAACCCGAACAACTCAAAGAACATCTTCAATCCCGACCTCAACGAAAAAGTGACCATCGAATACGGTTGCAAAAGCTCGGCCAGCGGCATCAACGTCAAGGCCATCGTGCGCATCTACGACGCGCAGGGCAGGCTGGTGGACACCCCCGTGAACAAGAATATCAGTAACTCGCTGGGGATCGAAAGCAAAGAGTGGTTTGGCAGGGACGCCAACATGCGCAAGCTTCCGATCGGGCTTTATTACTGCCATCTTGAGGTGATCGACCGCGCTACCGGCGCCAAGGAAGTCACCGTGCAACCCATCGTGATCAAATCCACACTTAAATAGGCAGGGGAGAATAACATGAAGAAACTTCTGATCCTCGCGTTAGCGCTCATCCAGGCAACTTTGTTGCTGGCTGTTTTTGACGATTATGTGCCCTCTGCCCGCGCCCGCGGATTCGGCGGCGCTTATACCGGAGTCGCAGATGACGTGAACTCCCTTTTCTACAATCCCGCGGGACTCACCAACATCAAGCTCGAAGCCCAGGTTGGCTTCAGCAACCTTTACAATCAACGTTTTTCCGAGTTCAAGACAGCCGCGGTCGGCGTTGAGCTTCCCAAGAAGCTGGGAACCCTCGCGCTCGGCGCCAGGATGTTCGACGTCAATTTCGACGACGAACTCCTCCTCAGCGAGCAAGTCTGGAGCGCCGCCCACGGATTCAACCTGCAAAGCGACATCCATTCGCAGATCAGCGTCGGATACACGGTCAATCTCTACCGCCTGCAGATGGCGGACGAAGAGACAGACACCGCGGTCGGCGTCGATCTGGGAGCCACCGCGTTCCTGCATGGCCGCACCAAGTTTGGTTTCAGCGTCACCAACCTCAACCAGGCTGTGATGGGCGACGCCAACCAGAACCAGCTGCCGAGCAAACTCGCCCTCGGAATCTCCTACATCCCCTATGAGAACGTCATAACCAGCATCGAAGTTAAAAAAGACTTTGCCAAAGAGACAGAGTTCATGGGCGGCGTGGAAATACGTCCCTTTGAACCCCTTGCCGTCCGCTTCGGAGTACACTCCAACCCCGCGACCTGGAACGCCGGCGTCGGACTCAACGTCAAAGGCGTCCAACTTGACCTATCCTATACGGCCCACGCCGTGTTGCCGGGTACCATTTACGGCAATCTGGGATACAAGTTTAAATAGGGAGCGCAGCGATGGCAGGTTCATTCTTCAAAAAAGCGATGCCGGCTTTCATCCCCCTGGCGCTGGAACTCATGAGGCAGTTCAAGCGCGACACCACGCACAACAACAACATCAAGAAGTTCGACAAAACGGACGAGCGGCTTTCCACGATCGAAAACCTCGTCGTTAAGGTCGAGAAGAAAGCGCTTGCCAATCGTGAGGAGATAAGGTCTCTGAGCCTGCGGCTACAGATCTGGATTGGCCTGAACACCGCGCTGCTGATCCTCGTCGCGCTCAAGGTCTTCGAACTTATTTAGATTCTCAAGCCCAATCAGCTATCACTCCGCCCGGATGCAAGTCCGGGCTTTTTCTTTCCTGACGCTCGATGGGGACTGGGAATTGGTTAGAGCTTGCCATACAGCCATAAATGACTGCATGCCCCGAAGATCTCCAGGATATAAATAGTTCGCGCATCAGGGGCGGTACAACGCCTGCTTGCCGGAATGGGCGCAACCGCTTATATTTTTGGTAAAAGAATATGAACAAGAGGTAAAGAAAATGGCAATTACAAAACTCAAAGGCAATCCTGTAAAGACGATCGGACCCTTGCCCCGGATCGGCGGCAAGGCGAAGAATTTCACTCTCACGGCTTTGGATCTGAGCGACAAAACCCTAGCGGACTTCCAGGGCTCCAAGATCCTGCTCAACGTTTTTCCCAGCGTGGATACGGCGGTGTGCGCGATGAGCGTTCGCAAGTTCAACGCTGAAGCGGCAAAGGTCAAGAAAGCCGTCATCCTTTGCGTTTCGCGCGACCTGCCGTTCGCATTGGGACGTTTCTGCGGTGCGGAAGGCATCGACAGGGTGGTAACGCTGTCTGAGCTGAGAAACAGGGATTTCGGCAAGGACTACGGGCTGGAAATGGTCAGCGGGCCGATGGCGGGCTTGCTTGCCCGCGCGGTTGTGGTGATTGACGAAACTGGAAAAGTGTTATACCGGGAACTCGTGGACGACATCACCCACGAACCGGACTACAAGGCGGCTTTGGCGGCTCTGAAGAAGTAATCTGTCAAACGCTTTCCCCCGGCTTGAGGATCAGGCATTCGAAGCCAGCAGCGGATACTTTGGCGCTAAACTCCGCCGGGTCCGCTTTGATGAGAGGGAAAATGTTGTAATGCATGGGGATGGCAACGCGCGGCCTGACGAATTCGACAGCCTTGGCCGCGTCGTCTATGCCCATGGTGTAATTGTCTCCGATGGGCAGCAGCAGGTAATCCACCCGGTTCATGTCGCCGATCAGCTTCATGTCGTAGAAGAGGCCTGTGTCGCCGGTGTGGTAGATGCAGATGCCGTCAATCCAGAGCAGAACGCCAGCCGCCAAACCGGCGTAGTGCCCGTCCGGGGTTTGGCTTCCGTGCATGGCGATGGTGAATTTGAGCCTGCCAAAGGGAAACTCATGCGCTCCGCCTATGTGCATGGCATGGGTCTTGAATCCTTTGGCAGATGCGTAACCTGCCAGTTCCGCCACGCAGACCAGCAGCGAGCCGCAGGCTTTGGCGATCTTGAACGCGTCGCCCAGATGGTCTCCGTGCGCGTGGGTCAAAATGATGTATTCAGCCCTAATGGCGTCCGCTTTGACAGGGGCAGCCGGGTTGTTGTCCAGGTAGGGGTCGATCAGCACGGTCTGTCCCGAGTCGGTGGTAATCTCGAAAGCGGAATGGCCTAAAAATCTCAGCTTCATATGTTTTCTCCCTGGCGCGTGCCGTGTGTGGATACGGTCAGCGCGAAGTTGTTTCTCTCATTTGCCGATGTCCGTCAGCAGGGCTCGAAGCCTTTCCTCCAGAAGAGGAAAGTCCTCTTTGTCATTGACATAGATCGGGTCTCCGTAATGAACCTGGATGCGGGAAAAAGGTTTGGGCAGCCTAAACCGGTCCCAGGACCTGAACACCCATTCTTTTTCGCAGTCAACCGTCACCGGCACGATCGGCACCTTTGCCAGCCAGGCAAGTTGGAAGACACCCTGCTGGATGGAGCCGCGCGGTCCGCTGGGGCCGTCAGGTGTGATCGCGATGCTTCGTTCGCGGGACAGCAGAATCAGCTGTTTGAGAGCCCTGGAACCTTTGCGGGTGGATGAGCCGCGCACAGGAACGTAACCCAGCCGCGCAACCGGTCCGGCGACCAGGCGTCCGGCATCGGACGTGGAAACCAGTACCGCAATTCCGGAATTCAAGCGCTGTATCATCAAAATCAGCAAGTTGCGATGCCAGAACGCGAACACGCAATGTTCCTCCGGTCCGGGCATATTGTGCGCGGTGAACTTCAAGGTGCCGCCCAGCAATCTGACAAACCAGGCGGAAATCCAGCTTTGAAACCTGAAAACGGATTTTTTCAGCCAGGTTTCGCTGCTCGCTTTGCGGCGGGCTTTCTTGATCATCCGGGAAATCCTTTTCAACCGGCAATTCCTCCCATAGTATGTTGCATGTATAAGTATCCTGGCCAAGTCGTCCGGGTCAGGCTTTCGGATGCGAGTTTGGGACCTGAAACCGTGAAACCAATCAATCATCACAGATGCATTTTTTAAACAACAGACTCTTTCCCTGACGAAAAGTCAAGTAAATTCACTCATATCAGGTGTTGGGGTCCACATCCGCCAATCTGGTTGGTCGAATTGTGACCTTTCAAGAACTTCAAGTGCAGGGGACTGGTGATTTCAAATAGTCCTTGACATATTAAGGGGCGACAAAAAACTGACCAAACAGTGCGCCCTTGGCTCAATTGGATAGAGCATCTGACTACGGATCAGAAGGTTGGGGGTTCGAATCCCTCAGGGCGTGCCACAATTTTCCTTGCCAGCTTAGGCTGGCTTTTTTTTATTGTGCGGAATTATGGCAAAACACAAAGAAAAACACGGAACCTGGAAAGAACTGAGACAGATCTATCGCATGATGTTCCGCTATTGGTACATCCTGCTTGCGGGATTGGTCGCGATGATGTTTTACGCTCTGTTCAACGGATTGAGCGTCACATTGGTCATTCCCCTGTTGGACTATGTGTTCGTTCCCGCCAAGCCTGAGATCCTGTATAGCAGCCCGGGTGCTTTTTTGGAAGCCATGCGGGAAGCATGGACAGCTTACGCTGCGCAAACAGGAGGGGTGTTTGGCATAAGCAGCCTGAATGATCTGTCGCCCCTTTGGGAAAGTGTAAAGGACATCATGCTGCATACGAGTTCGCTTTCCCTGCTCTATGTCCTTTGCGGTTTCGTGATCCTGACCATTTTTTTTAAAAACGTATTCTACTTCTTGCAGAGGGTGCTATTCGTGTCCCTGCGAGGCTTCACGATCCGGGACGTGCGCAATCTGATGTTTCGCCGCTATATGGACCAGTCCCTGGAATTCTACAACCAGCATCAGGTGGGCGATGCCATCGTGCGCATGGTCAACGACGTGGAGATAGTCAGCGAGCAGTTCATCCGCTCTCTGCTGGAGGGGATCCGCGATGTGGTGACGATCCTCGTGTATGTACGCATCGCGCTGCTGCTGAATAGCGAGTTGTTTGTCTACGCGATCGTCGTGTTGCCTGTTTTTGCTCTCACGGTCAGCTATCTGGGCAAGAAGATACGCAAATATTCAAGACGCATTCAGGCACAACTTTCCTCGATGTTTTCCGCGGTTGAGGAAGCCCTCAACAGCATGAAGATCATCAAGGCGTTCCGCCGGGAGGAGAGCGAATATCAGAATTTTAACCGCATCAGCAGCAGGCATCTGAAGATGTGGAGAAGGTCGCTGGTCTATTCCGCGCTGAGCCTGCCGATCTCGGAGATCAATACAGCCCTGACCAGCGTCATCGTGATCATCATCGGCGGTAAGATGATCCTGGCTCCGGGCTCGACCTTCAGCTTCGGCGACTTCACGGCTTTCCTGCTGGCTTTGTTTTCCATGCTGCATCCGCTTAAAACGATCACCCAGATATACACGGACGTGAAAAAAGCGATCGTTTCGCTTGGACGTATCGCTATCGTCATGAACCAGCGCTCCCCGATTCAGGATGCGCCGGACGCTATGGACAAGAAGGAGTTTGCACAGGAAATAGTCTTCGACAAGGTCAGCTTTCATTACAGGGGGGGCAAAGAGGTCTTGCAAAATGTCAACCTGACCATCCGTAAGGGAGAAAAGATCGCGTTCGTGGGAGCCAGCGGCGGCGGCAAGACAACCTTGGCTAACCTATTTAACCGCATGTATGACGTGAAGGAAGGCTCGATCAGCATCGACGGGGTTGATATCCGGCAGATCAAGGTCAAAGACCTGCGCGGCCTGTTCGGAGTTGTGACTCAGGACAGCGTGCTTTTCACCAAGACTATCAGGGAAAATATCGCCTACGGCTCGCTGCAGGATGTATCCGAGGAGCAGATTGCCCAAGCCGCGAAGATAGCGCACGCGGAGGAGTTCATCCACGCGTTTCCCGGCAAATATGACGAAATGCTGCAAACCAAGGGCGCGAATCTATCCGGCGGGCAACGGCAAAGGCTGTGCATTGCGAGGGCGATCGTCGGCGATCCGCCCATCCTGATCTTTGACGAAGCGACCAGCGCCCTCGATACAGAAAGCGAGAAGCTGGTTCAGCAGGCGATCGACGAAGCGACGAAAAATCGCACGGTGATCATGATCGCGCACCGCCTCTCCACGATTCTCAAAGCTGACCGCATCTTTGTGATTGAGCAGGGGCGAATTGTTGGAACCGGCACCCACAGCGAACTGCTTGAATCCTGCCCCAGATACAAGAATCTTTATAACCTGCAGTTCGGTCACGCCTGAGGACTTCCCGTGCAGGAATTCCGCAAGATCCTGATCGTGCAGACGGCCTTCATTGGCGATGTGATATTGGTCACACCCCTGATCCGCGCAGCAGCGCAGCTGTATCCCAAAGCCCGGTTAGACGCTCTGGTCACGCCGATCACGGCTCCTTTGCTGCAAAACAACCCATACCTGAGCAAGGTTATCTGTTTCGACAAGAAGCGCAAGCGATGGCAGTTACCCCTGCTTGCCCTGAAACTACGCCGCGAGCGCTATGATCTCACCCTAAGCCCCCACAGCTCTTTCACCACGCATCTGCTGCTTTGGCTGGCAGGTATCGGCATACGTGTTGGCTACGAACGCGGTTTCCTCTCCGGATTGCTGTTATCCATCCGAGTGCCTCATCCCAAGGGGATTCACAAGATCCGCAAGAACCTGTGCCTGCTTAAGCCGCTCACACTGAGGAGTTTTGAGATTCAGACCGAACTGTTTCCGGATAGCAGGAACGAACAGCACGCCGAAGCGCTGATTGACGAAGCCGGGATGCAAAACAGCTTGATCATCGCGATCGCCCCCGGCTCAATCTGGAAAACCAAATGCTGGCCTCTGGAGCATTACTGCGAACTGGCACTGGGGCTTGCGAACCGGGGCTTCGGTCTTGTCCTGATTGGCGGAAAGGAGGACATAGCGATCTGCGATCAGCTTGAGCAGTGTCTCAGAAAGCACGATTCCAAAGCAGTGGTTCTCAACGCGGCAGGCAGGAGCGACCTACTTACCAGCGCTTCGCTCCTAGCCAAAGCAGATTTGCTAATCTGCAACGACAGCGGCGCATTGCATATCGCCAACGCAGTTAAAACCAGGGTATTCGCGATCTTTGGGCCGACTGTGCAGAGTATTGGCTACTTTCCCTATCGAGAGGGGGATATCGTATTCGAGACGGAGTTAGCCTGCCGTCCATGCGGGAGCCACGGCGGGGAACGCTGCCCCCTGGGCCATCATGACTGCATGAATCTGGTCAAGCCGCAGCGGATACTGGAACAGATCGACAGGTTAAGAAGATGAGCGAGATAAAAAAAAGAGATATATATCTAATAACTTCAGATAATGGATTTTACGGTCAATCACGTAAACCATGGATTTCAGTTGATACAGCTAATATATTTAAATATTTATCAGATGGCGGATACAAAGTTTATGCTCTGGAATACCACCAGGCAGTGGCGATGAGCTCTGAGATACGGGACAGCGTAGTCCTCTACAGCTTCAGCCAGGTGAGCAACACCCGCCTCTATCTGCGGGATCTTTCACAGATCCTGGCTACCCAGAACAACCTGCTGCTTCCCTCATATGAGTTGCTGCTCTGCCACGAAAACAAGGGCTATCAGGAGTTGTTTAAAAAGCGGTTGGGTGTGGGAGATCTGTGGGGCTTGTATCTGGAATCGAAGGAGCAAATCGGGCAATATCAGATCGAGTATCCTGTTGTTCTGAAAGCCGTTGGCGGATCCAACGCCAAAGGCGTGCATTTGGTGCGAAGCAAGGAAGAACTGATGAAGAGGCTGAGTTCCATGGAAGGCAAGCTGAGCGCTTACCATCGTTTGGATCTCTTGCGCCGCAAGCTTTTCCGCGCCAAGCAGAGTTTCCCTGGATGGGATAAGTACGCCAGGCAGCCTGATATCGATCAATACACACGCCACATCAAACCCCGCCTCAGATTTGTGCTGCAGGAATTCGTCCCCGGACTTGATTGCGACTACCGCGTTATAGTCATGGGGGACAAATACTTCGTGAGTCGAAGGCTGGCCCGGCCGGGCGATTGGCGTGCCAGCGGTACCAAGCTGTTCACCTATTCCGAAACGCCCGATGCAGCGATTCTGAATTATGCCCGCGAGTTCTTCGCCAAAGTTAAGATGCCGGTATTGGCGATGGATTTGGGGAAGTCTGCCCGGGGGATCCATCTCTTTGAGTTTCAAGGCTCACACTTTGGAATAACGCCCATCCACAAGGGGCCAGGATACTTCGAACATCAAGCGGGGTCTTGGAAATTCGTGCAGGCGCAGGGAGACTTTGAACGCTATCTTGCCGATGCCGTGCTTGGTTTTTTGCATGATTACCTTTAGGCAACCAGGGACTAATGGTCTTTAGCTATCATCTTTTCAAGCAGCCCTATAGGCTGGTTTACAATGCTCTTGCCCGCTTTGGCCTGGCTGAAAGGATCTATTTTTATTGCCGGGAAATTCAGGATTGGGAGGCTTTCGAGCCTGTTCAGAACTACTTGCGCCCTGTCAGGATAGTGACCAACAAACCGGCAGTCCGCCAGTATTTCAGATCCCGGAACATACAAACTTCCCGGCTGCCTGTGTTCCCCAAGGCGGTGATTATGGCCCGCCATTCCTGCTACAAGTTTCCCTCGGCGCGGATCATCAAGATCGGTATGCGACACGGCCCCTACCATTTTAAAAAAATGACCAGAGCTGAGAACTACAACCAGTTCGACCTGTATCTGATGACCAGCAGAGACGATGTGGCCGAAGGCAGCAAGATTGGGATAACTTGCTCTAGGGCAGTCGGATATCCCAAACTGGACCCCTGGTTGGCAAACCCTGGTCTTGAAATTGAGTTGGAGAAGTATCGTTCAGAGGCGAAGCTCGATTCCCAAAAGCCCACTCTTCTTTTCAGCGCCACCTGGACAGGTTCCGGAATGAGCGCTTTGGAATTCTGGTACGACAAGCTGCATAAGCTCAAGGAAAGTTTCAATGTTTTGGTTACGCTGCATCCCTGGGTGGGCATCAAATACAGGCAAGCCATTGCCAAACAAGGAGTTTATCTGATTAATGGCAATCACTTGCCCTATGTCAAGCTGTCTGATATTGTGATCGGCGATACAAGCTCACTGCTTGCTGAAGCTTGCGCCCTGGACAAACCCATGATCACCTGGCAGACCGGAACCGCGCGCCGCGCTCTGGATAAGATCGACAGACTACTGCGCAGTATCAGCATCCGCATCGCCAGGTGGGATGAACTTCGCCCCGCCATTAACCTGTTGCTGTCCGATCCCTCGATGTTTAAGGCGTCACGCGCTACAGCCAACGCTATGATGTTCGACCAACTTGATGGCAAAGCAGGAGAGAGGGCCGCCCGCGAGATCATCAATCTGCTTCCGGAGCTCAAGCCGTGAATCTGATCGACGCGCATTGCCATCTGGCAAACCTGAACGATCTGCTGCCCCTCGACCCGCTGATCAAAGAAGCCCGGCGCAAAGGAATCAGCAGATTTCTCTCCAGCGCCTTGCGGAAAATAGAAGTTGAGTTTCACCTCCGCAACCCGATTCCCGGGGTGCTCTTTAGCGCGGGCATCCATCCCAACTTTGACGAATGCGACCTTGAACTGCGGGACATCGAATTGCTCTGCGAGGAGAAACTTGTGTGGGCGATAGGTGAGATAGGATTGGATAGAAATAATATAGACTATGCATGGCAAACTGATACTTTAATAAAGCAGTTGGAACTAGCTCAAAAATATAATCTTCCCGTGGTTCTACATTTGGTCGGCCGCCAGCAGGAAGCCTTTGAAATATTGAAGTCATATTCCCTGAAATATCTAGTCCACGGATATGCCGGAAGCTTGGAAGGATATCAGCTGCTGGCAAGGCTTGGCAGTGTTTTCACCATCAGCAGCAGGATATTGAAAGATGACAAGGCGGACCTCCTGAAGGCGATCGTTGCAGATGGAGCATCTCTCTTTGAGACAGATATGACCCAGTATTATGTTCAGCAGGGCGAAGCGAATCCGCTCTTGAGTCTGCTGGATGTTGTTGATCGAGTCTCGGAGCTTGCCGGCACTCAAATTGAAGTGTTGGAAAGCTGCCAAAACAGATCGGCGAATCACCTGGGAGTCGGTTTTTGAAAGACAATCGCTTCAACCGCACGGAACTGCTGATCGGAGCCGGCAGCCTGGAGAAGTTAAGCCAGACAAGCGTGTGCGTGATCGGGTTGGGCGGGGTCGGATCCTATGCCGCGGAAAGCCTTGCCCGCGCAGGAGTCGGGCGCTTTTTGCTCATCGATTTCGACGTGGTGGGGGAGACCAATCTGAACAGGCAGATAATTGCCCTTTCCGAGACGGTCGGGATAGCCAAAACAGAAGTCATGAAACGCCGCATCCTCTCCATCAACCCTGATGCCTGGGTTGAAACTTGCGATGTATTCCTGGATGCGGAAAACAGGGCTGATATTCTGCCAGGTTTTGATTTTTACCTGGATGCCATAGACTCGCTTGGTCCCAAGATCGGCTTGCTGGAATACGCGGTGAAGTCAAACTGGCGGATCATCTCGGTACTGGGAGCAGGAAACCGGCTCGATCCGGCAGAAATCCACATCGCTCCTTTGGAAAAAAGCCATAACTGCCCGCTGGCTCGCAGGGTTCGCAAGTTTTTGCGCAGAAGGGGAGTGCGGACCGACTTCCCTTGCGTTTATTCGTCCGAACTCCCCCGAAATTCGGGAGAAAGCGAGGACGCGCCTGACGAGATAATCCTCCAACGTGGCAGGCAGCGCCAAACCATCGGTTCGATCAGCTACATGCCCGCGATCATGGGCATGACCGCTGCTTCCTGGATTATCCGCGAAGCGATTTCGCAAACCCGGGCATAGCTTTTTTTCTTAAAGGGTCTGTCTGACAGGCAAGGGATGCAATCACCGGATTCCCACGGGAAAGCGTGTCTGAACCAGAGGATCATCAGGCTTGCCGCACGTCCGTCATTATCACGCTCTTTGCGCCATCAATCCAGCCTTGGTACGTTCCGGTTATCCACCTTGTTTCAACTCTGTGGGGAACCGGGAGGTTACCGGGAGGTCTACCGGATTTTATACACTCAGGATGGAGGCAGATCCCGGTAGATTTCGCTTGACACGAAAGAGCGGTACAGGAAATTGACAAAAATAGACCGAAGCGGTCAGAGAACGCTTCACACAGTTATACGCATTGCGAAACGGTACATAGCTACGCAAGTTAGCTATTTTTTTTGGTACAAAGTGCTTATGAAAAGGGGAACCGAGCATGGAATTTTATCGCGCGCAAGTTGAAGACATCGCCAGGAAAATATGCCAGGACATGCATTTGGCGCTTTACGACATCGATGAAAAGATGTCCGGAAAGGGCCGCATCGTCACGGTCTATCTGACCAAGATAGGCGGAGTGACCCTGGACGAGTGCGCCGCGTTCAGCCGCGCTTTAGCGGATGAACTTGAGACCTTCGACCTGATCCCCGACCGCTACTTTCTGGAAGTCTCATCGCCGGGGCTGGAACGCCCCCTTAAGCTGAAAAGCCACTATGTGAGCGCCATCAATGAGAAAGTTGCGGTGCAATGGTCGGACGGCGAGGCAAAGCGATCCACGATGGGCACTTTGACCGAAGTGAATCAGGACACGATCAAACTTGACGACCGGGGAAACGTGGTGGAGATTGAGTTCAAAGCCATCACCCGGGCAAAAACCGTCTATCTGGCCAAGCCAGACAGGGAAGGCGACAAATGAGTACGAACATTTTGGACGCGGTAATCAAACTTGCCGCCATCAAGCAATTGGATAAAGAGGTCATCCAGGATCTGATTATCGAAGCTATTTCTACCACGCTCTCCAAAAAACTCGAACCGGAAAACGAACTTAAGATCTTTGTGGATGAGCAGAACGGACAGATCAAGGCAAGCTTCAAATGTCTGGTCGTGGAGATTGAAAACGGGCTGGGGGAGATCTCCCTGGCAGACGCCCTCGCGCTCAACAAAAAAGCGCAGCTGGGCGAATTCATAACCAAGACCATGGCCATGAACGAGTTTGAGCCGAAGTTGATCAAGACTGCTCAGAAGATCATCCAGGACAGGATCCGCCTCCTGGAAGAAGAGAGAATTCAGAACGATTTCAACAAGCAAAAGAATACGATCGTCACGGGTAAGATCAAGTCCATCGACGACACCGGCAGCTATCGCATCGATATCGGCTACACGGACGCGCTGTTGCCCTCGGATGAGCAGATAGAGAATGAATTCTACCGTGTGGGCGACAATATCAAAGCATATGTGGTAAACATCAGGACCCACCAGTCGAATGTGACGATAATCCTTTCGCGCGCCAATCCGGAGTTTGTGAAAAAACTCTTTGAGGCGGAGATTCCCGAGGTCTATGATGGAACGGTCAAGATTCTCAAGATAGTCCGCGAGCCTGGAATCCGCACCAAAGTGGAAATCGAGAGCACCGATCCCAAGATCGATCCCGTCGCAACCTGCGTGGGAATCAAGGGCACCAGGATAGACAATATCCGCCGCGAACTGCACGGCGAGCAGGTTGACTTGGTGGTTCACTCAGAGGACCTCGACCAGATGATCGAGAACGCTTTGGGAGTGGATAACGTCCAGCGCGTTATCATCGAACGCAATCGCGCCGCCAGTGTGATTGTGGACGAAGAGAACAAGGTCGTGGCGATTGGCAAGCAAGGCAAGAACGTCAAGCTGGCAGCAAAGCTGACCGGCATGCGGATCGATATCTTTACTATGGAAGAGTTTGAGGAAAAAATGGCCAAGGAGCGCCGCACGATCAGCCATATCAATGAACTGGACGGCGTGACTTCCAAGATCGCGGAAATCCTTCGCCATGCTGGATATACTTCGGTGCAGGACATTTTTTCGGCATCCGTGGATGAACTGTGCAATCTTGAAGGCGTCGGCCAAAAGACCGCCGAACGATTGAAAGAGGCAGCCAAGTATTTCTGATGCCAAATCGCAACAGCCATGCTCAACATACGCCGCAGCGAACTTGTGTGGTGTGCAAGACGCGGAAGGACCTCTCCGGTTTGCTGAGCTTTGTTTTGTGCCCCCAGGGGCTGGTTTTCGATCCCAGGAGGCGCATCGCTCAGCGTCGCAACTATGTGTGCCCGGAGCGTCCGTGTCTGGAAGGCTTGGACAAATGGAAGCGCAGCCGCATGAAAAAGAAATTCGGGATTGCCGGAGAACCTGTTTTCACTCGAGCCGGGAAAACCTTGCAACAGCGGGAGGGGCAATGAACAGCGAAGCAGCCTCCAAGATAGTGAATCTAATGCAGTTTGCGCGCAAAGCAGGGAAAGTGATTTCCGGAGCTGATGCCTGTCTGAGGGCTCTCCACGCGAGGCATCTGCATTTGGTTGTGATTGCAGAGGATACGGCGGAAAGAACTTTTAAAAGAATAAGCAACGCCACTCACGAAAGTGGCAGTGACCTTCCCATATACAGGATTTGGACCATAGCCACGCTGAGCGCGGCGCTGGGCCTTCCCCTGACTGGCGTTTACGGGGTTACGGACCGACAATTCGCGGCAAAAATGAGGGAGTACCACTCAACCGCGGAAGTGGAGGAATAGTGCAAATACGAGTACATGAACTTGCCAAGGAATTAAAGATCAGCACCATGGCGCTGAAAAAGCATCTCACCGATCTAGGCGTGAACATCAAGAGCCATATGAGCCTGATCGAAGAAGAAGTCGCGGACAAGCTACGCCGGAAATTCAATGAACAGGTGGATGCCGAGAAGAAAGCCGAGAAAGATCGCAAGAAGCTGATCGAGATCAGGCAGGCTGCCAAAACCAAGCAACCGGAACCGGAGATTCAGATCGAACCAGAGCCCAAGCCCAAAGCTGAGAAAAAGGCTCCTGCGCGCCATACGGAGCCAGAACCGGAAGCAATCCAGGAAGAAGCACCCCAGATTCAAGCCCAACCGGATAAGCCTGAGATATACGTTCCCCCCAAAAAAGAAGCGCCAAAGCACAGAATAATCGTTCCTTACACCCAGGCGACTCCGGTTGCCCCGCGAGGAAAGGAAGGCGGAGGACGTCCCAGATCACATCAGGAAGGACAGGACCAAAGAGCAAGAGGTCCGGTCAAACCTCGCCCTGAGCCTGGCAGAAAACCGGATCAGATTAGAAAGAAAGGTGAACCGGAGCAACCGCTGGCTGCAGTAGACGTTGTGAAAGAAGCGGAAGCCAAGAAGTTTGGCAAAGCCAAAGTCAACCATGAAGAGCTTGGAGACAAGAGCAAGCATAAAAAAGCCATTATAGGCACGGTCAAGAAAGGCAAGCAAGTTGAGGCTCCGACCGATGTTGATGAAGCTGAGATTTCCCGTAAGATCAAGAAAATCATGCAGAAGACCGGGAAAAAGAAAAAATACCACAGGGAAGCTCAGGCTGAAGTCTTCCAAGTTGATTCGCAAGCGGTGATCCGCGAATACACTTCCGTCAGCGAACTTGCCAAGATATTGAACGTTTCGCCAGCAGAGATCATTTCCAAGTTCTTCGCGATGGGGCAGTTGGTGACTATGAACCAGCGTCTTGACAAGGATTCACTGGAAATGATCTGTGACGAATTCAAGGTTGATTTCCGCTTTGAAGACGAATACGGCATGGATATAATCGACCGCGAAAAAGAGCAGTACACGGATGTTGATGAGATCGCCCGGCCTCCTGTGGTAACGATCATGGGACATGTCGACCACGGTAAAACCTCGATTTTGGACTATATCCGAAACACCAACATCGTGGCAGGCGAAAGCGGAGGTATCACACAACATATCGGCGCTTACCAGATCGAGATCAACAAAAACAAGATCACTTTTTTAGACACGCCGGGGCACGAAGCTTTCACAGCAATGCGGGCCAGAGGCGCTAACGTTACCGATATCGCGGTGATCGTGGTGGCGGCTAACGAAGGTATGAAGCCCCAAACCCGAGAAGCCATCGACCACGCCAAAGCGGCCGGAGTTCAGATAATCATTGCCATCAACAAGGTCGACCTCCCGGACTCAAACATCGACCGCGTGATCGCACAGCTTCTGGATTATGGCGTGATGCTAGAACAATACGGCGGTGAAGTTCCCTGGTGCAAGACCTCTGTGGTAAGCGGCGAAGGAATTCTCAACTTGATCGAAGTGATACTTCTTACCGCGGAACTGCTGGATCTGAAAGCCCGCCTCGAAGTTCCCGCGACAGCCATCGTGATCGAATCCGAAAAGGACACCCGCATGGGACCGATCGCGACCATCCTTATGCAGGAAGGAGTCATCAGTAAAGGGGATATTGTAGTTTGCGGAGCCACGCACGGCCGCATCCGCAAGATCGAGAACGAGCGTGGGCAGGAGTTGAAGAAGCTGCTGCCTTCTGATGTTGGCCGCATCTACGGATTGAACGAAACCCCCAAGGCCGGCGATGTGCTCAACCAGGTCGATACCGAAAAAACAGCACGCGGAATCAGCAGCGAACGCCAGCAAATCCGGCTGGAGCGGGAGAAGTATCAAAATAAATCCTCCCTGCAGAACATCTTCGCGAGGATACAGGAAGATCAGATCAACGCCCTCAATGTGATCATTAAGACCGATACCGACGGTTCCGCCGAGGCTTTGGCAGATTCCCTTTCTAAACTGGCGAACGAGGAAGTGCAGGTCAGCATCATTCACAAGAGCGTTGGAGGTATCAACGAGGCTGACGTCAGCCTGGCATCTGCGTCTGACGCGATCATACTGGGGTTTCACGTGAGAGCAACCCAACTGGCACGCAAGCTCGCTGAAGACGAACATGTGGAGATCAAGATCTATCAGGTGATCTACGATGCTATTGAGGACGTAACCAAATCTCTGCAGGGTATGCTGAAACCCGAATTTGAAGAGCAAATCATCGGTAGCGCCACGATCAGGCAGGTCTTCAAGATCAAAAAAGTCGGCACCATTGCCGGTTGCCAGGTTGACAGCGGCGTTATCAGGCGTGGCTGCAAGGTACGCCTATATCGCAATGACGTGTTGCAGACCGAGGACAGCCTGTCTTCATTGAAGCACTACGCGGATGATGTCAAGGAAGTTCGCGCCGGCACAGAATGCGGCCTATCACTTGCGAATTTTACCGATATCAAGGAAGGCGATGTGCTTGAGTGCTTTGTCCTTGAAGAGATCGCTAAAACTCTCTGATGAAATCTTATCGCATTCCACGCCTGCAAGAAGAGCTTAAGAAACTTTTCAATGTGGCGATCAGCCAAAAAACGCGCGACCATCAGCTCGATTGGGTGACGATCACGGAAGTGGTGATCTCTAAAGATCTGCGCTATGCCAAAGTGTTTTTTTCCCATTATAACAATCCAGCCTCCCACGATACGATCAGAGAACATCTGATCAAAGCAGCGGGCTTTTTGAAAAACCAAATCGCAGGAGCACATATCATGCGCACTATTCCAGAACTAAGCTTCCATTATGACGACAGCGAGGACAGAGCGGAGAGAATCGATCTGATCCTTTCAGGCCTCAAGGGCAGATACAACGATGACGAGGATGAATTTGACCCCGACATCGACCTTGACGACTACCTCGACGATGAAGACGTGTATGACATCGACGAAGACGAGGAGATCTACAACGAATTCATCGAAGATGAAGAGGATGATGACGAAGAAGAGGACGATGACAGATAGCCGGCAGGGAACCTGAGAACACAAGGTTCTGTTGCACTTCAGCATATCGGTCCCAACAACCGGTATAGAAGGGATTAAGCCAAATGAAAGACACTACAGAGTTAAAGCGCCAGATTCTTGAGCATCTTCGCCCGGAGTGCAGTATCGCGATCATGTCCCATGTTGAACCAGACGGGGATGGCTTTGCTGCGAGTATCGCTCTCCAGAAGTATTTCCGCGCCCGCGGTTGCGAGAGCGAGATCGTCATTGATCCAGACAGCCATCTGGAGCGCTTTTCCTTTATCATGAATGACGTCGTTCTCCGGGAGTACGTACCGAGCCTGAGGTATGACCTTGTTTTCGTTCTGGACTGCAACAGCTATATCAGAATCGCCGAGCGGGAGGAACTGGTCCGGTCCGCACAGCATTGCATTCTAATCGACCATCACGTTCCCGAAAACGGTGTTATTAAAACCGACTTCAGCTTTGTGGACACTTCTGCGGTTTCGGTCGGCGCAATCCTCTGGAAAGCCATTGGGGCAGAAATCATGCTTCTGAGCCCGGAACAAAGGATCCCTATTGCAGAATCCATCTATGTTACAATTCTAAACGACACAAACAACTTCGTTAATGCCAATACAAGCGCTGAAGTGTTTGCTATCTCCTCGGAACTGACTGAGTGCGGCATTTCGCCTTCACAATTATACAAAGCATACTTTCTTAACCACGAACCCTTGGAACTGCGTTATATCGGGGAGGTGCTTTCCACGATCGAACTGCACGGGGATGGCCGCATCCTGTGGATGAACTCCAGTTTGGACATGCAGCGCAGGAACGACCTGACTGCAGATTCGATCATGAACATCACTCGCTGGGTGCAGGGTGTGAGGGGCGTTCTGGCAATCGCTTACCTGCGGGAGGAGAATTTCGGATCTTACAAGCTTAGCTTGCGTTCTCCAGTGCTTGATGTGAATGCCGTTGCTTCCTCCTTTGGAGGGGGCGGCCATCGCAGCGCATCCGGGGCTACGATCCGCGGTGAACTGCATCAGATCAAGGCTGAGTTGCTTGACAAGCTTGGTGCGGCTCTGGCCAGTTATTCTGAGGATGCCTGAGTCCAACTCATTTCTGCTAATTGACAAACCCGCCGGGATCAGCTCGTTTGATGTGATCCGCATTCTGCGCAAGCATACCCGCATCCGCAGCATTGGCCATAGCGGAACCCTTGATCCGTTCGCCACAGGCTTGCTGATCTGCGCTACAGGCAAGTACACGAGGATGTTGGGATATCTTGAAAGCGAAGCCAAAACCTATAGTGCAGAACTCCTGCTCGGCGCATCGACTACCACCGGCGACACCGAAGGCGATATCCAAAGCGAAGGACCTGTTCCTGATACACTTGACGAACCCCTCTTAATGGATGCCATTTTGGGATTAAGCGAACTTCCCACGCCTAAGTACTCAGCAGTCAAGATCAAGGGTAAACCTGCCTATTTCTACGCGCGAAAAGACATGGATATCGATCTGCCCCCGCGCCCAGTGAAGGTAAGCTGGTTTGAAGTGCTTAACTACAAGCCTCCTGTCCTCAGCTATGCCTGCACAGTATCCAAAGGAACCTATATCAGGTCTTTAAGCGAGTTCATCGCTGGGTTTTTGAATACTGTAGGTCATACTGTGGGTTTGCGCAGGACCGCGATTTCCAATATCAGAGTGGATTTAGCGAAAAAACTGGAGGAGTTTTCCTCCACCGCTTGGGAGAATCTCGTCGCGGATGCGCGTGCCCTATTTTCTGATCGGGAACAGCTTATTCCAGACCCAGAAATGCTGCTTGCCATTCGCAATGGACAGTCAGTATATCACGAAGGCGTTGAGAACGACAGTGTTTTTCTCTTCAGCGAGGAGGGTACATTACTCGGAGTTGCAAAACGAAGCGACAATATGCTGTTTCCCAAGATCAACCTGAATTGAGCAACGGATGAGAAGCGTTCTCAGTATAGGCAACTTCGACGGCTTGCATCTGGGGCACAGGAAACTGCTTGGTATCCTTGTTGAGCTATCCGTTAGAAAAGATCTGAGATCTGTTGTGATCAGTTATGACAACCATCCCTCACAGGTTCTGAATCCCCGTATAATGCCATTGGTGCTGACACCCGGCCAAGCCAAACGCCAAGCGATTCTGGAGTTCGGTATCGATCAGGTTGAACTTCTGCATTTTGATTCCAAACTCGCCGCAACCAGCGCGGAATCTTTTCTCGACAACTATCTCATGCCTGCTTTTTCACCAGGAGTGATTGTGGTTGGCTACGACTCACACTTTGGAAAGAACCGCCGGGGAGATTTCGCCTTTCTGCAGCTCAACCAGGATCGCTACGGATACGAACTGGTGTATGTGGAGCCATTTCTTCACGAAGACAGAGTGGTGAGCAGTTCCCTGATCAGGGAGTTGCTGTTGATGGGCGATGTCAGCGAAGCAAATCAGTTACTGGGCAAACCTTACACACTATATGGAAGCGTAGTATCCGGCGCGGGTTTGGGAACTGGGCTTGGATTTCCCACAGCCAATCTCGCTTTGGGGGATCCGTTGCAACTGGTACCCAAAACGGGGCTTTATTTAAGTCGCGTTAACCTTGATGAAGGGTCTTTTTTTGGATTGACAAATATCGGCACAAGTCCGACCATGAAACAAAGCGCTAAAGTCGAGATTGAGACCTACATTATTGATTGCGATCGCATGCTTTATGGGCGCAATCTCAGCATAGATTTATTGCGATTTCTCAGGGAGGAAAGGTTGTTCGAAAGCAGAGAAGCTTTGATTGAAGCCATGAACGAAGACTTGGCAGTTGCCATGAGTTTTTCCGATAAGGATTTGTTTTGAAGCATTGTCTGCTATTCCTCGCTGTGCTTTTACCGGCTCTTCTGTTAGCCCTGGGCGTTCATCCGGGGACAGGGGTGCAGGCATTCCCAGAGGCGAAAGACTACAGCTTCGCCTACCATTCTGGCACTGACGACTTTCATTTCTTTGGAACAGATGTCTGGGCAGTACGCTTTGATTTCTCTGAGGTATATCCCAGCTTGGACATTTCTGAGTTTTCTGTGGAGAAAGCGTTGCTGTATCTTCCTCAGACGGGAGATTCTGTTCGGGTGGAGCTTTTTACCGATGTGTCGGGCGTGCCGGGAACGAGTCTGGCTTGGGCCAAAGTGCCTGTTACAACGAATAATCTGGAAATCCAGTTTCCGACGGCTGTCCAAAACGATTCTCTGTGGATGGTTGTCACCTATCCGACCAATTTTGCCAACCGGTTCGTTTCTGCATCCGCAGGTGACGGGAGCCATAGCTATTATTGGAACGCGAATGCCCAGACACCATTCTTCCAAAGCCTTTCCCAAGCTGGCTACGGAGCCGAGTTGCTGTTCGGAGTGAGTGGCGAATTCGTACTCAGCGGGATGGACCTGGAACTGGTGGATTTTGGTCTTTCCGGGCTCATCGAGCCGCGGGAGCAGGTTGGACCTGTCTTCAGCGTCTATAATCATTCTGATAACCCTGTAAACAGCGCGGTCCTGGGACTGAACGTATATTCACCTGATCCCGGATTCGCTTTCTATGACGAAATTCAAATCAATCAATCCATTCCTCCGCGCAGCATGCTTGTCTTTGACGAAAACTCATCGGAGTACCCGGATCACCTGTTTTCATTGCCAGCGACTCCCATGCAGATCAAGCTCCGCGGAGCTCTGACAAGCGAGTTTCAGGACTCAGACCCCCAAGGCAACAACGTGAAGCTGATCCATCGTTTCAGCTTCGATGAAGAAAGCCCTGTCTATCTGGCGGAAAACTTCACTCGCTGGGACTCTGTCGACCAGATTAGCCTGATTCAGGATCAGTTCAACCTACCAGGTCTTCACAGACTTTATTATTTCCCAATCCTGAGCGATACACTCGGCAACGTTGCGTCTCAGATCAGGTTCAATTGGTACGATTTCAACTCCCTTCCGCGAACCTCGATTGGAGGTGATCTGCGCATCAACGGATTCTCACCCGACTACAGCGCTGATTATCAGCAACTTGCTAATGAAGTTCTCGTGCGAAAAACCTTCATCTCTTCCGCGGAATGCCGATTCAACTACAATAATTTGACCGACGTCCTGACCGCCCAGGTGAACCTGTCCAATGCCAACACCCTGCTTTACAATTCTGCCACGGAATACAATCTGGTCACAAACGCCAGGTTGAGCGTCGGTTTATTCCGTCGGGAGACAATTGCAGGCAACGAGCACTTTACCATCGACCGTTGGCTGACCCACGCGGCTGCACTTAATGGCACACTTGGAGCCGGCGAGACCATGGAGACCAGTTTTTCGTTTTCACTGAACAACATGCCGCTTAACGTGCTGGAGCAGGATTATCGCCTGTATTACTGGCTGCAGTTAAACGATGGCGGAACTATCCTCTACTCCGGCTACAGCGATTTTTCGGGCGTCGTATCAAATCAGGATGACCTCCTGCCAAGCCCCGTGTTGCTGATTACCGGCAATCCTCTGCGCCCTAGCTCGATTATGAAGCTCTCTGCGCCTGGTAGTGGTTCATTGGTGGTCGATGTCTTCAACATCCGGGGGCAGAAGATTGTTTCTCAACTGAATAATTCCGGGGAAATCGAGCTATCGACAGACCAGTTTCCTTCGGCGGGGGTATATCTGCTCAGGGCAGTAATCCAGAATAGGAACGGGAAAACCGCGATTATTCAAAAAAAGATCAACATTATAAAGTGACATGCTATGGAACACATAAACGTATCTGAACTAAAAGACCAAATCGGTAAAGAGATCACCGGTTTTTATCTTGTATCCGAAAAAGAACTCCGAGACGGGAAAAACGACCAGTTTCTGCGCCTGCGTTTGCAGGACCGCACCGGTAGTCTCGCGGCATACGTTTGGAAAGACGCTGCCAAGATTTCGGACAGTTTCGCGGAAAGCGATGTCGTCAAAGTCCGTGCCATGGTCAACCTTTATAAGGAACAAGTTCAGTTAAGCATTGTGCAGATCCGTTATGCGGATCATTCGGAATATTCGCTCGAGGAGCTTGTCGCCACCACCAAGAAAAACCCGAACGCCCTCGCTGAGCAGTTTTTCTCGTTCATAGACAAAGTGGAGAACATCTTCCTTAACAAACTGCTTCGTTCCATATTCGACGATAAGGAGCTGTTCACTCGCTTCTTCGAAGCTCCCGCCGCCAAGAGCTGGCACCACAACTATCGGCACGGTTTGTTGGAACACACCGTTTCTGTCGCCACTCTTTGCGACTTCGTTTCCGTGCAGTATCCCGTGAACCGGGACCTATTGCTCAGCGGCGCATTGTTGCATGATTTTGGGAAGATCTTCGAGTACGACGCCAAGCCGGCGATAGATTTCACAGATATCGGCAGATTGGTGGGACATCTGAGCCTTTGCGACCAGTTTGTCTGCGAACGTGCACGCCAGATCTCCGGATTTCCCGAGCAGACACTTCTGAATCTGCGCCATTTGATCCTGGCACACCATGGCGAATACGAAAAAGCTTCGGTTCGCCTTCCCCAGACATTGGAGGCACTGGTTCTGCATCTTTGCGACAATCTTGATGCCCAGAGCACTGGTGTGGCTCAACTGCTTGAAGCAGCACCGCCCAATGCTGTCTGGACTGAATACGACAAGCTGAACAACCGCTACTATCACCTCACCAAGATCTGAAAATGTTCCAAACCTCAGTCCTGGTGAGCGGGTCCAAGGGCAACGCCATATTGGTCAGAACCGGGGAAACTGCTGTCATTTTGGATGCTGGAGTTGCCGCTCGCACAATTTTTTCATCTCTGGACGCCTTGCGTGTCGAAAGGCGCGAGATCAAGGCGGTTATTGTAAGCCACGAGCACTCTGACCACACCCGCGGGGTGGGACCCTTGGCTAGGATGCTTAACATCCCGCTTTATATCAGCCGTGACACGTATGCCTGCTGCGCGGACAGGATAGGCAACCTGCCCCAGGCCGCCAGGTTCTTTGATCCCGGCACCAGCTTCCAGGTCAACGACCTGATCATCCATCCCTTCGCTTCATCCCACGACGCGGCGGACAGCTGTAACTTCACTTTCCGCCGTTTTGAAGAGGAAGAGCGAAAACTCGGTGTGGCAACTGATCTTGGCTTTCCCTCAAATCTTTCGATCGACAGGTTGAAAAACTGCACCACCCTGGTTTTGGAAAGCAACCATGACGAGCGCATGCTCATGGATGGTCCCTACGACTGGTCCCTGAAGCAGAGGATAAAAAGTATAACCGGGCATCTGTCAAACATCCAGGCAGTCGGCCTTGTCAGCCAGATTCTCCATCATGGGCTGGAAAACCTTATCCTTGCGCATCTCAGCGAGGTAAACAACGATCCCGGGCTGGCCCGCGAAACGATGCGAAAGTATCTGGACGCGGTTCGCAGCGATGTTCGTCTGCTGGTTGCAAGCCAGTATGAGCACACCCCGCTCCTGAATGTCTAGCATCCGTTTATTTCATCCGCCGCGCCTGGCATGCTTCCTGTTATGCTTGCACATCGCTGTAGGGATTGCTGCGAAAGTCCAGCCTCCGCTGGCCCCCGTCCATCCTGAATCAGTTCAAGTCAACGGTCAAGTCCTGACAGACAACTGGGCTTGGCTCAAGCAGCGTGAACATCCAGACTTACCCGCCGTCCTTGCTAATGAGGAACGCTACGCAACGCAGCAATTAAAACCCTCGCAAAAGCTTGCCGGCAAGATCTTCTCCGAATTCAGAAAGGGGATTCCCAAACACTACCAGTCTCATCCCTATCTTTGGGACGGCTATTGGTATTACTCCAAAGAAAAGTCTTCACAGGCATATGCTTCCCATTATCGCAGGAAAGACGATCCGGGCGCTGGCGAAGAGATGATTCTGGATGAAAACAAACTCGCCCGCGGCAGCAAATTCTTTCAGTTGGGCGTTTTCGCTTTAAGCCGGGACGGATCCAAGCTAGCCTACAGCATTGATCTGGATGGCTCTGAAACCTACTCGCTGTGGGTCAAGGACCTGCAACGCGTCAAAAGCGTTTCAACTTGCATTGACGGCGTCTCACAAGCTCTTTGGCTCGATGGTGGAACAACTATGCTTTTAACTTTGGAAAACAGCCGCTACCAGATTGACAGACTTTGTTTATTCAACATCTCAGAACACTCGCTTACAGAATTGTATCGCGAAATTGATCCTTCCTTTGACCTAAGCATTTGGGAAAGTGCCGACCGGACTGAGATTTTTCTGGAGTCCAGTTCCAAGAACACCAACCAGACATGGCATCTCAAGGTGGGGGATGGCAATCCAACGCTCATTCCTATGACTGGGAGGCTTCTTGGACGCCTCGTTTATCCGGACTGCCTGAACGGGGTATATTACGCCATGACCAACGAATCAGAACCGGATTACGAAATTCGATTCGCGGATGATCCGGACTCTTCCCTCAGTGAGTGGCGTATCGCGGCGCCGGGCATAGACGGGGAACCAGTTTCAACCTACGCGCTCTTTGATGGAGCGCTCGCGGTACTCAAACGGAGAAACGGATTTCCGCAGATCGAAATTTATGATCCTGTATCCCATAACCTCCTGAGGACAATTTCGCGCGATGTTCCAGTGAGTCTGGATTTCTGGTCCAATACCAATCCGTCTTCCCCCAGCCTGCTCTACTCATTGGAGAATGAGTTAACGCCATTCACTATCATCAGCCACAATCTCGCCACCGGGGAAGAAGATGTGGTGTTTGCTGACAAACCGGCCCGCAAAATCGATCCATCCCAATACGAGATCAGATTGCGCTGGGTGCCGACAACTGACGGTGTTTCAGTCCCTCTGCGCCTGATATCCAGGCGAGGCCTCGACTCCAAAATCTCCCATCCGCTTTGGCTTTACGCTTATGGGGCTTATGGCGATTGCGAAGACCCTTATTATTCAAACACCCTCTTTTCCTTGCTCGACAGAGGTTTTATCTATGCGGTCGCCAATATCCGCGGAGGAGGGGAGTTTGGCAAGGCCTGGTACGACAGCGGGCGCACCAACAATAAAACCAACACGTTCAAGGATTTCATCGCCTGCATGGACTATTTGGTGGAGAGTGGAACAACCGATCCAGAACACTTGGTGATCGAAGGCGGGAGTGCTGGTGGCTTATTGATCGGTGCCGTTCTTAATCAGGTTCCCCAAAACATCTGTCTCGCCATTGCGGATGTTCCTTTCGTCGATGTCGCCAACACTATGCTTGATCCCGATTTGCCCCTGACCATTCAGGAGTACGAGGAATGGGGCGATCCCAACACTGCCGAGGGCTGGCAAGACATCATCTCCTATTCTCCCTACGACAATGTTGGCTCCGTGGCTTACCCCAGTGTGCTGGCAATCTCAGGCTGGAACGATATCCGCGTGGGATATTGGGAAGCCCTCAAATGGGTTCAGAAGCTTCGCGCCCGTACTACCGGGAAATCACCGATTGTGTATCTTCTGCGCAAGGACGAAGGGCATACCGGAAGCAACGACCGCTTTAAAAGCTTGCGCAACTACGCCCAGATCATGGCATACGCTATCCACCTGGCGGGGGATGGGCAGTAATCCTCCACGCGTCCGCTAACGCACGATTATCTTAGCCAGGGCGACTTCCAGATCGGCATTTTTCAGGTTTTTCTTCCAATGTGCCCGCAACCGGAGTTCTGGGACCAGGGACTTGTTGCCGCATAGGACATAGGCTTCGCTGTCCGGGCACTTTTGTTTGAGAAAATCGCCCAAATCGTTGTAGAGCTTTGTAGTGGCGGCTTTGTCCTCAAGCCTGACCCCATAAGGGGGATTAGTTATCACGCAGCGTCCGGAGGCTCGATCCAAAGCCTGAAACCTGCTGGTTTGCAAACTGACCCTGTCTCCATACGGCAGTTGCGCGAGGTTCTCCCTCGCGATTTCTACGTTGCGCGGATTGCCGTCTGAACCAAACAGCAAGCCGGATGGCAATTCCCTGATCTCCGCGTTGGCTTTCTGCCTTATCAGGTCGAATAGCCCTGGATTATAATCTGGCAAGAACTCTGCCCCCCGGTCCTTTCTGAGATATCCGGCGGGGATTCTGCACCACGCCATCAGCGCTTCCGCGAGAATCGTTCCCGAGCCGCACATGGGGTCCAGAAGGACGCGCTCCCCGTTCCAGCCAGAGAGTTTTACGACTGCGGCAGCCAGCGTTTCCTGCAAAGGCGCTGCCACGGTGTTTTTCCGGTATCCCCTCCGGTGCATGCTGGCTCCCGTGAGGTCAAGCGAGATGGTTGCCGCATTGTTCTGGACATGCAGGTTAAAGCTGATTTCAGCTCCCCTGGCGCTAAAATCCGGACGGGTTCCATGCTTTTCCCGGAAGGCGTCGCAAACGGCATCTTTCACCACCTGTCCCGCATACTGCGAATGCGTGATCCTGCTGCCGCTGACCGTGCTCCGGATGCCAAAGCTAATATCCTGGGAAAATAACTCCGTCCAGCCGATTCTGCTTTTTGCCTCCGCGTAAAGAACCTTCTCGTTTGGACAGGTGAAGCTTGCCAGGGGAGCCAGAACCCTCTGAACCAGCCTGGATTTGTACAATATCAGATAAAGGGTTTGCTGATCGCAGCCAAACTCAACGCCCCGCGGCACTTCCCGGATTACCCGCGCTCCCAGTTCCGCCAACTCCGCCGTGGCATGCCGCTCCAAGCTGCCGGCAACCACCGCGAAAAAGCTTCCTTTTGCATGGTATTCGTATTCTTTCATACGGTCATCCTGCCCTTCTTGCGCTCGTTACAAGTCTTGAGACCGGAGAATTTCCAGAATTCGTTCAAAGATGTAGCCAACATGGATGCGATTGGTCAGGTCCAGCTTTTCGACATCGATCTCCAGAACGGGTCCGTTGTGGAAGCCGAACTTCACCACATTTGCCCCATAAGACTTGTACCAGCGGTTCAGATTGTTGATCTCCGTGAACTGCCATCCGCCTTCGACTTCCATTTCCCGCCCGCGCTGCTGGATTCTTTCCCAAGCAAGGGAGGGACTTCCGTGCAGCAGTATGATCAAATCTGAAGAAGGCAATTGCCTGTTCACGGTCTGGAATTGAGTCCCGAGATTGTCCAGTTCGTCATCTGTCAGCAAACCGTCTGCGTGAAACTGGTTGCAGAAGACGAGCAGATCTTCAGGCAGGGAGCGGTCCTTGACAAAGCTGCCCGTTCCGCTTTTTCCAAGCCGCCGTTGCTGGGCGCGCATTTCCAGAAAGTGCAGTTGCAGGTCATAACACCAGGTTTTCTTGTCGCCGAGAAACTTCTCCAGAAGCGGATTATCTTCCGGCTTTTCGTAGAGCGTGTTTATCTTCAGGCTGCGTCCCATGATGGCGGTCAGGGTCGATTTTCCCAATCCGACGTTGCCTGCGATGGTAATCAGCTTCGGATGCTCAGCCAGGTAAGTCTCAAGCTGGCGCTCGACGTCAATGGCTTTGAGGGTGGCTTCCGTTTGTGGCAGCCTGACCCACTCGCTGATCCCCGGGCTGGAAACGCGAAGCTCCAATGCTTTCACCTGCTCCGCGACCAGATTCACCGTCCGGCGCTGCCACTCTGCCTTATCCACCGCTTTGTCCGCATCGATGACGAGCACGGGGCAATGGACATGGTGCGCGATGAAATCCTCATACAGGTTGTTTAGCAGTTCCAGGTATTCCGGAGAAATCGCCAGTTCGCTTTCCCGTCCTCTCTCGCGTATTCTTTCCTGGAGGGTCGGAACGTCAGCCTTGAAATAGACCAGAAGGTCTGGTTCCTTGATCTGTTCCGTCATTAGCCTGTATGTTCGCTGGTAGGCGATAAATTCTGGCTCGGTCATGTTCTGAAGTATCCGCTGCGCTTTGCCGAAAATGTGATAATCCTCCGCGAGGGTCCTATCCTCCAGCACGATGCCCCTGCAGGTCTGGATCAGCTTTTGGCGGTCCAGCCTGCCGTTAAAGAACTCGATCTGCGCCATGAACGCGTTGGCAACGGGATCCTGGTAAAACGAATCGAGCACGATGGGATTGAATCTTTCCGGAAAGGCATAAACCCCTTCGCTGCCGTTCGGTTTTGGATATACGGAAGTAAGGACCTTGTTGAGGGGCGCGGTACTCGCTGCTTCGATAAACGTGGATTTTCCCACCCCGATGTTACCCACGATGCCAATGCGGATGTTCTCCATTTGCAATATCTCCCGGCTTCAATATTTATTGTTCCTGAATCTTTATGCCGTGCCGTTTGCCCAGAGACGCTTTCGCTGTCATCATTCATTCTGACAGTCCATGAGTTTGGCAGGTGGCTAGCTTTTCAGGGATCGATATAGCTGCTTAATCTGAAAATCAAGACGCAGTCTGAATATCACGTCTTACGCTTCACGCAAATAATCACCGCTCTTCAAGTCAAGACATTCTTTTCAAACTTTCGCCGCGCCTGATACCAAGCATAACGTCCCTTCATTCTCTCACGCGACAGAGAAGATTATAGTATGCAGCAAGTTGCGCCCATCGCCCTTAACGTCATCTCTTAATCACTTCTTAATCACTAGTTAATCACTTCTTAATTGTTAAGGCTTGATTAAGAAGTGATAAAGAAGTGATTAAGAGATGATATCAGGAAGGGATTGATGAGACAGAGGATTTGGCATGCGAAACAACAGAGTATGGGTAACCCGATCAAGGTTTGGCATTTTGCCCGGATTGTTGACAATGAGTTGCGGAGAGCGGTTAAACCGGCAAAATATTCATTGACATCAGGAAAAGAGGGGATAACTTGGCACAAGGAGAAATATTCCTGTTTCAGGTATCCAGATTATCGGCAGGCCAATCCGGGTAAATGATCCGGTGAGGATAAGATACAAATTCTGGTCCAACCCAGCATGTAGATCTTTAAGGAGCATGACCATGAAAAAGGCAGTATTAGTTCTGAGCGTATTGATGGGTGTTTTTGCCCTCTTCGCGCAGGTTCCGGATTTATCCCCGCTGCGTGAGGGTGTCGTCACCCCCCAGCTTGAGTCGTGGATAGCCTCGGGCAACTCATCCAACCGGCAGTTTTCGTTCAACTTTGACGCCTCGCCCTACAATCTGCCGGATTCCACCGACATCCAGGACCCCCAGACCGGGCTTTTCCTCGAAGATGTTGCCTGGACCAAGGATTTTTCCCGGCATATAAGCAATCCGGAGAGTATCCCGCTGACTCTGTCTTTTTTGATCCCGCCCACCCATTTCACGGTTATCCAGCCTGATCCAGAAAATCCTCTCAAATTGCAGTTTCAGCCGCTGCCGGATAACTGGTTCGGCTCAGAGATTCTGGTTCTGATCGCCTCAGACGCGGTTCCCGGGGGCGGAACCCGCACCGAAGCAATGGCGGTGATCCGGCTGAACGTCAGTTCAGTGCTCGATCCGCCGGTTTGGAGCGGCTTGCCGGACGGCAACCTGTTCTCAACCAACGAAGAAACATCCCTGCAGATAGATTTCCAGGCCTATGTGGATTGCGTTGATTCCGCCGATCCCAACAACTTTGACCTTTATGTGACACCAGCGGATTATCCCGTCGATGTGACCCAGGAACCAGGCGCTACGGGATATCTGGTGACATTTGCCCCGCAGCAGAACTACAACGGCACGGCAACCTACACTGTGACGGCGGTTGACCGCCTATCCAACGCGCTCAGCGCGAGGGAGATCAGCATCCAGGTGCTGGGCGTGAACGATCCGCCGGTGATAGATTCGTACATGCCGGCAGAACTCGCCCTCAATCTGGATCAAGGCGCGCTGCAGGCATTCAGCGCGACGGTCCAGGATGTGGAAAACGATCCTTTGACGCACACCTGGACGCATAGAGATCGGAAGAGCACACGTCTGAACTCCAGTCACCGCTCATTATCTC
>CAZKAA010000013.1:0-33053 GCA_964550575.1 uncultured Candidatus Cloacimonadota bacterium
TCTCTGTGTTAAAGTCCCTTCTCCGTGCCTCAGTGTTTCACGCCAACCTGTGTCCAAGACTGAAGTCCGGACACCCAACAGGCTAAAGCCTATGCCACAATGTGCTATAGACTCAGGCGACAGCAACCTCCGCTCACCACTCGCCACTTACCGCTCATCATAGAAAACAGAAAACCCCCGGCACGAGGCCAGGGGTTATATCTGCTAAGGTCTCTTACTCTTATTATTCTGAGGCCAGCGGCACGACAGACACGAACTTGCGGTCGCCGTGGCGGGTCTCAAACTTCACGTGTCCCTCGATCAGGCTGAAGAGGGTGAAGTCCCTGCCCATGCCGACGTTTTCGCCGGGGTGGAACTTGGTGCCTTTCTGGCGGACGATGATGTTTCCGGCAAGGACATACTCGCTGCCGTACTTCTTGACGCCGCGGTATTTGGGATTGCTATTGCGGCCGTTGCGGCTGCTTCCAACACCTTTTTTATGTGCCATAACTCAACTCCTTACGCCCGGATCCCGGTGACTTTGATCTCGGTGTATTGCTCACGGTAGCCTTTCTTGACGCGGTAACCCTTCCTGCGCTTGGTGTGGAAGATCACCTTTTTCTTGCCTTTACCGTGCTCGATGACTTCGGCAAGGACAGCTGCGCCTTCGACCACGGGTTGGCCGACCACGATCTCCTCCGCGTTGCGGATGAGGAGCACCCTGTCAAACTCCAGGGCCTGGCCAGGTTCCGCCGTGTTCAGCAGGGGAACGCGCAGGATTGCGTTTTCTTCAGCCCTGAACTGAAATCCTTTGATATCAACGATGGCGTACATCTTGACTCCTTGTTTTTTTACATGAGAATACACGTTTTTTAAGTGCCGGATATCCGTCAAGGGGAAAAATGACCATGGCTCAGTGAGGAATAATCTTGCTTTATTGGAACGCATACTGCACAGATACTAATATGTTTGGTTATTCTGCAAGCAATGTCATGGAGGAACGATGCGTATAGCTGTCTTATTCATACTGTTGGGGTTGGCTGCCGGCTTGGCGGCGCAGCCATTGGTTTGGGAAAATGTTGGGCAGGGGCATTTCAGCGGAAATATGGGTATCTATGCCAGTGGCGACACTCTGGCTATAGTATTCTACGACAATCCCGGCGAAGACCCCACCCAGACGGGTTGGATAACATTCTCCACAAGCGTGGATGGTGGAGGTAACTGGAATACGACGAGCGTGGTCCAAACCTGTAATTGCCTCACCCGCCCGACACTGTATTACTCGTCGGAAGAGATCATTATCACCTACACCAACGGCACGAAATGCCTTCTGGCAAGGTCCACCGATGGTGGCACGACCTGGTCAACCTGGCCGGGCAATCCGGATTTGAACATCGGCAAAACCTTCGAAAACAGCCCCTTGGTGGAACGACGGGAGGGCGATCTGCGTTGGATCTCGCTGGATATACCCTATCCTGAATACAACCAGGACGGTTTTTGTCTGCCCAACGACTACGAGCAGTTGCAGGCTCCCCTCCGCTTCACGGATAATGAGATATCCAACCTGGGCACCCCAGTGTATTTCAGCGGGATGGACGACCTCGACGGCATCGTGCGCGCCAATTCCGACCTGAAGATCAAACAAAGTACCGGCTGGCCCGTGTTTAACAAGCCCGTGATCACCGGCGGGGAAGTGATCAGTTGGAGCGGCACATATCCCGAAGATGAGGTCTTCCTCGACGGTCTGATCGAGAATGCCCCCCAGATCGGGATGAACGGCAGCATGCGGCAGGGAGCGGTTATGGTCGGACCTACAGCCTACGATCCGGATAACATCCTGATGGTGGAGGTCAGCGGTTCAACCTACACCGCCTGGTTGGGCCAGATCCAGCCTCCGGTCACCCACACTGCGGAAGTCTATGCCAACTATCCACCCGCTCCCGGAGACCAGCCGCTCTATACCAACACCTACGCCACGCGCGATACGCTTTGGACCCTTTACAACAATGGAGTATGCGTGGATAGGACTTTATTCGTCAATTCCAAACTCTGGATAAAGGGTACCTTCTCCGGACAGCAGACCTGGGCGGCCGTCGACACGGTCTATCTGATCGGACAGATCCTGCTAAGTGACACTCCGGCCGGCACGGAACCCAGTTACACCTCCACCGACCGGGTCAATATCATCTCCGAACAGAGCATTCTGTTAAAATACGGCTACCGCAGCCCGATCGACTCCCAACGCTATCATCCCTTCTGCGGGGCGAACACAGAGCCCCTTTATATCTACGCCCACCTTTACGCCATGGGTCCGGATGACCCGGATAACATCTCCAGCGGGGTTTTCTCCTTCGAATACCAGCATCCCCATCCTTCCGTGCCGGACTATAACCTCAACGGAACGCTCTATAACAACATCGACCTCCATCGCTATCATTATCCCCAGACGCCGGAATTTCCCTGGGCTTCGGTGAACACCCCCGGCAACCCCAACCTGAAGATCGATCTGCCCTGGTACAACCCCCTCTGGCCGGAAGCAACTCCCTATCTGGAACGCGGCACCATCTCCATCTGGGGCTCGGTGAATCAGACCCGGAGAGGATTTTTGCATCGCAGTTATTACGACACTGAATATCCCAATGACCTGGGAAGCTGGAACCCGGCCATGGACCTCTGCGGAGGGTCTTCATCGCCGAGTTTCGTGGGGCACTATGACCCAGTGCTGGGAATCTCCCTCACAAACGCCAACTATCCCGGTGCCACGGGTTCCGGAGTGGGTTACAAACGAGAATTCCACAACGACCCCCGCAATTCGCTGTATGCCAGCCGCTATTATCCCAACCTGCTTTGGGACCACAGCAGCCCCTGGCAGACTGGTTTGGCGGTCTACACCCAGGTGGACAGCACTTGGGAGCGCCTCTACGATAAAAACCAGCTCAATCGCACCCGCACCAAGAACTATGCGCGCTCAGGAGCTACCAACCTGTACAGTGTCAATGAGTTCCTCTTCAGTGAGCAGAATGGCAACTTCTCGGACTGGTCGCAGACAACAACCGGCGGCGGCCTGATTCGAAGCATGGCCATCGCTTTGGACGGTTCCGCCCTGATCTGCCAACATCACCGGGAAGGGGTGCAGGACATGCTGCGCATCCGCAAACTGAATGCCGGCACAGGCACTCTCGCCTGGGAACGGGACGAACAGGTAGGCTCCCTGCTCAACGATGTGGCAATCTTGCCCAACGGGCAGCAGATCTACGCCAAATATGAGACCAACGGCTATCTTCGCCTCTGGTTGCTCGATCCACCCGCCGCTGATCAGTTGGTGGAAGTTTGGCAATTGGGTCCTTATTCACCCTCTTTTTACGATCTTCCCGGTTCCCGGCTCTATCTAAAACCGGTGGATAACTCCACTCTGGATATCTTTCTTGCGCTCAAACCTACGGACGAGGGTGAGTACCATCCTGTCGAAATTCTGCACGCCCGCGCCAGTTTCACGGTGCCAGCGGATGATCCGCAAGCTCCCCCGGTTCCTGAGGCACGCCTCAACGCCTGGCCAAATCCTTCCTCCGGAACCACCCACATCAAACTTGAAACCGAACTGCCGCAAGACTGCGTTCTAGGGATCTACAACCTCAAAGGCCAACTGATCAGGTCCCTGGAATTTCCCTCCCCTGCGGGAGAAAGAGTATTCCAGTGGAATGGGCTTGACAACAATCGCCAACCGGTGTCCAGTGGCATTTACTTCCTGCGGCTGTCCCGAGGCGGCAGAACCCTGCTTTCGAGGAGGATCTGCCGCGTCTGAGCGGTAACCGCGGAAGGGAAGGAGTTATATGCGTGCCAGGATCTATGCCATGTTGCTGTTGGGGCTGCTCAGCCTGTCCCTGGCGGCGAATCCGGTCATAACATATAATGGTCTGCTGCGGGTCTGGTTTGACGACGCGGAAGACTTCTGGATGGAATATCTCCCAGTGATCTATTCCCCCACGGTGACCGAGGATCTGCGCGAACTTGCCTTCTATACAAGCGCCGGCGGCTATAGTCTGCCGGACGACTTCGTCCATCCGCCCCTCACGGGATTTGCAACCTTTCAGGTCAATCTCAGCCAATCGGTTCCCGGCTTCTCCATCGACCGCCAGTCCGACGTCTTCGGCATCCTCAACAGCCCCTATGACACCCCGCCGCTCCGCTGGGGCATGAACTCCGGCTATCCGGTGAACCTGCGCCCCCTGGAGGAGGGACAGTTTGCCCACTTGCAACCTGCCACGGACTGGCAGTTCCAGTTGCAGTATGTGTGGACCAAGAACGAAGTTGAATCGTTGCAAGATTTCGCCAGCACTGCCAAGGTGAGCGTGCGGGTCACCGACGACCAGGGCCATCCCGTGCAGAACTTCCCTGTCCGCAACTACCTGGGCAACCCTCTGGACAACATCTTCTGGCTCAGGCAGACCGGCGCGGACGGCGTCTGCACCTTTGACGGCTGGCCGATGCTCTATCAGATCCATCTGGAGGACCCAGTGGACGACACGGTCGTCGGGGATTACGACCTCTATCCCGAACCCGGCGACTCCCTGTTCCTTCCCGTCACCGTCGACTGCCATCACGGAGAGCAGACCCAAGCCGGAACCCTCGCCCTGCGCCCCAATCTGCTGCGAGGTTCTGCCGCCACCTTTAACGTCTCCTATGACTATTATTGGCAGTTGGAACCCGGTTCCCAGCTTACGCTTCACGACCTGCGGGGCAGAAAACTTGCGATCCGGGACTTCCCCCTCTCCGGCCAACTCGACTGGACTCTGCCGGAGATCTCAAACGGGATCTACTTTGTCACCCTGCGTTCAGGAGGAAAGGTGCTGGACAGCCAGCGCCTCACCTTCCTCAAGTAAGGAGGAATTATGCCCAAGACCCTGATATTATTTGCTCTCGCGGCCATGACGCTGGCGCTGGGGGCCAATCCCATCACACCCAGAGCGCTATCCCGGATCTGGTTCAACGACGCCAATGAACTGATGGCCATCTTCGGAGAGGACTCCCAGATCTTCATCCAGCATCTGCCGACCATGGATATCTCCACCAACTCAGGAACCTGGAACTTTCCCAGCGGATTTCCGTTTCCAACTGAGGTTCCCTGGACCGTGAACCTTTCCCAGGCGATACCGGGATTCACGATCGATCGGCAGCAGGACAGCTTCACCCTGCACGACAGTCTGGAGTGGATGCATAACTGGAACGAAAATATCACCTGGGGCCCGGACTGCAACAGCCTCACGGATCTGCACGCGCTTACGCCCGGGCAGTCCGCTGTTCAGGTGTTCGAGGAAACCATTTACTTTGATACCTACGCAGTCTGGGCCAAGGACATCGGCACGGAATATACTAACTATCCCAACTGCAGCTACGAACTCAGCGTCCACGTCCAGGACGCCAACGGCAATCCGGTCGCCAACCTGCCCCTCTATTGGGCCTACTCCTACTATGTAAATCCGAATCTAACCTACACATACACAGATACAGACGGCAATTGGTCTATGACCACTTTCGCCATCCGCACCCGCCTGATCATCAAAGACCCGCTCGACCAGAGCGTCGTGGTGGACACTCTGCTCTATCCGGAACCTCTTCAGCCGATCACGATCAATGCCGTGGTGTCTTCCGTCGCCAACGACGATCCCCTGGCAAGCCCCGTCCCGGGTATCCTGAGCGTCCGCCCCAACCTGCTGCGGAACGCGCAGCAAAGCATTTACCTGAAGTATGAGGCCTCCACACCCCTGCCAGCCAAGTCCGAACTGCGTCTCTACGACCTCCGCGGCAGGCTCCTCGCCAGCCACGAAATGCCCTCCTCCGGCCAGGCGGAGTGGAACCTGCCCACCCTGGCAAATGGAATCTACTACATCGGACTCTCTTCCGAGGGGCGCCAACTCGCCCGTGAACGCTTAACCGTATTAAAATAGGGAGTTCTCGTGAGACATCTGCCTTTTGTGGCTGTTCTGCTCGTTTATACTTCGCTGGGAGCCAATGTCATCATTCCGCGCGCGGTGGAACGCGTCTGGTTTGACGACGCGGACAACTTCTTCGTCCGCTTCGGCACCCAAGCCAATTACATCAACAACCTTGCCAACCACACTTGCTCCACCAACGCCGGAACCTACTCCTTCCCCAACAACCTGAACCCGACCAACACATATCCCTTCACCGTCAATCTTTCCGCCGTCATCCCGGATTTTGCCATCTCGCGGGCGGAAGACCATTTCTTCTTCCACTCCGGCCACGGGGAGTGGTATGACCAATGCATCAATTGGGGCCCGCAAAACGACCTCAGCGTGAACATCCATGCCCTCTCCACCGGCCAGTCCGCGGTGCAGTGCACCGAATGGGGCAACAATGGCGGAGAGTGGTACAGCATTGACGTCTGGGTGAAGGACTCCGGCTGGGATAGCACGGATTACTACTATCCCACAGCCAGAGGCACCCTGAGCGTCGACGTGACCAACCACGACAACGGCCCCATGCCCAATGTCCCCATCAACCTCAATTTCAGCACCGATATCAACCACTGGGATTACTACACTTTCACCGACCAACAGGGGCACTGGCAGGATAACTATTTCTTAGCGGGGCGCACGCATGTGATCGTGCGTGAGCCACTGGATAATTCATGGGCGTTCAGCGGGATCTATTATCCCGAGCCGTGGGAAAACGTGAACATCACCGCCCAGGTCTGGGGTTCTGCCGTCCAAGACCCCGTCCAGACACCCCCGCCGGGAATTCTCCGCCTCGCGCCCTCCGTTCTGAACCGCGCCGCGGACAGCAAGCTGCGCGTCACCTATGAGAGCGAACAAGCTCTGGCAGGCAACGCCGAACTGCGTCTCTACGACCTCCGCGGCAGGCTCCTCGCCAGCCACGAAATGCCCTCCTCCGGCCAGGCGGAGTGGAACCTGCCCACCCTGGCAAATGGAATCTACTACATCGGACTCTCTTCCGAGGGGCGCCAACTCGCCCGTAATCGCCTGACCGTGATCCGATGAAACTGCCGCTTCTGTTCCTGCTGTTGCCGGTGCTGCTCTGCGCCCAGCCGCAATACAACTTCGAGGGCGAAACCCTCAATTTTGAACTCAGCCGCTCTCCCGCGGACAGCAGCGCGCTCCTCTGGAGCGTGAGCGGGGACTATTATTTCAGCAACCTGCACAGCGAGGACCTCCGCCGCCTGATCGCCTTTCCCGTGCCGTCTTCGGATTCCGTGGGCGTGGCCAAGATCCTGGAACTAAGCCTTATCGAGCCGGGTGACAGCATGCGCTTGGAACTGCTCAGCCAGTGGGAGCAGGGCTTCAATTTCCGGCTCGACCTTCCCCGGCGGAGTTTCTGCGGCGTGCGCATCCGCTACACGCAGGAGATCACTGGCCACGAAGCACGCTACGTGCTGCTCACCGCCAACTCCTGGGGCAGGCCGCTGCCCTCCTGCGAGATGCGGCTCGAAGTCGATGCAAGCATTGATGTGGCCTTCGTTCCCTATGAGTCACTCGCGTCTCTCGGCAGGGCGGGTTCGCCCCGCGTCTGGTCCTGGTATATTCAGGACTTCGTACCGGATAAGGATTTCATTGTTCGGGTGCGCGGCGATTAGTTTGTGGTGAGTGGTAGGTGGTGAGTGGGGATTGCTGTCGCCTGAGGCATAGTCTTTTCGATGAGGCATAGGCTTTCTAAACTGGCACAAGCTTCTCGTTGTGGCATAGGCTTCAGCCTGTTGGGTGTCCGGACTTCAGTCCCGGACACAGGTTGGCGTGAAACACTGAGGCACGGAGAAGGGACTTTAACACAGAGAAAAGCAGAGATTGAATGAGAAAAGCGGAGATGGGAAAGGGAAAAGGCTGTCCACGAATTGCACGGATTGGCACAAAGAAAAAGATTCTTGAAAACAGAGGTACAGAGGGAGGATAACACCATTCACATCAGATTATAAGGCGTTGTCATCCCGGGAACCGCAGGTTACCCGGGATCCAGTCTTTAAGACCCCGGACGTACACCAGGCTATGCTGGAGAGGATAGGAGAACCCGGAGAAAAGACTGGATTCCGGCTCGGAGGCCGGAATGACAACGGTGTGGGGTCGGGCGTTATTGTGGTTGGTGGTGTCTTTTCTTTGTGTTTCTGTATTGGGAGAATTCTCCGCTTTTACTCTGCTCTTATTCCGCTTTTCTCTGTGTTGATGTCTTTTCTCTGTCCCTCTGTTTCTCTGTTTTAAAAAAAAGAAAATACTGGATTCCCGGTCAATTCACCCCACCTAATCGCAAGCGATTGTGCGGGGACCCCGGATCCGGAATGACAACCATTCTGAACGCCGGAATGACAACCATACAGAACGCTTTGAACGACAACGCTTAGCCCTAATTCCAGGCTTGATGCCCGGCAAGTAAGCACCCGATATCCTCCCGGTTGCCAACAGCGTGGATACAGGGTGGCCAGGGGGAGGATACCAAGCTGGGAAAAAGGTCTGAAGATCATCAACCCAGCGGAGGGGCAAGAGCGCTAAGCCTCTCAGCCGGGGAGTCTGGCGCCGGGTTCCGCGGGCGCGTTGATCCCAGAATCTTCTTCGGAAACATCATCGGATTGTTCTCCGGCATCTCCGGAGCCGTCCGTTTCGCCCTCCCCGTCCGGCAGAGCGCGCATCCTTCTGCGGTGGCGCATTACGCCGATGATCACGGCAAAGGGCAGCAGGGCAAAGATCAGGGTGTTGACGGCGAAGAAGAGATAGATCCAGGCCTGGGCGCGGCTGGCGGCGGCAAACTTGTCGTTGAAGGACTGCAGATCCATCAGATAGGTGAGTTGGAAGGAGGTCTGCCAGTCCGCGCGGATGCCGAGTCGGTTCAATCTCGCCACATCCTGCCAGAAAGCGCGCCACGACGAGGGATCCTCGCTCTGCATGAATTCCACCGCGAAATAGGATGAGAGGTAATACATCTCCCAGTCGCTGCGTTCGGCGGGGTAGTCCCAAGCGAGTTTGACGAGGTCCATCCGGTTGCCCCAAAAGCGTTCGCGGATGTAGTAGAGATAGCGTTCGATGCCCATCTGGCCGGCATGCCGGGTCGCCATGCCCTCGTGAAACCAAAGCGGCGCGCCGTAGAGCAATTCGTCCAGATACCAGTGCGTGTATTCGTGGACGATGAGATTGGCATAGTCTTCCCAGACCTGGTCCGGGCTGCGAAGGTAGATGCGTCTTTCCGCGGAGGAGTAGAAGGCGTCCGAGAACTCCACGATGCTGCTTTTCCCGCGCGCGAGTTCCTGATAGGCGCGGCGGTCGGGGACGACATAGAGTTCCGCCTTGCGCTCAGGATAATTGCCGCAGCTTTTTTGCAGGTCGCCCAGCCTCTTCTCCAGTCCGTTCAGGAACTCGGGGCTGCCGTCGAAAGTGCCGTCGGCAGTGAAAAGGGCGAAATAAGCGGTCTCCTTTGCCAGCCGGTATTCCGCGCCGAGACATATCCAGGCGAGCAGCGTTGCCAGCAGGAGCAGCAGGCGCGCAAGTCTCAGGCGGGCAGCTCCTTGCGGCTGAGCAGGGTGTAATACTCGGTGGCGTCCTTTTTGGCGACGTTGCCCGAGGGGACCTTGTCCACACGGATCTCATGGTCGAATCCGTAGAGCTTGAAGCGGACGAGGTCGCCTTCCCTGATCTCGGATGAGGCTTTGGCGGTTTTGCCGTTGATGCTGACCAAGCCTTTGTCGCAGGCGGTCTTGGCGATCGTCCGCGTCTTGGTCAGGCACAATTTGTTCAAAAGCAGGTCGATGCGCATATCTCCTCCCGCCTTTGGCAAGGCGCGTTCAGGAAAGCAGGCGCTGGGTTTCCAGCGCGATCATAAGTTCCTCGTTGGTGGGAATCTTGAGCACGGCGACGCGCGCTCCCGGCGCGGTCAGGTTCTCGATATTGCCGGTGAATTTGTCGTTGACGGCCTTGTCGATGGCGATTCCGAGGGCATCCATGTTTTCGCAGACCTGGGCACGCATGATGGGCATGTTTTCGCCCACGCCTCCAGTGAAGATGAGGACGTCCAGACCGTTCATCGCTGCGAAGTAAGCTCCGATGTATTTCTTGATCCGGTAGCAATAGACGTCGTGCGCCTGGATCGCCAAGGGATTGTGGTGCAAGAGGATCTGGTCTTCGATCTCGCGCATGTCGTTGGAGATCGTGGAAAGCCCCAGCATGCCGCTCTTCTTGTTGAGGATGGAGTTGACCTCGTCAACCTCCATGCCAAGCTGCTGCATCATGTGGATGGGCAGGGCGGGATCGAGGTCGCCGGTGCGGGTGCCCATCATGAGTCCTTCCAGGGGGGTCATGCCCATGGAGGTATCCACGGATTTGCCCTTGTCGATGGCGGTGATGGAAGCTCCGTTTCCGAGATGGCAGCTAATGATCTTGAGATCGGCGATGTCCTTGCCCAAATACTCCGCGGCTTTGAGGGAAACGTATTTGTGGGAGGTGCCGTGAAATCCGTAGCGGCGGATCTTGTGCTTCTGATAAAAATCCAGGGGCAGGGGATAGAGGTATGCCTGAGCGGGCATGGTCTGGTGGAAGGCGGTGTCAAACACTCCGCACTGGGGAACTTCCGGCATGTTCTTCTTCACGGCTTCGATGCCTTTGAGGTTGGCAGGGTTGTGCAGCGGGGCAAGGGAAATGCACTCGCGCATCACTTCCACCACGTGGTTGGTGACCACGACCGCGTCCGAATAGTGCTCTCCGGCGTGGACGAGACGGTGTCCGACGGCGTCAATCTCGCTCTTGTCGGCGATCACACCGTTGACGCTGTCCAGCAGGGAATCGAGGATCAGTTGAAGTCCCTGCTCGTGATTCTCGATCACCATTTCGCGCTTTTTCTTGGTATACTTCTCGCTCTTGTAGGTGAACAGAGCGATGTCTTCGCCGATCTTTTCCGCGATTCCGTCTGCCAGAACGGCTTGGGTTTCCATGTTGATGAATTGATATTTGATGGACGAACTGCCGCAGTTGAGAACCAGGATCTTCATGAGTTTCCCCTTGCTGTGTGTTATTTTTTGAGCCAGTGAGATGACAGGGCGGTTATTGTCAACAGATTTGCCTTCCTGCATGGTATGCGGTGGGTTTGCAGGGCCTTGTGTTATTTGTTATGCCAGTCGCGGGAGGGTTGGATCGAGGGGAGGAACGTCATCCGGAAAGGCAGGCAATATCACTGTCCCGTGGTGCTTCTGTTGATTTTAAAACCGCGTTCGGGGTAAATAAATGATATTTTTCCTTGACAATGAGCGGAAAGTTCCTGATATGAACAATTGTGAGAAAGTATGTCATCCCCGCATTCACGCGGGAGTGTTGGTTTTGTTCCAAAAACAAAGTATGGAGGTAGTTATGAAAAGCGCTGCAAAGCTTATGCCGCTTTTGCTTATTGTCATGCTTCTGGTTCTGAGTGCCTGCGATTGGTTGTTCCTCAACGACGACGAGGATCCAACCATCCAGATCACTTCCCCCACCAATTACTTTTCCTATGTAACAACTGAAACCACCCTCGACCTTGCCGGCACGGCTGTCGACAACGAGGGGATCAAATCCGTGAAAGTTACCGTCAACGGCGGCGGAGCTGTCACAGCCGACGGCACCAGCAACTGGTCGGTTGATAACCTGCCTCTGGACATGGGCGAAAACACCGTGGTCTGCGAGGTCAAGGACAAAGCCGGCAATACGGCTTCCGTCACGGTCTACGTGACCCGCAACACGGATGTCGAGTTCACCGGCGTGCCATATTTCAGCCAAGGCAACTACTTCGCGAATCAATCCATGGGCTCGATCGTGCGCCAGGCCATCAGCGCTTCGGCGAAGAACATCACCGCCGTCAAGCTCTACAAGGTTGATCCCGCGGACTGGTCCCTGGAAGCCGAAATCGGCAACCTTGTCGACAACGGAGACCTCTACCAGTATGACGAGATCCTCGGCGACGGCGTCTATTCAGGATACCTGAACATCATGGAAGCCGAGCCGGGCACAGCCTACTATCGTGTGGTCGCCTTCTCCGGCAGCAAAGCGGAGAACTACTCCCCGCTTTACAAGATCAATGTCTTTGAAGAGATCACCGCCGATGAAGTCAGCGGCATCGTGGACAACCATTCAAGCATCCAGGCCGTGCTGAATCAATCCACAGCGGACAACCTCGACGAAGCTGCCGACGTGCTGCAGGATTGGTTCATGGACCAGCCGGGAGTAGCCAGCGCCGCGATCAAGGACGGATACCTCGAGATCACCTACACCAACGGCATCAAGGGCGGCGTGATCTTCTCCGAAACTGACGAGAACGGCCTGATCACCACCCTCGGAGGCGGACTTACCCACCAGCGCAGCCTCAAGCCCAGCATCCCGCTCAACCAGCAGACCCGCGGCGTCAATTCCTTCGCCGGCATGAGGCCGAACCTCGCCTGGAACCCCGCCAAGGAAGATGACCCCCACGCAGTGCTGGACAAAGACGTTCTGATCTGGCAGCCCTATCAGGCAGCGCTTGCCTACAGCTACGGGCAGGAACTCGACGACATCTTCAACGTGGACAGCGACCTCGACCTGAACCTGCAATACATGTACAATGCTGAATGCACCATCAATTCGCTTACCCATCTGACCGAATACGGCACTGTGATCTTCATGACCCACGGCGTGGGCGGAGAGCATATCCTGACCCACGAAACCATGAACTCAGACAACATCTGGGACTATCTGGGAGCGATCCTCAACGATGAGATAGGCTACTTTGAAAACGTAACCTACAACAACGTGGGCGGATTTGCCCAGACCGGAACGGTTTACAGCGTACGCAGCGCCTGGATCAGCAACCTCGGCGGAACCTTCCCCAACAGCATCATTTACAACGGTTCTTGTGAAGGCTCAAAAACCGACAACCTGCGCAGCGCCTTCTCCGGCAAGGGCGCCAAAGCATATCTGGCGTTCAGCAAGATCGTCACTGCGCGTTTTGCCAAGGAACGTTGCCTGGACTACTTTGAAAACATGGCAGTCTGGCTGGATGACAACTCCGAAGCATTCTCCGGAGGCACAGATCCATACCGCAATCCCGCGGCGACCTTCACCATGTGGGGCGACGACGAACTTCACTACTCCTACGATCTGATCAACGGAGACTTCGAGTTCGGCAACATCAACGGCTGGACCCGCGCCGGCGACGGCAGGGTGATCACGCAGCTTGCCGGAATCATGCCCACGCAGGGAAGCTACATGGGCATCATCTCCACCGGCCTGGGCTTCACGGAAAGCAGCGGCAGCATCGCCCAGTCCTTCCTCGTGCCCGAAGCCATCAACACCCTCAGCCTGAAGTGGAACTTCATGAGCGAGGAGTTCATGGAATGGGTCGGCTCCCAGTATCAGGACTATCTGACCTTCGCCCTGCGCGACGAGGCTGGCTCAGAGCAAGTCCTTTTCCACGAGACCATCGACAGCTTTGTGGGATATGGACTGTAGGACGTGTCTCCGCCGATCTACTTTGACCACGGCGACGCCTACGGAACCGGCTGGCGCGATTTCTCCGCCGACATTTCAGCCTACCATGGCCAGGTCGTGCGCCTGATCATCCGCATCGGCGACGTCGGCGACAGCGCCTACGACTCCGCGTGCCTTCTGGACGAAATCTCCATAGACTGAGATGGCTAAGCTGTTGTTGATGTTCTGCTGCATCGCGTTTTCGACCGCCTGCTGCATGAACAAGGACCAGCAGGATGGCGATTCCGCGGCTGGCACCGCCGCCCCAGGCACCATCTGCACCCTTTTCAGCGACGGAAAGGCCGTTTCCGCCCAGCCTGCCGATACTTTGGCGGCGCTGGCGCTGAAACTGCTGGAATCCAGCACCGATCAGGTTTTGATGATGGTCACTCCCGAGATGCTGGAAAGCATTCGCAGCGAAGGCGACGCGCTGGAGGCGGTGTTTCCGGACACCCTCACGGTGACCGGCCCGACGGGCGTCAAGCACAGGATCGACAGGATCCTCATCCCCCTGTCCGGAGATTACGGCCCGGGAGATGGTTTGGGCTCCGCACTCATCCTCTTCGGCAACAAAAACTACACCAGCGGACCACTCATGAACGCGCAGGCCAAAGCGGACCTCACGCGCATCAAGGAACTGCTGGGCTTGTGACAAAATAAGATATATCAAGCGCGGGGACCGGGTTCAGCCTGGCCCCCGCTTTCTATTTTCCCGTACCGGCCTGTTTTCAGGCACGCTGATTGCCCCCTATCCTCCCTGTCGCCTCCCGCTTGCCGACCGGGAGGACACCGGGAAGTCAGGGGGAGGCAAGTGTCCCGGAAAAGGGGCTGAAGGTTGGGCGCAAGATCCCGGTTTGCCTCCTGTTGGGCGGATTATCTGAGGATATGGGCTCAAACTTTGCTTGACATAATTCAAATCGTCATAGGATGGACGCTAACGGTCTTTACCGCAAAACGACACGGAGGTTTGATGCCCAGATTATCGCTCATGGCGCTGTTAGCCCTGTTTGCCGCCTGCCTTTCGCCGCTTGCCGCGCAGGAATGGCAAACATACAATGATCCTGAATATGGCTACAGCGTGGAGTATCTGCCTTGGGCGGAGACCATTGCGGAAGCCGAGACGGGTTACTTCGAAGCCAGTTGGCTGACGGACAAAGCCTCTTCCCCAAATCTGTTCAGCATTCGCCTCGCGTCCTACGACCCCAACTCGAACGAGATCGACCTCGCGCCGAAGCCTGGTTCGCCGGATAAAAACCTCAAGGATTATCTGAAAGTCCAGGGGCATACAAACGTGAAGATACTCTCTTCAGCCGCGGATTCCCTGGACGGCCAGCCTGCCTGGCGCATCGAGTATAAATCCACCCTCTACGGAGGTCTGTCCATGCGCTCGATCCAAGTCCAGGCACGGTGGAAGGACTTGCTTTACACGCTTTCCTGCACCGCGGAGGAGTTTTATTACTTTGACCTTGCCAAACCTTATTTTGAGCACATGATAGCGTCCTTCCTCCTGCCCAGGGAGTTTCCCGCCTATCTGACCGACTACATCAGGGTGCGGGCGGACCTGGACGGGAGAGACACGGTGTATCACTGGAAGGGCAAGGTGTTTGGGGTGGTCAACGGCGAGAAGCGCAAGGAACTCTTCGGGATTGAGGGCTACCACATCCTGCGGGCGGTGCGCAAAGAGGACGGATATTACCTGCTGGGCAGAGAGATAGCGTTTTTCACCGATCACCGCACCGGCGAAGTGATCAACACCTGGCGCAATCCCTATACGAACAAAGATGTCAACGTGCTGCACATTTTCAACGATCCGATGAACCAGGACTGCGGGTTCAAAGAGGAGAACTGGCCTCTGCTGCCGCTGATCTTCCCCTCGCAGGAACTGGGCGGCGATCTGGCATACTACAGCGAAATATTTCCCTATTATCCCAATCCCCTCAGCCGCAGGGATTTCCCGCTCAACTCCCAAAGCGACACCTATCAGGCATCGGAATTCACCCAATACCTCGCCTCGCGGGCGGACCTCGCCAATCCTGATCTGACGGGGGTTCCGGCGGTGCTGACCTTCACGCGGGTGTGGCCCTGGCTGCCTTTCATGCAGATGGGCGAGCGTCCCGGCAACGCGATCATGTTCTGCCGGGGGACAAAGCTCGCTGGCGGCTGGATGGAGCTTCCGGACTGGCTGCGGGATTACGTAATGGAAACTAGGCCGGAGTTCATAAGTGCGCCGGAAAGCTATACCCAGCCGAATGAAACGCCCTGGACCTTTTTTAAGAAAATTTCCGTGGAGAGCGTTCCGCCTGCCGGCGGCGAACTCCCGGAAAGATGAGTTGTATGAGACAAATTGAAATATTGGAGAACAAATGAACCGCTTTTTCATCCTTATCGCCATCCTGCTGCTGGCTGCCACGATGTCCGCGCAGGATATGAATCCCTATGCTAACATCTTGCACAGTTCCCGCTGCGCGGACGGCAATCTCCGCGTCCGCTGGAACGATTTCACCCCCAGCCCGCTGCAGACGGAATGCTTATACAGCACCGGCAGCGGATGGCAGACCGTGCCCGCCGAGGATATCGGAGACCTGTGGTTTCAAGCGCTGGTGCCCTATGAATTCGGACAAAATCTGCGCTACCGCCTGCACAGCGAGGTCAGCATCGAGGGGGAAACAGGGGTGGCGATGCATCCGGCATACCTGAGCAGCGACGCGTTTCCTCCCACCTTTGCCAATCTGGGCTTGATCGGAACAGACGCCACCGGGGACTCGGTTATGGTCTATGGCACGAATCTGGACTTCACCGGCTCCTGGTGCGCTGCGACCGAGAACAAGATATTCTCCGCGGTGGCGAATGTGTCCGGCAGTTTTCCCACCTTCAATTCACTGACCTCATACAATGCCTATGCCACGACCATAGCCAATCCGTCCTCGGTCACCGATACGCTGGTCTATGCCATGCTCTATACCTTCAATGTGGCTGGCTTGATCAATTCAGGCCTCTACAAAATGTATATCGACGACACCGGCATCCCCGCATATCAGCGCATCGGGGACATCCAGAGCATGGTTATGGGCGGCAGGCTCTATCTGGCATGCAATATCGCCGACCTGACTGCCGATCCGGAATTCGGGGAATGGCCGAATATGTATGACGCGCTCGCGATAGCCAGCCTGAGCATGCGGCTGGACGTGAACCTGAGCACGCAGGACGTCAACTTCGGTCTGGGGGACTACAGCACTCCGGCGCTGCTTATCTTCAAGGACAACAGATACCAGGTGGCGCAGAACTCGCTGCCGCAATACAGCGATTTTGAGATGGGCACCTATGATCCCAACACTCTGAATTTCAACTACAACGACGCAGACGGGGACTTTCCCCTCACCGCGGAGTTTGAGTTTCCCGACGGTTCGTTAGTCCCGGTGGTCCCCATGAGTTTTCAATTTGACCAGCAGGTACCTTTTGCGGGGTATCTGCCTTATGAGCCAGAATCCGGCACCCTGCGCCTCAGCGACAACGGCATCGACTTTGTGGAATACGAATACTCCGCTTCTTCCGCGCCGGATACGCCTCCGCTGCAATCCGGGCTGTCCTGCCGGATGCCGAATCCGTTCCGCTCCGGGATGTCGGACATATCGATTTCCCTGAGCGGCTTGGAGAAGGGTTCATTGACGGTGAGCGTTTATGATATCCGGGGAAGGAAACTTGGCAGTATCCATTCCGGCAGTGTCAGCGGCGCGACGCTTGAGTTAAACTGGGATGGCAGGATCAACGGGCGGGATCTGGCCAGCGGAGTCTACATTCTTCAGATCCGGCAGTCTGTGCAGACTCTGAACCGGCGCTTCGCGGTCAGCCGCTAGGGAGTTCAAGCAGCTTAATGTTTATAGATTATGCCAGAATAAAGGTCAAACCGGGCAACGGGGGCGACGGCGCGGTCAGCTTCCGCCGGGAGAAATTCGTCCCCAAGGGCGGACCTGACGGAGGCGACGGCGGTCGCGGCGGATCCGTGGTAGCGCTTGGCGACGAGAATGTCAACACCCTGCTGGATTACCGCTTCAACAAGCTATTCAAGGCCGAAAACGGCAAACCGGGCATGGGCGCTCGCAAGACGGGCCCCAGCGGCGCGGATGTCGTTCTGCGCCTGCCTCTGGGAACGGAAGTGTTCAGCATCGGAGAGGACGGAAAGCGGGTCAAGGTCGCCGATGTCACCCATCACAACGAACGGATAATTCTCGCCAAAGGCGGTCACGGCGGCAAGGGAAACTCGAACTTCGCCACCCCCACAAACCAGGCTCCGCGGCATGCCACGCCAGGCAGACACACCCATGAAGCCGAGCTTGAACTGGTGCTCAAACTGATGGCGGATGTTGGCCTGGTGGGGTTCCCAAACGCGGGCAAATCCACTCTGCTCAGCGTGTTGTCCTCCGCGCGCCCCAAGATCGCCGACTATGAATTCACCACTCTGGAACCCATGCTCGGCATGGTGCGGGTCAGCGATTACCAGTCTTTCGTGATGGCGGACATTCCCGGCATCATCGAGGGCGCGCATCTTGGCAAGGGGCTCGGGCACCAGTTTCTGCGCCACATTCAACGCACCAGCATTCTGCTTTTCCTCATCGATATCAACACTCCGGATCCCGTCGCCGCGTTCCGCACCTTGCGTTCAGAACTCTATTTCTATGATTCCTTCATGGACAAGAAGCCTTGCCTGGTCGTGATCAGCAAGCTGGATACGATTCCGGAGGATGAGCGCGGGGAAGTCCTCAGCGGCATACAGGAGCAGTTCAGGAAGCAGTTCGGGATCGAGGCGATGCCGATTTCCTCGGTTGGGCAGCTGAATCTGGATGAGCTGAAATATCGCCTGTTCAAGATGCTGCAAACTGTCTGATGGACAAACTTCGCGCCTGGCTCTGCCTCAAATCGGCGCCGGAGATAAAATCCCGCGCGCTGCTCGAACTGGCGAGGAAGTATCCCGATCCAACCGAATATGTGGGCAATCCCGCGCATGCGGTCTTCGGGGACTCCGCACTACCGGAAGAGGCTTTGGCGCATCTGGCGGAGGCAAGGCCGCATCCCAGGCAGGAGCAGATCGTCAGGCTTTGCGCTCATTATGGCATTGACCTGATATGCTTTGGAGAGCCGGATTATCCGCAAGGGCTGGCAGAGATCGTTTCCCCGCCCCTGATCCTCTGGTATCGGGGCGATTTGAAATCCGCGCTGGCCAAGACCTGCTTCGCAGTGGTGGGCACCCGCAAGCCAACCTCCTACGGCAGGGAATCCTGCGCGAAACTCCTGGCGCCTGCCTGCAGGCAGGGAGTGACCGTGATCAGCGGGCTTGCCGCCGGGATCGACACTTGCGCCCACAACGCGGCGCTGAGCGGTTACGCGAATACCATTGCGGTCCTCGCCAGCGGAGTGGACACAATCTATCCCGCTTCAAACCACGACCTGGCAGCCAGGATCGTGTCCCAGGGAGCGCTTGTCTCGGAGTATGAGCCGGGAACCAAGATAGACGCCTGGAACTTTCCAGCCCGCAACCGCATTATCTCGGGTCTGGCAAACGCCGTGTTTGTCGTGGAAGGCTCCCTCAGCAGCGGAGCGCTGCTTACCGCCAAATTCGCCCTCGAGCAGGGACGGGATATCTGCGCCCTGCCGGGTGACATCAACCACCAAAACGCGCAGGGACCGAACTATCTGATCAAGAACGGAGCTTACTGCATAACCTGTCCGGAAGATATATTATCCCTGCTTGGCTTGGACGCTGAACTCAAAGACCAGATGGAGATTTTGCCGGATATCTCGCCGGAGGAGCAGGCTGTTTATGACTTTTTCCGCGAAGAACAGAGGGAAATCTGCTTCGATGAACTGATCGTCTCCACGGGGCACAGCTTCGGCAAACTCTCCACCATCCTGCTCAATCTTGAGCTAAAAGGCTTTCTTGCCCGCTCCGGCGGAAACAGCTACACCCTGGCGTAGAATCCGATCAAATCCATCTCTATCAGTCGAGCAGGTTCAGAAGCTCTTGATAGAGGGCTTCCACTTCATCCAGCGAGATGATGTCGTCTTCGCTTTCCTCCAAGTTGGGATCGAGTTTGAGGGCTGAGTCCAGATTGGCAAGCGCATCTTCGTAAAGCCCCAGTTCCTTGAGCGCCATTGCCATCCAGACATAGGCGTCGTAATGCTCTTCGTTGGTCTGGATCGCTTCTGCCAGAGCTTCCACCGCAGCTTCGAAGTCTTCGGCCTTGAACAGGGCTTCGCCTTTATGCCTCCAGGGGCAACTCCAGTTAGGATAGTCTTCATTCAGGCTGTCATACACCTCAACCGCATCCTCGAGCTTGTCCAGTTCCAGCAGGATGTTTCCGAGCATGAACCTCTGCCCTGCTGCGAGATCTTCAATTCCCCGCTGCAGTTCGTCCAGCAGGCGGGTTGATTCTTCTGAGGCGATGAAGGCGAGATATGCTTTTGAAGTAGTGGGGTCAACGGCGGAAAGCAGACTGTCCGTGAGAGCTTCCACCGCTTCGCGGAATGACTCCGGATTTGGATTTGCCAGATAACTTTCCAAGGGATCGGCATCCGCGGCGAACAGCGTCCATGCCATGCCAAGCGTGATAAGGATTAGAACTATGTGCTTCATTATTAACTCCTTTGGCGCCGGAATCGTGGCAGCCTAACACTCGGACGCAATGTTCCCGGTCATGGGCAAAATGTCAAGCTTCAGAGATAAAAGCCTGTAACATAGGCCATCGCTACGCAACGGAGAGCAATGTTCAATATATGGAACGCCGGTATTGCGGACAGGCTTCGGCTCTCAGAACTTGAGATCGAAAGCGAAGCGATATCCCAGCGAAAACGTGAAGCGGCTTATATCCCCGATGTTATACCCCTGGCTTTCCAGTTCCCCGACACGTTTAAAGATGCCCGAGGACACAATGTAGAGGGCGTCGATGTCGAATCCGTGTTTTCTGGATTTGCCGAACATGAACTGCGATCCGAGTCCCAGCGAAAAGCCCTGATACGCTTCGCGCAAGTCTGCTTCCGGCTCGCGGTCGATATAGAGCACCTTGTTGATGCCATACGAGATGACGGCTTGCGGACGCCAGAGGTCGGAAGGCTTTCCATAGAGATACTTGGCGCCGATGGCGTATCCCGCGGTGTAGCCGAAGGATCCCACTCCCGCGGTTATCGCCGCGTTATCGATGAAGTAAACGTCAGCGTTCACGCCCAATCCACCGTAGGGTATGCCGTAACCCACACCGATGCTGCCCCGGTTTCCGGGACGGTTCAGCAACTCATCCTCCAGATCCTGGGCGGGGCACAATACTGCCGCCAGCAAGATCAAAGCGGCCAGGACCAAAGTTTTCTCTGCCATCGGCGGGTGCTCCTTGGCGCCATATTTTCAATGTCCAATCCAATCTCCGTGCTTCTGGCTGTCAAGCTATTTGCGCATAACCGCCCATTTAAGCCAGGCTAACGGCGGGAAAAAAGTTCTGCTTGACAAACTTGCGCTCGCGGGGAAACTTGATGGACGATTAACACTGAGGTTATGAGCATGGAACTGAGGCTCGAGCAGTTAAAATTCCCTTCCGACGCCAACGTCATTCTGGGTCAAAGCCACTTTATCAAAACGGTGGAGGACCTATTCGAAGCGATGGTCAACAGCGTTCCGGGAATCCGCTTCGGACTTGCTTTCTGCGAAGCTTCCGGACCCTGTCTGATCCGCAAGGACGGAACGGACACCGATCTAATCGAATGCGCGGTGGAAAACCTGCTGCGCCTGGGAGCCGGGCACGCATTCCTGATCGTGATGCAGGGGGCGTTCCCGATCAACGTGCTTCCCGCGGTCAAAGACTGCCGCGAAGTGGTCAACATTTTCTGCGCGACCGCCAATCCCGTGCAAGTGGTTTTGGCGCAAACCGAGCAAGGCAACGGAATCCTTGGCGTGGTGGACGGTTCCGCGCCAAAGGGCATCGAACTGGACACCGACATCAGCCACCGCAAAAAATTCCTTTTGGATATTGGATATAAGCGTTAAATGAACTTTCGCTGTTTCATCGCCCTGGAAGCCCCCGAGGCGGTGCGCGCCGATCTGGAAAAGCATCTGGCCCGCTTCAGGCAAGTTCCTGGCGTGAACTGGGTCAAATCGGCCAATCTGCATCTGACCGTGCTGTTCCTGGGAGATGTGGACAGCACGCGGGTGCCTGAATTGGAGAGTGCTTTGACAAACCAGGCTCGGGGCAGGGATCCGTTTTCTCTCTCCGTGAGAGGGTTGGAGCTGTTTCCCGCCAGGATGCCGAGGCTTGTCTGGGCCAGCTTGGAAAATCCCGGAGATTCATTGTCCGGATTTCACCGGGATCTGCTCAAAGAACTGCGCCAGGCAGGATTCGAGCCGGACACCAAGGCGTTGAAGCTGCATATCACCCTGGGCAGGATCAAAGCCTCGCTGCCTCCTGCCATGGAAAGGGAAATCATGGCCTCCGAGGTGGAGCGGGGAGTTCTGGGCTACGGCCGGATCACCCTCTACCGCAGCGTGCTGCGCCCGGAAGGCCCCACATACCACATTTTGAAACAAATAGAATTAAGTTAAAGGAAGGAACAATGCAGGACAAAAACAAAGAAGTCGCATTAAAAACTGCGATCTCGCAACTGGAAAAGAAATACGGGATCGGAACCCTGATGCGCCTGGGAGACAAGCCACAGCAGAAAGTCGACGTCATCCCGACCGGAGCTTTCAACCTGGACCTGGCATTGGGCATCGGGGGAGTCCCCAGAGGCAGGATCACAGAGATATACGGCGCGGAAGCCAGCGGCAAGACCACCCTCGCGCTCCACATCGCGGCGGAAACCCAAAAACTCAACGGCATCGTGGCTTTCATTGACGCCGAGCACGCCCTGGACACCGCCTATGCCAAGCGTCTGGGCGTGCAGACCGAGGAGTTGCTGCTTTCCCAGCCTGATGGGGGCGAGCAGGCTCTGGAAGTTTGCGAGACACTCGTGCGCAGTTCCGCGGTTGACCTCGTCATCGTGGACTCCGTGGCGGCGCTGGTGCCCAAAGCCGAGATCGAAGGCGACATGGGTGACAGCCACGTCGGCCTGCAGGCGCGCCTGATGAGCCAGGCCCTGCGCAAGCTGACAGCGATCGTGGCAAAGTCCAACACCGCGGTGATCTTCATCAACCAGACCCGCATGAAGATCGGCGCAACCGCCTATATGAATCCCGAAACCACGACCGGCGGCGTCGCCCTCAAGTTCTACGCCTCGCTGCGCATGGAAGTGCGCTTTGCCGGCGGGATCAAGATCGGCGGGGCGGACACGGACGTCATCGGGGCTAAGACGCGAGTCAAGATCGTGAAGAACAAGCTCGCGCCGCCCTTTAAAACTGTCTATTTCCCCATAATCTTCGGCGAAGGGATCTCCAATATCGACATTATCATGGACATGGCGACCGAAATGAGCATCATCAAGAAGAGCGGCTCCTGGTTTTCCTATGAAGACGTCAAACTCGGCCAGGGTTCCGAAAAAACCAAGCAATACCTCAAAGAGAACCCCGCCCTGCTGAACGAGATCGAGACCAAGGTGCGCGATAAGGCCAACCCCGAGGAGTTGTTCGTCTCCGAAGGCGGCAATGAATCTGAGGATAACAGCCCGGAATAAGTATTCCTGCCTGATAGAATTGGACGGAATTGGCTGGGGCGTCCTGCCCGCCAGGATGCTCCCGCCTCTTTTTGGAACTGGTTTTGAGGGGCAGATCGCCGAGCAGGAGGCGGAAAACCTCACCAATCTTCTCTACGTGAGGGCACGCGACCTGCTCTTCGACTATCTGGCAAAGGCGGAGCACAGCGAAAGGCAGTGCCGCTTGCTGCTGGGGCGCAAGCAATTCCATCCGACTTTGATCGACGCGGCTGTCGCCAAATGCAGGGAACTGAACTTCCTCAGCGATGCCCGCTTCGCCGAACTGCTGATCAGATCCTATCTCGAGCGCCGCGCCAGCCGCAGGGCGATTGTCGCCAAACTCCGCGAGCAGCGCATTCCCGCGGAGGTCTGGGAACCCCTGATGGCAGGACTTTACGACAAGCAGGACGCCGCGCAGGGTCTGAAGGAAATGATGGCAAAGTATCTGGGCAAAAACAGGGATCTGCCGCGTCCGAAACTCAAGGAAAAAGCATTCACCCACTTCTTCCGCAAAGGCTTTGAGATCGACGAGATCCGCGAAGCCTGGGAATCCGCAGCAAAATAAAACCGGCACCCCTCAGAGTGCCGGCAGGATCAGTTCAAACAGGGTTCAGGACAGCGATTCCGCCAATCCTCCGAGCATTCCCATGATCGCTGTTCCCATCAGCATGAAAAGGACGATATAGATCACATACATCAATAATGTCGCGATCGCCCAGTTCTTGCGGTTGGGGTTTTCGGTCCCGCTGGCTGCCCACACGATGAGCATGATCAGGTTGACCAGGGGAATGAGCATCAGAAGAAAAGTTACGATCCAGGTACCCACCGGCACCACCGGAGCGTTCAACTGCCCGGGATAGGGGTTGTAGTTTTGCTGCGGCTGGTAGGGCTGCTGGTATTGCTGCTGATAGGGCGGCTGGTTGGGGGGTTGTTGTTCCATACTTGACTCCTTACACTTTTCAGCAACCATTACGCGCTCTAGCGATTTGTCAAGTTATATTTGTTAAAAACCTATTCGCCTCAGACTCCGATCCTCTTGCAGTATTGGTAGATCGGACAGTCCTGGCAGCGCGGCTTGCGGGGATAGCAGAGATTTTGCCCAAACGCCACGAGGAAAGAATTATAATTCAGCCAGTGCTTTTCCGGTAGGGTTTTTCTCAGTGCCATTTCACTGTCGAAAGGGGTCTTGGTGCTGATATAACCCCAGCGGTTGCTGATGCGGTGGACATGCACGTCCACGCAGATGGCGGGCAGCCCGAATGCCACCGAGCGCACCAGATTCGCGGTTTTTCGCCCCACTCCGGGGAGTTCCAGCAGTTCGTCGATCTCCGCGGGCACTTTGCCTCCGAAGCGCTCGCGCAGGACATGCGGCAACTGCTTGAGATGCTTCGATTTCTCGTTGTGAAAGCCCACTTGCCTGATGATCGCGTCCAGGTCCGCCAGCTTGATTTTGTCCAGATCGTCCGCGCTGTTCACTTCCTTGAACAACTCCGTGACCGCGCGGGTCGTGGTCTCGTCTTTAGTGCGGGCGCTGAGGATGGTCGCCACCAAAACCTTGAACGGGTCCCTGGTCTGCGCCTGAATGAAGTCCACGATCGGCGCTTTCACGCTGTGGAAGTGCTTTTCCAGCTCACGCATCACCGCGTCTATGTCAAACTTGGCCATCACTGTTCCTTGCCGCCGGAGTTCCGGCTTTGTGAAGATTTTTATTGCATGATTTGGCGGGACGCCGATCTTGTCAATGAGAAGGAGATCCTTATGTGCGGAAGATTTGCCCAAGTGGTCAAGTATGACCGGCTGCAAAAGCTGGAGAAGGAACTGCGCCTGACCCGGATTTCAGAACAGATCGAAATGAACTTCAACGTCGCCCCGACCCAGAAGGTTTCGGCGATCGTGAGCCAGGACGCGGGGCGCTACCCGGGAAGCTTCCGCTGGGGCCTGATCCCCTCCTGGAGCAAAGAACTGCCGGCATTCAACATGATCAACGTCCGCTCCGAGACGATCACGGAAAAGCCAACATTCCGCAGCGGCCTGCAGCGCAGGAGATGCCTCATCCCCGCCAACGGGTTCTACGAATGGCGGCAAAGCGACAAGCAGCCGTTCTTCATCCACGCCGCGGAGGGAGACCTGCTCTTCATGGCGGGCATCTACGACGCCTGGGCCGGCCCGGACGGCAGTTACGTCCCCTCGCTGGCGATCATCACCACCTCCGCCAACGATCTGATGTCGTCCATCCACCAGCGGATGCCGGTGATATTGAGCGGAGACGACAGGCTGCTCTGGCTGGACCACGGCCAAACCGACGCGCTGGACTTCGTGCCGCTGCTCCAACCCGCCCCGGAAGGCGTTCTGGAACTCTATCCGGTGAGCCGGTTTGTGAACAAGGTGGGCAACAACTCGGAGGAATGCCTGCGCCCTGCTGACAGCGCCTGAACCCGTTCCGCTTTCTGCGGCAACCCGATCCCTTTCCCTTTCCAACGTTGTTTTTGGCGCTCTGGCCAGCGGGTATCCTCCCGGTTGCCTCCCGGTCGGCGTTCGGGTGGATACCGGGTGGAAACAAGGTGCTTTCCGGAGCAGGAACAGGGGCGGAAAAACGGGCTTGCCTGGCGGGTGAAAAAAACCCCGGCGGGGCCGGGGTCGCAAGATGCGGGTGTTGAAAATCTCAGTGCTTCAGTCTCTCAATCCAGATAGTTCCATTCCCCTGCTTCCTCGGGAAGGGGCGAATAGCCGGGCTTGGCCGCTTTGGCGCGATCGAGCGCGTTTTCGATGATGTCCGCCTTGAGGAAGATCACCAGTTCGCGTTCCTTGACCTCATACTTGTCGTAGCCGGTCAGATAGCGGAGTCCCAGGACCCACCAGGGCAGGTCCTTGAGGATGGGAATGCCGCCGCGGGTGCGGATGGTGTCCGTGTCGTAGAGTCCGCCGATGACAATCTCCTCTCCGTCGTAGAGCACCAGTTCGGTGTCGGATTTGCTGCGGTTGATGATCGTGCTGACGTTGCCCGGGGTTCCGCTGCTGCGCTCGATGCTGACCACGAGGTGGATAACCTCGTCCCCGCCCACGGTCACCACAGTGGGATTGACCTGCATGATCACGCCGGTGGCGAAGAACGTGTCGGTGGTGTTTCCCGCTTCATCCACAGCTTTGACGGAGATGTCCTGCCCGACCTGGATGAAGCCCTGCTTGCCGGAATTGACGATGATGTTCGGCTTGGCGATGACGGAGCCCTTCTGGTTGGATTCGATGGCTTTGACGAGGGTGGAAATCTCGATCTGGGTTCCGTTGATGCTGAAATCGGTGTCCGCGCCGATGCCGAAGAGGCTGCTGGGAACCTGTGACGCGCCGCCGAAATCGGCGTTGACGGTCACTTTTCCGTCAAAGACGGTGGACCAGTCGATGCCCAAAGATTTCAGATAGGCTCGGTCGGCGACGAGGGCGATGGCGTTTATCCTCACCTGCTTGGTGTTGATGCCCAGGGCGTCCGCTTCCGCTGCCTGCGGGTTTTCCGGCGTTTCGGGATTGGCAAAGGCGATGTATCCCGGCTTCTCCTGGATGACCAGATTGTTTTTGAGCGCGATCATCTCGAGGGCTTGCGCGAGCGGGATGCTGTTCAGGGGGATGCCGATCGGTCCGGCATAGTTGCTGAGATTGAGGATTTTTTTGCTTTGCAGCCTGACCGCCTGGATTTCCAGGATTTGGATCGCGTCGTTCAGCGGCGCGGCTTCGCTGATCGTGACCAGCCCCAGATCCGGTGTTTTGGATCCCTGCGCGCACAGCGCGGAGGCTGTCAGGGCAAGCAACACGGCGAGTAAGATGTTTCTCATATCAGACCAACCTCATTATTCATTGCTAATCAAGACGGTGTAATCTTCTTCCAGCCCGTATTTGGCCAATCGGAAAACAACCTTGCCCAATGCTTCGTCGATCCGGAACAGGTATCCGTAGGCAACTTTGCTGCCTTTGGTCAGGATCCTGATGATCCCCTGCCCGTCTCTAAAGAAAGCCATACCCCTGGTTATGCCGATCAGCTTGGCGTCTTCGACATTCAGCAGATCGGGATCGACGTCAAACGGCAGCACCTCGTCCGCGATCCTGACCTTGAAGAGGGAGTAACCCAGATACGGGGATCCGAGTTCCCGGTATTCAAGCTCAGGCAGGAGAGGTCCGCCATCGCGGAAGTGCGTGCGCAGCATCATGGAAAAGCTGACGGTGTCCGCTTCCGCCGTGCTGGCGGAGGCGATGGAGAGGTCTTCGATGGTGATGACCGCGCGTTGGTTCTCAATTTGGTGGGTCAGGCGGAGCAGATTGTTGTAGTGTGTCTTTCCGCTGATGACATAATCGTGGAACATGGCACCCGCCGAGTCCGCCTGGGAGGCGGCGAAATCGTAGTCCACGTTCAGCCCGTTTAGTTTGAGGATTCCCAAAAGGTATTCGTAGGTGACGGTGGGATTGTCCATTCCCAGGATGAACTTGCTCTGCTGCTGCATGAGCGCTTTCTTGAGCTCATACTCCGCCTTGAGGGTGTCGATGGCGGAAAGCTCCGCGGTCAGGGAGTCGATCGAGATCTGGGCACGCTTGTTGGAAGCGGTGATCTCGGCGGTTTTGCGGGTGACGTTGCCGATGACGACGATCCACATGGCGGTGATCAGGATGAGGATGATGGAGAGGATGATCGTGTTTCTGGTGCTGTTGCTCATTGACCGCCTCCCGCCTGGTTGATGATCGCGAGGTCGGTCTCGGCCTGCTTGCTCGCGGGATGGCCGGGATAGTCCCTTATCAGGGTGGAATATGTTTCGCTGAAGGTTTCTTTACCTGTGGCGCGGGCGATCCTGGCGGAAAGCAGCAGCGCGTAGGGCGTATGGCGGTCCGCGATGTGGGTGAGGGGTTCGAGCAGGGATCCGGCTTTGGCGAACTGCCCCTTGTCGTAGAGAAGGTTTGCCAGATGCCAGCGCACCAGGGGGATCAGCCTGCCTCCTTCGTAGCGGTAAAGGTAGTTTTCACCCAGCGTTTTGGCTTGCTTGAGATTGCCGCTGCGGACTGCTTCCATGTATTTATTGAAGTCTTCCCCGGCGTCGCCTCCTGCCTGGCTCTGCCAGGAGGAAAGCTGCGGCTGGGCGGACCCGGTGAGAGGCTGGATCGTCTTGGGTAGAGCTTGCTCCTGTGCCGGAGGAGGGGTTGGGGCTGGAGTTGGTTCAGCAATGGCTTCCACAGGCGGCATGACTTCCTCTTCCGGGGGAGCCTCTTCCTCCGCCGGGGGCAGTTGTTGCGCGAGTTGGGATTCCAGTAGCTCCTTCATCTCGGCTTCGATCTGTCCCACCCAGTCCACAGCAGGCAGGTCGGAGCTTATCTCAAAGCTCCAGAGGCGCTTTTCGTGCACCATGACGCCGGTGACTTTGGTGATGCGGCTGTTGGGAAGGGCTTCCGCGAAGTCGATCACGTTGTCGCGCTGGGTGGTCACGCCGTTGATGAGCAAGCGCCCGCCTTCCTGCTTGAAATTGACCAGCCAGCTGATCGGGCGGGTCTGGAAGAGGCGGTTAAGGGTGTCCAGAACCTCGCCCCAGGCGTTCTTTCCAACCAGCAGGCCCCGTATCGCTTCCGTGTTTTCGCCGAAGCTTTGGATCTCCGTCCGCATCGCGGTGAGTTGGGCGGTGTCCGCGGTCAGCCGGGCGACCTGATGGTCCAGGTTGCGCTTCTCTTCATAAGCTTTGTGATAGACGTCGTTTCTGGCGAGAAAGCTGAATGTGCCGTAGATGACCACGCCGAACACGGCGATGGCGAGCAGGAATCCGTGCCAGACGATTTTGAAGGTTTTCTGGGCTTCGCGCAGGGATTTGGGGAGGAAATTGCTGGGCGTGAAGCGCGGTTCATCAGGGAAAATTGCTTTGTAGGCAAGGGTTATGGGCAGAGCGAACTGCGCCAGGTAGGTGGCGTCGTAGGCGTCGGTGCGGGTCGAATCCGGCACCAGGGTGGGGAAGGTCATGAGTTCGGTCTTGCCCGGCCCGTTGTCGTTGAAGTATTTGACCAGGGTTTCCGAGGCAAGGTCTCCGCAGACGACGGTAACCTGGGGTTCCGCGACCATGGCGGAGTCCAGGGCGAGGCTGAGTCGGGGCAGGATCAGTTCTGGTTCGGGTATGGGCTCCGAGATGTTCAGGGGAAAGATGCCTTCCAGTTCGCCGTTGCTGAACATGAAGGCCTTGCGGTATTCGTTGCCCAGGTAGAGGAGCAGCACCCTCTGCTCTTCGTGGGGGTAATAGAGGCGAAAGTAGTCCGTGAGGGCGATGTCATTCGCATCCGCCAGCTGGAAGTAGAGTTTTTTCTTATACTGCCTGGCCTGCAGCAGCAGTTCGGTGATGAGGCGGTTCACGCCAAGATGCATCCACAGCAGCTGCTGGCCTCCCAGAGAGACTTCCGAGCATTGCCATTCGCCGGCTTTGTAGAGGCGGGAATGCAGGCGCTGCCGGACAAGTTCCTTGATCTCGTGCTTGCTGGCGGAACTTACCGCTTCGCGGACGATCTGGTCCTCGTTGACATTAACCGCCAGCACCGCCCGCTCGGGATTCATGTCCCGGAACAGCTTGTCCCATGGGTTGATCTGGAATCCGGGCGAGAAGGAGCCGTCCAATTCGTTGAGATTGATCTCGCCGGCAGGATTCTGGCTGTCCCCGTTGGACGTTTTACCGTTCTGGGTGAAGTCAGCCCCCGGCTGATAGAGGGAAGCGCTCAGATCAATCCGCTGGAGGTTCATCAGATAAAGCTGATAAGTGTCCCGGTAGATCTGGGCCAGCTTTATCGACGGTCCGTCTTCGTGGATCCCGATGGCAATTTTCGGATGCTTCTTCATTCAATACCTTTTACCCGCCGCGCGAAGTGTCGTCCGCTCAAGTCATATACAGCAGCTGGTACATTCGTTTCTTGTTGTTGGCATAGCTCATCGCGGTTTTGTTGGTAACCAAACCCCGCTTAACCAATTCGTGCAAATCTTGTTCCAACGTGCACATCCCATATCGTTTTCCTTCCACCATCATCTGATATATTTCGCCGATGTTCTTGTTGCGGATGGCTGCCTGGACGCTGGCGTCCACGGAAAGGATCTCTCTGGTCATGATAACTTTGTTGTCAACCGAAGGGATAAGTTTTTGGGAGACGATCACGCACAGCACGTCCGCCAGGCGATTGCGGATGCGCTCTTGTTCCTCGGAAGGGAATTCCGCCACGATGCGGTGGATGCTGTCGATGGCGGAACTGGTGTGGAGGGTGGTGAAAACCTTGTGTCCGCTGTCCGTGATCTCCAGAACCGTGGAAATGGTGTTGGGGTCCCTCATCTCTCCCACCATGATGATGTCGGGATCCTGGCGCAGGGATTCAACCGCTCCGTGGCTGAACGACAGCACGTCGGAGCCGACTTCGCGGTGGCGCACCATACAGAGTTGGGATTCGTGGACATACTCGATGGGATTGGCGATGATCACGATATGTCCGTGGTTGTCGCGGTTGTTCATATCGATGATCGCGTCCAGGGTGGTGCTTTTTCCGCTTCCGGTGATGCCGGTGACAAGGATGAGCCCTGTCTTTTCATAGTTCAGGTTCATGCGTTCCCGGATGGGCGGAGGCATGCGCAGCTGGTCCATGGTGAATACAAAGTCGTTGATCCGGCGGAAATTCACGCAGACATGGCTGCGGTCCAGATAGCAGGAGCCGCGGAAGCGGATTTCATGGTCGTCTGCCTGCACGGAGGCGGAGAAGTCCAGCACCATGTTGTCGAACAGGCGCTGCTTCTGCATGGGGCTGAGCCAGCTGGTGATGATCGCGGCAGTCTCGAGGCAGGAGAATTCGCCGAGGTTGTCCAGGGGTTTCTTGTCTCCGAATATCCGCATCCAGATCAGGTTCTTAGCTCCGGGAGCGCCGAAGTCGATGTCGGAGGCAGCTTTCTCCTTCATCAGGATCAGCCAGTTGCGCAGTAGCGAGCGGGCTTCTTCGCGCCAGGCGGGGTTTCTCTCCAGCATGCTGTCGATGATCAGGCAAAGCTCTACTCCATTGAGGTTTTCATCCACCTGGCTATGCAGGACTTGTTTGAAGCTCAGGGACATCAGGCTTCCTCTTTGGTCTTCAGGTTGAGCGCGGCAAGGCGGGCGAGGGCGCGCTTGCATCTGCGATGGAGGCAGATCACGAGGTTGATGATATACCTTTTGGTGAGGGTTTCATCGTTGTAGGCAAAAAAATCGAGAATCTTGCGGCGCTGGAACTGGCGCACCTTCACGGCATCCCTGGCGATCAGGTGCGTGTTTACGGAGCCGGGATTGACGAAGCTTTCCTCTCCCCAAAAGTCCCCTTCGGCAAGCTGGTCGACGAGAGTGGAGTTCATATAGACTTGCAGGTTGCCGGATTCCACCCAGACCATGGAGCATTCCTCTTCGTCGAGGTCGATAATCTCTTCGGGGGCAAGGGAGCGGACCATGCCCAGCAGGCGGAAATCCCACTTCAGATCGGAAGAAAAGCCCCAGAGCAGGCTTTGCTCGATGTTGGGATGGATCTTCGCGATCTCGGAGCATTCCGCGTCACCGCTCCCGGGATCAAGCCCAACCACCCGGCATAGGTCTTCCAGAATTAGAGGCTTGGTCAGAATCGTACCAACTCCCCAGGTATGCGCTTCTTTAAGGAGTTCTTCATTCTGGTTCGCGCATACGAAAGCGGTTTTGATATTGTCCCGGAGCCGGGCGGTTTCGAGCAGAAGCCCTAGCTCAGCCCGGGAGTTCATATCGATGTCAGCCACCAGCAGATCAAGGTCTCCGCTTTCCGCCACTTCATTTGCCCGGGCGAAATCGGATGTGATCCTCAGATCGTATCCCCTCTCGGAAAAAAAAGAATGCATGCTTTCCCAGAATCCCATATCTGAGGTCACAACCAATACGTTTTTCTGCATTTAGGACTCCTGTAGTTCCGCCGCGGGTCAGTCAATCGAAATCGTGAACCGGGATCGACGCTGTTTGATCAATTCTACTCCGGCTGCCAAAGAGAGCTATCTCTTTGGGGGGCATGACTCCCAGCCGGACTCTGTTATCCTTTAATCCTTGATATACTGAATGTTTGCCGGGTTTATGATCTGGTTGTAGATTCCCGCCATCTCCGCTTCGGACAGGGTGCGGTCATACAGGCCGATCTGGTCCAGGAGGCCGAACATATAGCGGTAGTCCGTGTTGGAGAAAGTACCGCCGCGGAGGTCTCTCCTGCCGATGCTGTAGCCGTAGTTAGTCGGGATCGCCGCAAAAGGGAAGCCGCTGAAGTTGGTTCCCACCAGCACGCCGTTGATGTAGCCTTTCACGATGCCGCGGTTGTAGGTCATCCCCATAAATATCCACTGGTCTTTGTTGTGGGGCCACTTGCCTTCGGGCGTGAAGGGGGCGGTTACCGTAACCTGGTTGTAAACGTTGTTGACAGAAGTGAAGTACATGTAACCGTTTTCGTAATAGATGCCGACACTGGGCTTGAGCCGGAGGTTCATGCCGGGATGATAGACCCCGTCCGCGTCTGTGTAAGCGGTCGTGCCGTCGTAGGGATCGGAAGCCATCCAGGCGACTGTGGCATAGGTCTGGCCTTTTCTGATCTTGGCAAAGGAGATCATCGTGAAGTTGGTGTTGACGCTCATCGAAGGATGGCCCAGGTTGTAGATATATCCCCCGCCGTCTTCATAGCTCGCGCACTTCCAGCCGTTGGCCCCCTGGCCCATGGGGCGGGTGCTGATATTTCCGATGAACAAGCCGTCGTTGTGGTTTTCCGTGGAATCCCACACCTGATTCCAGTTCTCGGAAGGATTGAACTGCGGCTGATCGCACTCCAGATAGAAGCAGTTGGGGGTTCCCACTGCCTGGATGAGGGGGAAGTTGAACGCGATCTCCGCGGTGTAGGGCACTTCCCGTCCCTGGAGGAATCCGCGCA
>CAZKAA010000014.1:0-15893 GCA_964550575.1 uncultured Candidatus Cloacimonadota bacterium
GGAGGGATTCGCGCTTGTCATAGGTCTTTTTGCCTTTACAGAGGGCGATGGCGACCTTGCAGAGGCCTTTCTCGTTGATACTAATCTCGAGGGGGACGATGGTCATGCCCTGCTCCTCGCTTTTGACCTGCAGGCGGCGAATCTCGTGCTTGTGCAGGAGCAGGCGGCGCTTGCGCTCCGGGTCGTGGTTGAAGTGGGCGGCGTTGTCACAGGGCGAAATGTGGAGGTTGAGCAGCCAGCATTCGCCGTCGATGACGCGCGCGTAGCTGTCCTTGAAGTTGACCTTGCCGGCGCGGATGGATTTGATCTCGGTGCCGACGAGGGCGATGCCTGCCTCGAACTTCTGGATCACGAAGTAGTCGTGGAGGGCGCGCCGGTTTTTGAGCGACTTGATCATCGGGAGTTCAGGATCCTGGTTTTATACTCCCTCGCTGTGGCAACGATCTCCGCTTCGTCAACCTGGGTGAGTTCACCACCCTCGAGGACGATCCGTCCCGCGATCACGACGTCGCGCACGTGCCTGGAACCAAGGGCGTAGACCACGTGGGAATAGGGGTTGTAAACGGGCTGGGCATCCAGAGAGTCCAGGGAAAGGACGATCAAATCGGCATCTTTGCCTGCTTCGAGAGAGCCGCGACGGTCTCCGCAGCCGAGGGCTTGGGCGGCATTCCGGGTCGCCATCCGCACCGCCAGTTCGGCGGGCAGAAAGGCGGGATCGTTGTTCACCGCTTTGTGAAGTTTGGCGGTGACGTCCAGTTCCGAGAGCAGGTCGAGGTTGTTGTTGCTGGCGACGCCGTCGGTGGCGAAGGTCACGTTCACGCCATGGTCCAGATAGGATTTGAGGGGCAGGATGCCGGAAGCGAGTTTGAGGTTGCATTCGGTGCACATTGCCACGGAAGCCGGAGCTGAGGCCAATAGTTCTATCTCGTCCTCATCCAGCCAGACGGAATGGGCATAGACGGCAGGGAGGTCCAGCAAACCGAGCTGCTTGAGGTAAAAAACTGGCTTAACGCCATGCGCGGCGAGGATTTGCTCCGCTTCGCCCCTTGTTTCGGAGAGATGGGTATGGAGCAGGAGATTGTGGTCGGACGCCGCCCGGGCGCAGGCCTCAAGGGTCTGCCGCGAGCAGCCGTAAAGTGAGTGCGGGGCGAGGTCGAAGTCCAGCAAAGGGTTGTCCCGGTAGCGATCGCGGAGTTCGACCGCCCTGGAGCCCAAATCTCCGCGGGAGGAATGAGCGTCAAGCTTGACGTCCAGCACCGCTTCGCCGATCAGGGCGCGCAGACCGGCTTTTGCGCAGGCGTCGGCGATGGCGGGCATATCGAAATACATGTCGTGGATCTGGGTGATGCCGTTTTTGATCATCTCGGCGGCGCCGTGCAATGAGGAGGCGAGAATGAACTCGTGGTCGAGGAGTTTGGTTTCCAGCGGCCAGATGTATTCACGCAGCCAGACCTCGAGCGGCAGATCGTCCGCCAGACCGCGGAAATAGGTCATCGGCAGGTGGGTGTGGGTGTTGATCAGGCCAGGCATGATGAGGCAATTACGGGCGTCAAGGACGCGTTTGGCTTGATATGGCTTGTCTCCCTGCGGGATCAAGTCGATGATTTTACCATTGTCGATGGCAAGGGCGTGATCTTCCAGGACGCGCATACCGCCGTCCAAGGTGAGGATCGTGCCCCCTTCCACCAGCAGATCGATGATCCCGCGTTCGCTCATGCGCTCAGTCCTGCACCATTTGGGCGGCTTCATCCGGCGGAAACACGCCGTGCCGGGTGATAATCCCGGTGATCAACTCCGCAGGGGTGATGTCAAAAGAAGGATTCAGCACCGCTGAGTTGGGATTTGCCGTGACGAAGCCGTTGACCTCTTTGAGTTCCTCGTCCGCGCGGAACTCGATGGGAATGTCCGTCCCCCGGGAACAAGCGAAGTCAAAAGTGCTGAGCGGCGCGGAGATATAGAACGGTATCCCGTGGGCGCGGGCGAGAACCGCTTTATCGTAGGTGCCGATCTTGTTGGCGATGTCTCCGTTGAGGCAGACACGGTCGGCGCCAGTGATCACGACGTCTATCTCTTTTTTCCAGAAGTAATAGCCAGTGGCGGAATCCGCGATAATGGCATGCGGGATGCCTTCCTGCTCCAGTTCCCAGGCTGTGAGGCGCGCTCCCTGGAAGCGGGGGCGGGTTTCGCTCACATAGACGAAGACATTCTTTCCTTTGCGGTGGGCGACGCGGATCGCCGCCAGAGCGGTCCCCCAATCCACTGTGGCAAGGGCGCCGGCGTTGCAGTGGGTGAGGATTCTCGCGTTTTCCGGAATGATTTCGTTGCCGGCAATACCCAGTTGGCGGCAGTCTTCGGCGCTGCGATTGGCAAATTCCTCCGCCGCGCTGACCGCGACCTGGCGGGCATGGGCGATATGGGGGATGAATTTCAGGGTTTGCTCGTAAACGTAGTTCACGCCGTTGAGCAGGTCCACCGCGGTCGGGCGGGTGCCGATGAGCAGGTCGCGCGCCTGCCGCAGGGCGGAGCGGAACTTGTCGTCCGGAGCATGCTGGGCTGCCAGGGCAAGCCCGTAAGCGCCCGCAGCCCCGATGGCGGGAGCGCCGCGGACGGTCATGTCCCTGATCGCATCCGCGACCTGGAAATGGTCTGTGAATTCACGCACGGAGAATTCAAAAGGCAGCTTGTTCTGGTCGATCAGGCGCAGGCGCCCGTGTTCCCACCAGACGCTGCGGTAGTCGCGGTCATTTATTCTCATGTTCTTCCGATGTTGATCCGGAGGGTTGGATGTCCTGCTTTTTGCGCCAGGCAAGAAGCGCTCCGCCGATCAGGGCGATGAGGCTGAGCGACAAACCGATCAGGCTCAGAGTGACGCTCCTGCCGTATGATTCCGGAGCGAAGACAAGTTCAAGCTTATGCTCGCCGGCAGGAATCTGGATTCCGCGCAGGACGTAGTTTGCGGGATGGATATCCACCGGCTTGCCGTCGAGGGTGGCTTTCCAGCCGGCAGGATAATAGACTTCGCTGAGCACAAGGAATGCGGGCTTATCGGTGTAGAGGCTGTAAGACAGCTTATGCATCTCCGCCGATGTCTGCCTGACCCATGAGGAATCAGGTTTGGCGATGCCCTTGATATCGGTCTCGACATAAGCCACCGCGCGGGGATCAAAGGTTTCGGCCCGCATCAGCGAGAGGATGGAGTCCGCGGGGCTGACTTTCTGCACTCTTTCCACGAACCAGGCGCGTGGCAAGGCTGTTTCGTTCTTGTAGATGGCAACTCCGTCTGCACCGTTGAATACGGGAGTCAGCTTCTGGTATAGCATGTCCCAGGGCGGAGCGGCGCTCGCGAACAGCGAGTCGTTGGGCAAAGCCTCCGGATGGAGGAAATACTTCGCAGACAGCATGTCCAAAACGGGAGTCGGCTTTTCCACCGGCAGCTGTCCCTCTTTGATGTCGTAAAGGCCCAGCAGATAGCGTTGCCACTCGCCGGTTTTACCTTTGGCTGGATCGCCGTTTATCAGTTTTAGCAGATCGTCGTAGCGCTTCAGCTTGGCTGCAGAGTATCCGTTGACGGTCTGATGGTGGTATGCCCATTCTCCCGCGGGTTTGGGAAGCCCGTTGCCGGTCAGCAGGCTGCGGTCGATGGGATAGATGCGGAAATCATCCTTGTCAGAAAGCAGAAACTGGTCGTAGTCTTGCGCCTCAAACTTATTCGCGTATTCCTGCCTGGCTTGCAAGGTGTCAGGTTTGAGATGCTTGCCGGTGTAGACATAAAGATCCACAAAAACCAGCACAGTAAGCAAGAGGACAAACGCCAGGCGCGGCAGCTTGCGGATGCTGTGCAGATAGGCAAGTCCCATACTGACCGCCAGCAGCAGCAGGCTGAGGATTCCGCTTCCGTAGAGCAGTCCCAGGCGCGTATCCTTCATATCGGGAGGCAGTTCCGTCATGCCGCGCTGGGCGAGTTGGGCAGTTTCATCCGCGCTGGTGAAAGATAAGCCGCCGAACAGCGATTTGGCAAGCACCAGCCAGAGCAGGAACACACCGCCGCTGATCCAGAAAGCCTTGAGAAGCCTTTTGCTCCAGACTTTTCTTTGCTCGTCGCTCAGGCTCAGAAGGGTGTCCACTCCCAAGCCTGCCATGATCACCGCGATGATTTGCACCATGGTCAGGATCATCGAAGGCACGCGGAATTTATTGAAATAGGGCAGATACTTCATGAAGAGGTCTGACAGCCAAGGCGTGGCGCTGCCAAAGGACATGATCAGAAAGATGAAGGAGCCGATCGCCAGAAAGACAGAGATGCGGCGGTGTTTCTTGCCCAACAGGGCAATCGCGCCAAGGGCGATGACAATCAGTCCGAAGTAGTTATATATCTGCGTGAAAGGCATATAGCCCCAGTAATTCGGGCTTACGCCGCCATAGAAATCAGGAATGAAGAAAGTGATTATCTCCTTGGGGTGGAAACTCCAGCCCTGGGCATAACTCGTTTCCAGGCCTGACGCCCCGCCCCGCATGGTATAATGGCTGTATTCCATGGTGCTCATGTAAGGATTGAGTACTGCCAGCGCGGTCAGGCCAAATGCCAGAACGGCGAGCAGGGTGAAAACCCCGAACTTTTTCATGTCTTTGGCGCGGAGGCTCTCGATGAGTTGCCAAAGCCAATACATGCCGACGAACAGGTAGAGGTAATAGGTGATCTGGGGATGGTTCTCACGCAGTTGGACGATCAGCGTCGTGGCCAGCATCCCCAAGCCCAGCAATCCGGGTTTTCGCCGCAGATAGACCAGGGCGGCAACAACCCAGGGAATATACATGACAGCGCGGAACTTGGTGTTGTGCCCGATCTCCACCAACCCCAGCCAGTGGCAGGAAAACATGAAGGCGACGGCACCGAAGAAACTGGTCCAGACATCCAGCTTGAACGCCCTCAGCAAGAGAAACATGCCAAGCGCGCCGATGAAAAGCAGAAAAATGCGCCAGTTTATGACCTTGTCCGTAACGCGGGAGAGGTTCTCCAAAAACGGCCAGCGGTTGGGAAAAGAAATCATGTATGAGGGCATGCCGGAGAACATGCTTTGCGTCCATAAAGCATTGTCGGAATGAGCTTTATTGTACTCGATGATCTTGTTCGCCGCGCCTTGCCACTGAGAAATGTCCGAGGCCTGGGGTGTTTTGCCTCCGAACGCGACCGGAAAATAAAGTACACTGACCAAGACAAGCAGGAAAGCCATCAGAATCACGGGGATCCAGCGGTTCTCCATCCAGCGCGGATCGGGCTTCTCCAAACCCTTGGCGGGATGGTGGTGTTTTCCCTTTTGAGCGATATCGTGCCGATGGTCACGCACCGTCTTTTGCACTGCCTGACGGACTTTCTGCTGAACTTTGGGGTTGACAGTTTTATTAGACATATATTTCCTCATTCGCAAAATAGTTTTTCGCATCAGAATTAAGCCGCCCCTATCGGTCAAGCATTAAATATGGCGGCACTTTGAATCATCGGGAGCGACCAAATGAGATTTGAATTTAGCAAAAGGATATACGGCTTCGAGTGCGACGTCTACGGGCACCTGAACAACGCAAATTACCTGCAGATATTAGAAAGCGCCAGAGCGGAAGCGATGATCGAGATGGGCATGTCCGTCTCCCGCATGCGCGAACTCAATCTGCAGGTCTTCATCCGCAGCTTCAAGCTTGATTACATCAAGGCGATCGAACTGGAAGACATCATCACCGTTCGCAGTTGGTTCGACGAGATGAACCGGGTGAAGGGATACTGGACGCAACAGATCCTCAACTCAGCAGGCGAGCTCTGCTTCGAGGCCCGCATGGTTGGGGTTTTTGCCAGCGAGGGACGCGCCCACAGGCTGCCTCAGGAAGTTTACGAGTTGTTCTGGGGATTCAGAGAGCCCCTGCAGAATTAAAATCGATCGATTCATTGGCATTTCTGCAGTCCAATTGTAAGCCCTGCAGATTCCGGACCCCGAGTTCGCCCTCAGCCACTTTCCCCGCCTTCCCTGTCACCTTCAGGGAGCATATATATGGATGGCTCTCTTTCAAACAAAGTGGGTAGATAAGGCACATATCAGTATAGGTGTTTTTATTTGTGTCTCCTTCTTCGCTCTTATTTGATTCCTTGGTCGCACCAAGGATAGAAACAGGAGCCATATAGGAAAACAATGAGTATACACTATTGTGATGATTTTGGCCATTTCAACTACATTCGATCAACTTGCCCGCTTGATTTGAACGAGAGCCAAATGGATGGCAGCTTTTGGCAGGTCAGGAGCTCGACTCAATAAGCAAACCGGCACCCTGGCATCAGGACGCCGGTTTTATGTATATTGATTAAGCCAAATCAGGCTTTGGAAACCACCAGTTTGTTGCCGTCGACGTTTATCACGGTGACTTTTGCGTTGAGTTCTATCTCCGAGGAGTCCTGCGCCACGGCGACCCATTCCTCCCCCCCGATCTTGACGTAGCCTTTACCTTCCGCGGGAATGGCCTTGGTGATAAAGCCCGTTTTGCCCTTAAGCGCGAAAACGTTCGTCTCGCTTCCGGCTTTGCGCAGGACTTTTTTCGCCAGGCGGCGGGTGAACAGAAACGCGATGAAGCTGAAGATCGCGAAGATGATGATCTGCAGCGGGATGCTGCCTTCGACGAAGGGTATCAGGCTGAGCAGTCCGGTGACAATCGCGCCGATGCCCAGGGCAATGAAAAAGAACGCGGGATCAAAGATTTCGATGATTACGAAGAAGATCCCCAGAACTATCCAAACGTGCCAAGGGTCGATGTTGGGCATGGTTACTCCCTAACTTTTTTGTTCTTCCTTGTCTTCCGGCGCTTCTTTGGATGTGTGGCCGGGTTTTCCTTTGTAGATCCGCTTGACTTTGCGCTTCCCGCTGCGGTATCCATAGCGGGAATAATAACGGTTGCCGTATCCGCCGTAGGAATAGCCGCCACCGAGATTGGAGGAGTTGAACCCCTTGACGCCAAGCAGGGACAGCAGGTACATCAGCAGCTTGGTGCCGTAGTAGGCGAGGACCACGATCACGAAACCACCGATGATCGCGCCGAAGAAATTGATGAGGAATTTCTGGACCAAGGATATCCTGCTGCCGGTGGGAGTGGGCATCACTTGCAGGAAAATCCAGCGAGTATCGCCCTCACGCAGAGGAGTGACAACATTGTTTTCCAGATCTTTGATCTCTTCCTCGAGGTCAGCCTTCTGGTTATAGAGGTTGCCATAAGCGCTTTCTATACGGTCCAGCCTTTCCCGGTCGGCAAGTTTTCCCTGCAGGAAGGCTTCTTCCGTAGCCAGGGTCAAGGTTGCCAGAGAATCGTCGTCGCTTTCGACCTTGTTGATGATTCCAGAGCCAATATTGTTGATTTTATCCACGACAGCCTGATAGTCTTGCTCATTGACCTGGAAGATATAAGCCCCATATCCTGAAGCGTCGAATCCACTTTTGCGTTTTTTGATGCTATGATCTGCCAGAATGGCGGATAATTGCTTTTCAGCCTGCAGCTTATTGGGAGTGCTGATGCTCATGGTCACGCGATGTAGAGCCGGAATGCGTTCAAATTGCTGGCTCGATTCACCGAAAACAGCCTTGATATCCGGTCCTTTTTTCTCTTTGAAGAGGGTTTGAGTCGCTGCCCAAGCAAGAGCCAGAAAGATCACGAAAATCGCGAGCGCTCTCAGTCTCCGTTTAGTCGCCTTGTCCATCGTTTACCTCATTTATCGTACTTCTTGATCAGTTCTTCTGCGTGTTGCAGCGAGATGCCAGATACTTCCCCGGATAGCATCCGGGCCAGTTCTTCCAGCCTTTGGCGCGGATCCAGCGGATTCATCCGGATCACGCTGCCTTTTTTCCCGCTGTCTTTGACCAGAGCCACCTGCTGATGGGCGATGGCAGCGATCTGAGCCAAATGGGTGATGCATAGGATGCGGTTGCGTCGCGCCAATTGGAATATAAACTGCGCCACAACATCAGCCGTGCGTCCGCCTATACCGGCATCGATCTCGTCCAGGATCATCAGTTTATCGCCGATGCGGTCTGCCAGCACTTTCTTGATCGCCAGCAGAATCCTTGACAGCTCACCCCCGGAAGCTACCGCGGAAAGGGGTTTCAAGTCCCTGCCCCGGTTCGCGCTGAAGAGAAACTGGCAACTATCCTGACCCTGTTCTGAACAGGATTCGAGATATTTGAGAATGCTAAATTCTTCTTCTACTTTTTTGTCAATCTTAATCTTGAACTCAGCTTCCGGAATGGAGAGCAAAGCAATGCTGCCGCGCAATTCGACGGAAAGTTCTGCGGCGGCTTTCATCCTTATGGCAGAAAGCTTTTCCCCTGTTTTTCTGAGGGACAAGAATCCGCTGTTTATCGCTGACTCCAGGCTTCCGATCTCCTCCTCGAGGTTTGCCATGGCATTGATCTGCTCTTCCCTTTGGGCAAAGATCCCAAGCAGTTCATCGATGCTGCCCGCCTTGTGCTTGTGCAGAAGGCTGTTGATGAGGTCCAGCCTGGTTTGGATCTGTTCCAGGCGTTCCGGATCGGGAATCGCTGTCTGCGCGATACAACTCAAGCCGGAAGCAGTGTCTGACACCAGTTCCAGACAATCTCTGAGCGTTCTGCCAAACTCCTTCAACTGGTCGTTTACCTGAGCGAAGCGTTCGATCTGGCTCGCGGCATGACCCAGTCGGCTATGCACGCTGTCTTCGCTCTCGTAAAGCCCATAGGCGACCGCCTGGGCTGTTTCGTTGATCTCAAACGCGTGGCTGAGTAGTTCGAATTCGCTTTGCAACTCGCGGTCTTCCCCTGAGCGCAGTTGCGCCTTATCCAACTCCTCGTACTGATACTGGTACAGCTCTCTGAGCTGGCGGTTGCGTTCCGCCTCTGCTCGCAGGGCTTCCAAGCGCTTCAGATCATGGTTCAGCCCCCGATACAGTGTCCCGAAGGCCGAAAGCGTGTCCTCGTCGCGGGCATAAAGATCGAGTATGCGGAGTTGGTAAGCCGGGGCAAGAAGCCTCTGCTGATCGCGCTGATGGTGAAAATCTATCATCAGGGGTTTCAGTTCCCTAAGCAGGGAGGCTGAGACCTTTCGCCCGCCGAGAAAAAATGTGGATTTCCCGGCTATGCTAATCTCCCTTGCCAGGCATAGCTCCGCTTCGGGTTCAAAGCCTTGCTCGCGAAGATAGCCCTGCACTTCAGAGTTTCCGGAGATATCGAAAGTCGCTTCGAGGTAGATTGGGCGACCCGGCTCATAGGGTTCCAGCCCGGAAGAAGCGTCTCCGAAGATTAGCGCAATGGCAGCGACCAGGATTGACTTGCCTGCTCCTGTTTCACCGCTGAGAACAGTCATTCCAGGCCCGAAAGCGAGCCGCTGCTCAGGTACGAGCAGATAGTTCCGGATGTATATCTCTGTCAGCATTTATTTCCCCAGATGCATTTTACGGCGCATGATCTGGTAGAAAGTGCGGTTGGACAGCTTGATGAACTGCACGTTTTGCTTTGCCGCAGTGACAGACACTTCATCATTCTCTTCCAGATGAAAGCTGTTGACACCGTCGATCTGAAGAATTGCGGGAGTTTCCAGTCCGTGCACCTTGAGCAGGATACGGTCTTTGGCGGGAAACACCAAGGGCCGCGTCGTAAGCAGATGCGGATTGAGCGGTGTGAGAACCATCGCCTGCATCTCCGGGGCCAGCAACGGTCCGCCTGCAGCTAACGAATAAGCGGTGGATCCGGTTGGCGTACTGACGATCACACCATCGCAACGCGTGTCGTAAACAAATCTACCCCCATTGAAAATCCGCACGCGAATCAGGCGCGGAACCTCGCCCTTATAGACCACCGCGTCGTTCAGCGCCAAACCCGTGAACACAATCTCATTGCCCCGGCGCACCTGACAGCGCACCAACATACGCGTCTGGAGCCTAAACCGTTTATGCAGCAACTCGCGGAGGGAGGCTTTAAGTTCTGCAAGCGTTGTTTCGGAAAGAAAACCCAGATATCCGACATTGATGCCCAGGATCGGAGCTTTCGTCTGCAACGCTATGTTTTTGGCGCGCAGAATAGTGCCGTCACCCCCAAAGACAAGAACGCAGTCAACCCGGGACACCCTGTCTGGCGATGGGGCAAAGATCTTTATAAACCCCGGCAGGATATCCTGCTGCTCCACCAGACCAAGAAACGTGACCTCGCACTCCGCGGTCAGAGACCCGAGCAGATCGAAGATCGCCTGCTTATCCGGCAATAACGGGTTCAGATAAATGATAAAGTTTTTCATAAGGACTCCAATATCCTCAGATACGAGTCATAGCGTTCGATCGGAACCTCATCGTCCTCAACCGCTGCCAACACAGCGCAATCGGCTTCGTGCGTGTGGCTGCAGTCGCGGAATTTGCAGCGCTCGATATATTTCGCGAAACCCGGGAACACGCGCGGAATCTGGTTTTTGGCGTCGCGGTGCAGGTTCACAGTTTTAATTCCCGGCGTATCCAGCAGGTGTCCGCCAAAGCTCCATGGGATCAGCAACGCTTGAGTTGTTGTATGCCGCCCTTTTTCGTTGAAATCGCTGACTTCCCCGGTTGGCAGATTCAAATGCGGTTCCAGCCAGTTTATAAGGGAGCTCTTGCCCGTCCCGGACTGGCCTGAGAACACGCTGTCTTTGTCTTTGAGAGCGGCTCGGAGTTCTTCCATTCCCTCTCCGCTTTCAACAGATGTGCATATCACCCTGTATCCTGCCTGCCTGAAATACTCCAAGCTGTCTGCCAACTCGTCGCGGTCTTCCAGCAAATCTGACTTGTTCAAGACGATCACCGCCCCAAGGCCTTCCAAGGCAGCGATGCAAAGATAGCGGTCGATCAGGCCTGGCTTGATCAGCGGCATCCTCCAGGACGAAGTGATGATCACCTGATCGATGTTGGCGGCGATGATGATCTCTTTTTGAAAGCTCCCGCCCGCATATCTCGAAAGCGTGTTCTTGCGGGGCAGAATGTTTTCGATGCGGTAATCAGGAGCATTTGAGATATCCAGTTCAACTGCGTCGCCCACTGCGGCAAGCGCTTTGCTGCTGAAAGAGAATTGCTTCATCCTGCCGGACATCGAAGCGCGGAAATACTCCCCTCCGCGCTCCACGATATAGCTGTAGTTGCTTTTGATCTCTGCGATTCGTGCCCTGACCAGCTGCAGATTCTCCTTGAAGATCTCATGCTGCTTGTGGGCTGCCCGCTGAGTCTTGAACGCCGCCTGTTCGCGGATATCGTCAAGCTCTGCCAAATCGGGTATCTTGACCGCGGCCAATCGTTCCGCTTTGGGGTATTGCTTCTTTTTATCCCTTTGCTTCATTTATCCCGGAAAGACCGGAGTCAGCCTGTCGAACAGGTTTTCGGCCTCTCTGACCTTAACCTCGTTGCCAAAAACGCAATAGTGGTTTTTTGCCATGATCGCTTCGATCATCTCGGCATAGCCGTGGATGTCCTCGAGGCGGGTGGAGAGAACTTCGTCCCTGATCTGCTGCCGGTCTGCCTGGGTGAATCCCGTAATGTAGTCTTCATCGGCCTGAGCACCTTTCCATTCTGGCGTTTTGGGATGGTCGAGGCTGGAGATGTCGCCGATGATGTACTTATCCATTTCCTTCTTGCTGCAATTGAAACTACGCAGAAATTCCGGAACCCGGTCATAGACATCGAGCGTCTCGTCCAGATTCGGATCACGATAGGAGCAGAAATACATGTTCCCCGCCAGGGAGAATCCCGACCAAACGCCGTAGGCGCCGCCCTTTTCCCGAACCTCGCGATGCAGAAATTCATTGCTGAGGACATTGCTCAGCACCCTGAGTTTCCCGGAGTAGGAGAAGCCTTTGCGGAAGAAGTTACCGCCCTTGGCGCAGTATTGGACTTGCACAGGGGCGAGGATTCCCTCATTGAGGTCAACCAAGTGGATATGCTGTTCGACGGGCGGATAGCTTTCTTCAGAGATGCCTGCCAGTATTGGTTTGAACTGAGCATAAGCTTCGTTGATGCCATCCTCTTCTGCTGTCAGGCTGAGGATCAGCCCCTGCTTGGTGAAGAAGGTCTTGCGAACCCAGTCCAGCGCGCTCGCGATATGCTCGATATCCTTGTCCAGGAGTTTTTCCAGTTCCACGAGGAAGTGATAGTAGCCAAGTCCGTTGGATAGGTCTGAATAATGATGGATCAGGCTGAACGGAGCGAACATCCGGTTGATAGCCACGCTTTCACCGCTGTGGAGAAGCTGCGACTCGACCCTCGCCTTTACTTCCCTGATCAGCACCTTCAAGCGCGCAGAGTCGGTGAAAACGGGACGCATGGCGAGTTCCGCCGCGAGATTCATCAGTTGCTCGGATTTGCCTTTGACCGCCTTCCCGGAGACAACGTACTTTGGCAGGATCAGGTCTGGATCCTGATAGCTGTTTTTGAGGCTGAAGCCAAGCGCGATACCGCCCGTGTTGATGTTTATCTCGTTGGACAGATCGGCAAAACCGAAGTTCTGGCTGTTTACCTTGCCGGTAAGCTGCGCATAGAGGGAAAGCCACGGCAGGTCTTCCTCGGACGCGTGACTTAAATCGAAATAGGCCTTGAAATATACGATCCCGTTCGTCTGCAGGACATGCCTGAGCAGTGTATGATCCTTGGTTTTTTCGATCTCCAAAGGATAGGAAGCGGCCATCGGATCTATGTCCTCCAGGCTGAGCGAAGGGATGCGCGCCAGATCTTCCGCGCTCGGTTCCTCCTGTTGCCAGGCGTGGAATTCCGCGCTGAACTTCACCAGGTCGCCGATCTCCTTTTTGCTCATCTTCGCCTTGATGCCCGCCAGTTTTTCCCGCAACTCCTGATCATTCGTGTTGGCAAGGCCGGGAACCGGATAGAAGGTGATCTGGCTGGAGTGGTGGTTTTTTAGGATCGCTTTTTCGATCAATTTTTCAAAATACGGCTCGCTCAATCCGCGGCGCCATTCCTTGAGGGTTTCCTCAAATCCCAGCGCGTCCAGCGGATCTCCCCCGTGAATCCAGTGCGGATAGGTGATCCAGGCATAATACAAGCCCTTGGGCGCCCAGTTGATCTGCGCTTCCCGCATGAAGAACTCGCGCTGGTTGATCACCGCTTCGACCAGCTTCTTGTCTATGCCTTCCTTCACCAAACGCTTCAACTCGCCCGTGATGAGCTTTGCCAGCGCTTCGATGTTTTCCTGCCTCACCTGCTTGCAGATAAAGCTGAAGCTCGGCTGCAGCAATCCGTCGCGCAGGGAGTAGCTTGCGCTCGCGGCAAGACCGGAATCCAGGATTGCCCGCTTCAGGGGCGAAGCGGGTGTCTGCATCAGAATTCCCAGCAGCACCTGCAGCGATGAGGTCGTCAGGATATCCGGGTTGGCGCCGTAAGTATAGTTCAGGCTCAGGTGATATTGGTCGGATGTGTTTTTCCCTTCTTCGACGGCGTAAGGCTGCTCCAGCTTCCTGGCTTTGGCAAAGGGCTTTTGCAGAGGGATGTCAACCGGCTCCGCGTCCCGCGTGAAGTGGGATAGATACTCGCGGTCCATGATTTCCATCAAAGCGCCGGCATCCACGTCCCCATAGATAAACAGGCGCGAATTCGAGGGGTGGTAATGCTTTTTATGGAAGGCGAGAAAGCTCTCGTATTCGAGCTGCGGAATCTCCGCGGGGTCCCCGCCGGATTCGAATCCGTAGGTTGTATCGGGAAACTGGGCATGCTGGCTGTAGCGCTCTATCACTGCGTCAGGAGAGGAAAAAGCGCCCCTCATCTCATTATAGACAACGCCTTTGATCTTGAGTTCGTCCTCCGCGCTGCCCAGATCGTAGTGCCATCCTTCCTGATGCAGGATATGCGGCTGCTCGTAGATATTGGGGAAAAACACCGCGTCCAGATAGGTTCTGGTCAGGTTGACAAAATCCTTGTCATTGGTGCTCGCGACCGGATAGAGCGTCGTGTCGGAATCCGTCATCGCGTTGATGAAGGTATGCAGCGAGCCCTTGATCAGTTCCTGGAAAGTGGATTTGGCGGGGAAGTTCTTCGACCCGTTCAGCACCGAGTGCTCCAGGATGTGCGGACATCCGGTGTTGTCCGTGGGCACAGTTTTGAAACCGGCGCAGAAGACCTTGTTGTTGTCATCGCATTCCAAATGCACCATCCGCGCACCGCTTTTGACATGTTCGTAATGCCAGGCCACGGCTCCGATCTCGGGGATTTCGCGCTTCTCAAGCAGCGAAAAGCCGTGCTTTGCAGCCTGCTTTTTCATTTCTGACTCCTGTATCTCAAATTAGATCATACTCTTTGAGCACGCCGCGCAGGATTTCGCGATTGGCGTCCTGCAGCGGGCACATCGGCAGACGGAATTCCAGTTCGCACCTGCCCATCATGTGCAACGCTTCCTTGACCGGGATGGGGCTGGTCTCGATGAACAGAGCCTGGTTGATCTTCAGAAGCTGCTGGTGCAGGCGCAGGCCTTTGGCGAAGTCGCCCTCCAGGCAGGATTGGATCTGCTCATGCATCATGCGGGGCAGGATGTTTGCCGTCACGGAGATCGTGCCCTTGAACCCGCACGCCATCAGAGGCATGTTGATCCCGTCCTCTCCGCTCAGGCAGACAAACCCTTCCGGAGCGTCGCGCACTATTTCCGAGGCCTGGACGACCATGTTCGAAGCTTCCTTGATCCCCACGATCCTTTCGCAGCTTCGGGCGATGCGCACCGTCGTGGCGGCGGTCATGTTCACCCCGGCCCTGCCGAGGATGTTGTACATAATGATCGGGATGTCCGTCCGGGCTTCGACCTCGCTGAAGAACTCAAACATCCCCTGTTGCGTCGGCTTGATGTAATAGGGCACCAGCACCAGGGCGTAATCCGCGCCAAGTTCCCTGGCTTTCTTGGTCATCGAAATCGTGTGGTGCAGATTGTTTGTGCCTGTGCCCACAACCACGGGAATCCTGTGGTTGATGCGCTTGATCGCGAAGCGCAGCAAGGCGTCGCGCTCGTCAGAAGCGATCGCGGCGGCTTCGCCGGTCGTGCCAAGCAGCACAAGTCCGTCGGTGCCGTTTTCGATTTGAAACTCGATCAGTCCTTCCAACGCCGAATAGTCTATCTCGCCGTTTTTGAAAGGGGTCACCAGGGCCGTATAAGATCCTTGCAGCATATCCCATCTCCTTTTAGGGCAATATATTACTTTGTCTGGTTAAGTTGCGGGAAACTGCCGGGCAGTCCCCGAAACCGCAGAAACAATACTTTTTTTCATATTGCGCGATAATGCCAATTCCGTCAAGAAAAACCCTTCGCCGCCCGCCCTTGGCGTCACCTCTTAATCACTTCTTAATCAAGCCTTAATAATTAAGAAGTGATTAACTAGTGATTAAGAAGTGATTAAGAGATGATAAAAGGGGCGGCTTAGTTTGTGACCGACCGCGAAATGGTGGAAACAAGGCTTGATTCTGGCGCGCTAAAAAATCGCCATTCATATATTGCGCAACGAGTTAGATGCTATGGATAATGGCGAAAAAGATCAGAATAAAGATGTTTGAAAATGACGGAGATGAAGGAAGGGGAAATCTGCTGTGCTATTTAAAAGTGAGTAAGTGCCGGGCAACTAATCAGGCGTAAGCGGCTATGAGGTCCCGATAGACTCTGTGGTTGGTCTCCACTATAGTTTCCAGATCTGGTTCAGCCAGGTTGGTGAAGCCTTCGACGGTCCTTTGGCAGAGGCGGTGAATGTCCGTGAAAGAAATCTTCCGCTCGAGGAACAGGCGCAAAGCTGCTTCGTTGGCGCTGTTGAGCACCGTTGGCAGGATCCCTCCCGCGGCGGCGACGTCCAGGCCAAGATAGAAAAGCGGATAACGTTCCCGGGAGAGCGGGGCGAAAGTCAGG
>CAZKAA010000014.1:15903-26292 GCA_964550575.1 uncultured Candidatus Cloacimonadota bacterium
GCGAGGCCAGATCGGTCGCCACCAGGCTCGAATCAAGGCGGTTGGGATGGGACAGGGCGTAGAGGATGGGCAGCCGCATATCGGGAACGCTGAGTTGGGCGAGCAGCGAACCGTCGCTGAACTCAACCAGCGAATGGATCACGGATTGGGGATGCATGACGGCGCTTATCTTCGCGTAGGGAAGCCCGAACAGCCAGTGCGCTTCCATCACCTCAAGCGCTTTGTTGAACATGGTTGCGCTGTCGAGGGTGACTTTGGCGCCCATGTCCCAATTGGGATGGCGCAGGGCCTGCGCGGGAGTGATGCGGTCAAACTCCTCCAGCGGCAGATCGCGGAACGCTCCGCCCGAAGCGGTGATGTGCACCTTGCGGATCTGGGTTTCCGGTTTGCCCCCGATCGCCTGGAACAGAGCGCTGTGTTCGCTGTCCACCGGCAGAAGCTCGCAGCCTGAACTCGTCAGCAGGGGCATGAGCAAATGCCCTGCCATTACCAGGGACTCCTTGTTGGCAAGCGCGAGCCGGACTCCGCGGCGGGCGATGGCGAAACTGGCGCGCAGACCCGCCGAGCCGCTGATGGCGTTGAGGGCGATGCCGTAATCCTGATCTGAAAGAGCAGCGATCAGGGAATCCTCGCCGAAGAATATTTTGCGGGAAGAATGGCGCGACGCAATGGCGCTTTGTTCCGCGGGGTCGCTGATACCCGTCAGGATGAGCAGGGGGATGTCAAATTCATCTGCAAGGTAGCCAAGCTTCGCGTGGTCTCGATGCGCGGAGGCGAGGACAACTCTGTACTCCGCAGATTGCTCCCGGACCACGGAAAGCGTGGAAGCGCCGATCGAACCGGTCGCTCCCAGCAGGGCGAGTTTCACCATCTGTAGTTGAGCGCCAGCCTTTGGGACGAACCAAGATCGTCCGGCGAGCCGTTGCGCCAGGCGTAATCAAGCCCGAGCGAACGCCAACGCACTCCAAGGCCGGCGGTGAAAGAGTCGGTATCCCATCCCGCCATCACGTTCAGGGCAGGGACCGGCTGCACCAGAAGACCGGCGTGGAGATCCGCGCTAAAGATTCCCGAAGTGATATTTGAGGCTTCTCCGCGGTCCTCCGCGTAAACCTGGGCGCGCATGGCAAGGTGCAGGGGGACTTTTTCGCCAAGCAGGGCGAAATCGTATGCCAGTTCGAGATCGAGGTTGGGTATCGCGATCTCGTGGGTGCCGTTTTCCCAGACGATCTGGGTGGAAAAGAAGTCGCGCAGGTTCGCGGCAGTGCTGAGCCCGAAACCAGCGTCCCATAACAAGCCGAGGTCGGCGCCAAAGCCGTATCCGTTGTTCCCCGCGAGGTCGCGATAGGCGAGTTTCGGCGTCAGGCCGATGTGGAGGCGGTCGTTGAGGGAGCGCGCCAGGCTGCCGTAGAGGATGACGTCGTTGTTGCCGACGGTTTTCCAGACCACGGGGCGGTTGTCGTTGCTCAGGCTGTCGGCGGGGTTTTCCAGCTGCGTGAGCTTTATCTCGTTGATGCCGAGGTGGTTGATTTGGAGCGAAGCGCGGACTTTATCGCCGAAGATGACGGAAAGCTGGTTTTGTTGGAGGAGGCCTTCAAAATGCTCGCTGCGCATGAGTTCCACGCCGTTGTCGCCTGGCACGGCAAGCAAAGCCGGATTCCACCATCCGCCCGCCAGCGAGCCGGACCAGGTCAGGCCTGTGTTTCCCATGGCCTGGTTGAGCACTCCGGGGCTGAGTTGGAAAATCTCTCCCGCGTACTTGGTTGCGCCCAGAGCCGCCGCGAGCGGCAGCAGCGCCAGAATCAGATATACTTTTTTCATCAATCCTTACCGTACATACATAATACGCGAAACGGCCAATCCGTAAAGCAAAATGTTTTACGCAAGCGTTTCGGCGAAGGTAAACATGAGAACAGAAAAGGGATTGAGCGCAATCCGGGGACCGGCGTCAATTCATAGGATTGTGTTGACGCCTCCTGATCTGGGCTGTTGATTCTCTCAAATAATCCGGTTCCAGCGCGGCAAGCTGCTCGAAGTCATATGCCTCCGGTTGGGGATAAAGCTCTGCCAGGGTGAACAGCCCGGAAGCGTTGAGAGGCTGGGACAAAACAGAAACGGTCTGGATCCCTTTGTCCCGCAGGAATGGTTCGAGCAGCGCGGTTCCGCTGCCCAGAAGATAGGGTTCTTCCAAGTCCCACCCGGCAATCTCTTCCGGCGAACAGACCCTGGGCGGAACGATTTCCCTCAACTGGGAGTCGTAGAGGGCGGCGTAAACTTCCTTCATTTTGGCGTCCATAACCGTCAGAATGTTGCGGCCGCAGTTGTGTCGCTGCAGCGCGCAAAGCCGAAGCGTGGAGAATGCCCATAGCGGAATCTTAAGGCCGTAGGCGATGCCTTTGGCAGTGGCGAGTCCGATGCGCAGGCCGGTGAATGAGCCCGGTCCGAGCGTCAGAAGAACCGCTGTGATGTCCCGAGGCGAGAATCCGCAGAATTTGAGGGCGGCATCCACCTGAGGCATCAGGGTTTCGGAGTGGGTGACGCTGATCTCGAAGGCGGAGGTCCAAAGCACCCGCCCCTCTTCCCAAAGGGCGATCGAACCCGCCGTTTGGGACGTGTCAAAAGCCAGTTTCAATTGCCGGTGCTGATCCAGTCGTCGTAAAGCTTCTCAAAGAGAAGTTTGTGTTTGGCTTCGTCGGCGGCTAGTTTGCGGAAGAGTGTGGCGATCTCGCTATCCGGGAACTTGGCGCTCATTTCGGAATAGAGTTTGAAGGAACTCTCTTCGCGCTTCATTGCGTTGATCAGGATATTCTGGTAGGTGAGGTCGAGGTTGTCGACATCCGCGCTGAGGTATTCGCTGATCTTGAGATTGGCAACCTGGGGAATGTCCGCTTCAGAAACGCCTTTGCGGCGGATGCTCTCGATGACGACGATGTGCCCCATTTCCATTGCCTCAAGGTCCTTGAGCATATCAAGCTGGGCTTGGAATTTCACTTCCTGCTGCAGATCGTGGTAAAACTTGACCGCTTCCTGTTCGCGGGCCACGGCAAAATCAAGTATTTCGTTAAATTCCTGTATGGTCATTGTTTCCTCTGTATGATGTATTCATAAAAGGGAAAGCCTGCTGTGAGCAGGCTTTCCGCAAGTTTCTTGCCGATCAGTCGATCGGTTCGAACATATCTTTGCCAACGCCGCATTCCGGGCAAACCCAGTCTTCGGGCAACTGCTCGAACGGAATGTTGTCATTATCGGCGGGGTCGTAGATCCAACCGCAGGCGATGCATTGGTATTTTTGCATGTTACTCTCCTTAGTAGTTTTCGCAGTGAACTTCGAAATAGGACTGGGGATGCAGGCAGCAGGGGCAGGTTCCCGGAGCTTCCGGACCCTCGTGGATGTAGCCGCAGTTGATGCATTTCCAGAATATCTTGTCGTCCTTTTTGAATACTGTGAGGTTTTTTAAGTTCTCATAAAGCTTGCGATAACGTTTTTCGTGCTCTTTTTCAACTTTGGCGATCAAGCGCCAGGTCATGGCGATATCCTTGTAACCTTCTTCCTCGGCGATCTCGGCAAACATCGGATAAAGCTCCGTCCATTCCTCTTTCTCGCCATTGGCGGCGTATTCGAGGTTCTTGAGCGTGCTTTCCGGCGACCAGCCGACTGGATAGGAAGCCATGATATTGATCATTGAACCTTCCAGGCCTTGCTTGATCAGGTGTTTTAGAAACAGCTTGGCGTGTTCTTTTTCGTTCTCCGCGGTCTCGGTGAAGATGTTGCATATCTGCTCGAATCCTTCTTTCTTGGCTGTTTTGGCGGCATACAGGTAGCGCATGCGTGCCTGGCTTTCGCCGGCGAAGGATTTCATCAGGTTGTCGGCAGTGCGGGTTTCTTTAAAGGACATTCGGTCTTTCCTCCAATCGGTTATTTCTTCCAAAGGCCGTGCAGGTTGCAGTATTCCCGCACTTCGATGATCTTGTCGGCTTTGACCCGGAAAATCGCCTCTGGGGCGTCCCCGGGCTTCAGTTCGCGGCGCAGGACCTTTTTATCGGTCAGAACCTCGATCATGGCGATGTAATGCTTCTCCTCCATGGGATGGGCTACGGAGCCGACGCTGACTTTCACCTTGTCTCCCATTTCTTCGATCACGGGGACATGCTTTTCCAGAGCGGCGTCGACGGTGTTGCCGGCGAGGAGTTTCATTGGCTCGCCGCAGCAGACAAGTTCCCCGCCTCCGGCAAACAGCACTTCAACAACGTTTCCACAGATCGGGCAGTGGTATATCTGACGCAGTTCGATCATAAGATACTCCTTGATTTTTGATTATATTCCAAATCTAGGGGATACGCAGGGTTTTGTCAACAGAAATTTGTGAGCGAGGAGCGGAAACATTTTCCTTGCCAAAAAAACGAATATTCCAATAATGGATTTTAAAGGTTTGTTTGGAAAGAGGTTTGACTTGTCGATGAAACGAACGCTGCCGCTCCTGTTCGCGCTCCTGCTGCTTTTGGCAGGCTGCGTCGAATATGACGAAGAACTTTGGCTGAATCCCGATGGTTCGGGCAAGGTGAAGCTGCGCCTGGCGCACCGCTCCCACTTTGACAACACCCAGGTTTTCATCGATAAAGAAGACTCGCCCGGCATCCATCTGATCAGCCGCCAAACCTCTCGCGTCGGCGATAGATGGGTCTATGAGGTCTATTTCAAGTTCGACAGCATCGAGGCCTTCAATAATGTCAACGACCAGCTTGCCGCGGCGGATTTCTGGGGCAGCATCACCCTGAATAAGACACCGGAAGGCAATATCGTGTTCAAGCGCCGCATTTCGCTGGGAAACCAGTCCCCGGACAGCACTGCCGTGATGCTTGACCCGGAAGACCCTTATTCCATGGAAGACGATTTCGATATTCTGGAAAGCATCGCCAAGGAACAGGCAGACAAACCCGTCTGGAACTACAAACTCCACGTTCCCTGGAAGATAGTCGGCTCAAACGCAAATCAGGACAACATCGACGCCAAGGGCAAGACCCTGAACTGGAGCTACGATACAAGCCAGATGTGGAACAAATATGAAGAAATGACCGTGGAGATGAAGAAGGGAATCAGTTGGCTGATGATTGTTCTGTTTGCGCTGGTCTTTTTGCTGCTTGCGTTTTTTGTGGCCTGGCTGTTCAGAATAAGCAAGCGCTCACACCTTCACGACGTGCGCCAGCACAAAAAGGAACACCTCGCCAGGCAAGAAGCGGAAAAAAGCAATCCGGAACAGACTGAACAATAAAGTTCTATAGCAGTCCCAGGAGGGCGGGGACCCACACGGACAGGTTGAATGCCAGGCTAAACACTCCCAAAACCAGCAGCGTGTAATGGCCAAAGGTCATAAAGGACAAATCCTTTCCCTGTTTGATATTCGCAGCGTTGATAAACGCCTGGACCGGCAGGATGAACACCAGCGTCGATCCCAGCAGGAACACGCTGAACAATGCTTCCAGCAAGTCATTGAGGGGAGTAAGAAAGCTAATGACACCGCTGGACAAGATCCCCATCGTAACAAAAGAAAGCATCCACAGCCAGCCGCGGGAAGTGAAATCCTCGCGGGGAGCGGCTCCGATCAGGTCTCTATCCGCTGAGATACTGTAAAACAGGTTGGCGATCGCGAAAGGGTTGACCGCGTCCCTCCAGAAAGAAACGCTCGTTTTCTTTCTATACTTCAAATGCAGATAATGCCAGTTTCGATAGAGCCAATAAATCTCGTACCAGCCGAAGCTGATCAGGCTGTACAGGGCGAGCCTGCCGACCGGGATGTAGAAAAAATACGGTTCCTTGGGATTCTCTTCCAACGACTTGCCGTCTTCAGAGTAATCGAGCTTGAGTTCGCTCTCGTGAAGATAGCGCATCAACGCGGGAATGTCTTTGATCCGGAGCCAGGTCGGAGAACCGGATTCCATCACGCTGGAGTCCACCGTCAGCCTGTCCTCCAGGATCAGATCCATGATCTGCCTGGGAGAGACCGGTCCGCGGGTGCGACCTTCCTCTGAGTAGAAGTACTTTGCCATCTCTATAATGTAGGGCGGCAGCGGATAACTGCCGCCCTGATATTGTCTTTACAGGTTTCTCATGTATTCGATCAAGTCCGCAACCCGGCAGGAATAGCCCCACTCGTTGTCGTACCAGCTGAAGATCTTGACCAGCTTGCCCTTCACGTAGGTTGAGGGAGCGTCGAAGATGGAAGAGTGGCTGTTGCCGACGATGTCTATGGACACCAGCGGTTCCTCCGAATATTGCAGAAATCCCTTCAGATGTGTTTGCGCGGCCTCTTTCATCGCGGAGTTGATTTCTTCCTTGCTCGCTTCGCGTTCGAGGTTGAGGCACAGGTCAACCAGCGAGCCGTCCGGAGTTGGAACCCGGATGGCGATGCCGTCAAGCTTGCCGGCGAGTTCAGGGATAACCAGGCCGATCGCCTTTGCCGCCCCGGTGGAAGTGGGGATCATGCTCATCGCTGCGGCGCGGGCGCGGCGCAGATCGCTGTGCGGAAGGTCCAGTATGCGCTGATCGTTGGTGTAGGAATGGATGGTGGTCATCAAACCGTTGGCGATGCCAAACCTGTCCTGCAGGACTTTGGCGACGGGAGCGAGGCAGTTCGTGGTGCAGGAAGCGTTGGAAACCACTTCGTGCTCCGGTTTCAACGTGCTGTGATTCACGCCCATGACGATGGTGGCGTCCACCGTGTCCTTGGCGGGAGCTGTCAGCACGACCTTTTTCGCCCCGGCCTTGAGGTGCTTCGCCGCTTTTTCGCGGGTGGTGAATATGCCTGTGGATTCGATCACGTAGTCAACGTTGAGCTCTTTCCAGGGCAAAGCTTCCGGGTCTTTCTCCGCGTAGGCGTGGATCTTGGTTCCATTCACGATGATATATTCATCATCGTATCCGACCTCGCCTTCGAAGATCTTGTGGATGCTGTCATACTTGAACAGATGCGCCAGGGTTTTGTTGTCTGTGATGTCGTTGATGGCAACGACCTTGAGTTCGGGATGGTGCTTCAGGATCGCTCGGAGCACGAGGCGTCCGATGCGTCCGAATCCGTTGATTGCTACATTGGTCATAATCATGTCCTTCTATTTTAAGATGCTGTTGTTTGCGCTTCCGCTAACGGCGCAGAAGCCCATAACGGTCTGCTGCATTTTCTCTTCGCCCTTGGCCAGCCACTTGCGCGGATCGAATTTCCCCTTGTTCGGCACATATGCCGCTGGATCGACCTCCGGAGGGCTGACGATGGCGTATTTTTCCTTTTCCCAATAAGCCTGGATGGCGCTTGCCATGTCCATCTGGTAATGGGTGTCCTTGTTGATCTTGACCACCCCGTTGGCGATGGCGGTGCGCTGCTGCTCGTCCGTGAGCCCGGAAGCTCCGTGCAGCACGAGTCCCCGCTCCACCCCATGGCTGATCAGCAGATCGTCGATCTCTTTGATCAGGTCAAGGCGCAGGACGATGTTCTCCCCTTTGGAAACGCCATGATTGGTGCCAACCGACGCGGCGAACAGGTCCACATTGGTCTTTTGCACAAACTCCAGGGCTTCCGCGGGATGAGTGTAAAGTTCTGTTTCGGAGACGATTTCGTCCTCCGCGCCCTTGATGTGGCCGATCTCCCCTTCCACGATTATGCCGTGGCGGTGGGCGATCTCCACGACTTCTTTGGTGATGCGGATGTTTTCTTCCAGATTTTCCTGCGAGGCGTCGATCATCACCGAAGTCACAAGGCCGTGCTCGACGCAATAGACGATGAAGTCAAAATAGTTCGGCGTGGCGTGGTCGATATGCAGCCCCACCCCGCTATGCGGAAACTGCGCGGCGAAAGTCTTGATCATCGCCGATATAAGCTGAGCTCCGGCCTTGATGTCCTGCGAGGAGCCCGCCGCGTATTTGCAGGCACCGCTGCTCATCTGCAACAAGCCGTCGGAGCCAACCGCCGCGTAGCCTTGCACGATGGCGCGGATCTGGGTATCGAACACCACGTTGGAGGCGATGATGCCGAAGCGCTGCTTCTTTGCCTTCAAAAACACTTCGCCCAATTGCTTTCCGGTCAGGAACATGTTTTATCCTCCCTGATAGAGATTATTTGTTTAAAAATCATTGAATTGCCAGCTCAGGCCGGATGTCAAGATAAATCCTCTTCGGCCGCTTCGGATTCGGAAAACTCAGCTTCCGCCTCCAATTCGAGCAGTTGCGAGGTCTCTTCCGCCGGGATGTCCTGCACCCGGTTCAGCTTTTTCTGGATCTGCCTGCTGCGGTGGCTCGCCGTTTCGATCGTGTTGGACGCTTCCTGCAGCTTCTTGCGCGTTTTGTCCAATACTTCGCCGAATTTGCCGAATTCGTTCTTGACCGCCCCCAATATCCTCCAGACTTCCCCCGTCCGCTTTTCTATCGCCAGCGTGCGGAATCCCATCTGCAGCGAGTTCAGGATAGCCGCAAAGGTTGTGGGGCCAACGACAATGACCTGGAACTGGCGCCGCAACATCTCAAACAGCTCCGGATCCCGCAGAACCTCCGCGTAGAGACCTTCCAGCGGCAGGAAGAGCAGCGCGAAATCTGTCGTGTAGGGCGGATTCAGATACTTGTCGCGTATGTCTCGCGCGTTGCCGATGATCCTTGCCCGCAATGCCTTGCGCGCGCTGTCCGTCGCCGCGGAGTCCCCGCTTTCCCAGGCCTCGGCCAAGCGGTTGTAGTCCTCGATGGGAAACTTGGCGTCGATCGGCAGATATACCGCTTCCTGCTCGTCGTCCCTGCCCGGCAGGCGCACCGCGAATTCCACCACTTCGTCGCGCCGCTTGTGGGGCTTGAAGTTTTTCACATACTGCTCCGGAGTGAGCATCTGCTCCAGCAGCATCTCGAGTTGGATCTCCCCCATCATGCCGCGGGTCTTGACATTGGTCAGGACGCGTTTCAGATCGCCCACCCCGCTGGCGAGGCTCTGCATTTCGCCCAAGCCCTTGTGAACCTGCTCCAGGCGTTCGCTGACCTGCTTGAACGACTCGCCCAGCCGCTTCTCCAGCGTGTCGTGCAGTTTCTCGTCAACCGTCTTGCGCATCTCTTCAAGCTTGGTCTCGTTGTTGGCGCGGATCTGTTCCATGCGCGTCTCCAGCGAACTCTTGAGGGCTTCGAACTGCTCCTTTTCCGTCTGCGTGAGTTCCTGCAGCTTGCGTGACTGCGATTCGGAGAGATTATTCAGCGAGTTGTTGAGTTCCTCCCGGTTCTTGGCTGCGTCGGCGTTGATCTGCTGATTCAGCTTGCCCAGCGAAGCGCCCAACTCCTCTCTGTTGGCCCGGTTTTCGGCGATCGTCGCATCATGCTGGCGCGTCAGGGATTCCGTCAGTTCGCCTCTGGTCTGGGCGTTCTGGGCGAGCAGTTCGCTCCGCAGGCGCTGGGTTTCGTCCCTGAAGCCGCGTTCAAACGCTTCCAGGGATGCCACCAGCCGGTTCAATGCCGCCGCCGATTCGCGCGCCTCCGACCGCCGAGACAGCCACAAAAACACCAATAGCAACCCCAGGATGAGGTTGAGCCCGCACAACACTACCGTCAGCACGGCCATTTGTCAGCCCTCCTCACAATTTTCTGTAGAGAAAGTGCAGCACTCCGATCAGGGTCACGTCCTGATGCACCTTCGGATCGACCAGTATCGGCTGATATTCCTCATTCACCGAGATCAGCACGATCATCTTGCTGCGCTGGTCCATGGTCAGTCGCTTGAGCGTGATCGCCCCGTCAATGCGCAGAGCGCAGACATGTCCGGTGAGCTTTTTCCAATCCTGGCTTTTGCGGATTATCACCACGTCGTTGTGCAAAACCATCGGCTCCATGCTGTGACCGTTCACCCTCAGCGCGATGTAGTCGTCCACCACGCCGTGGATCATGCTGCGCCGGACGGTGAGAATGTCCATGCTCGTGTCCACGCTCTCCGCGGGCATGCCGGCCGGGATTTCGCCCACGACGCGCAACTCGTAGATGTTCTGCTCAATGTTTTCTTCCTTGGCGCGAACCAAAGTGAGCAACTCGTCGCTGATGAACTGGCGGATTTTCTGCATCCGGCGCTCGGTGGAGCCTTCCGCGTCTCCCGCCACCTCATACATCGAGCCCTTTCCCGTGATCAGCCAGTGCAGGTTGACCCCGGACAGGGTGCTCAGGTTCTGCATCGTTTCCATGGAGGGCTTGATGCGCCCGTTTTCCATCTGCGAAATCGCTGAGGCCTTGATCTTCAGCTTTTCGCCAAGTTGTATCTGGGAGAGCTTGAGGCTTTTGCGAAGCTGTTTCAGTCTTTCTCCGATCATGCGTTATCTCCTTTTCCCGCTTAATTTTCTTTAAGTGGTTGTTCATTAACACTACATACACAATATCTAGCGATCGCGGAT
>CAZKAA010000014.1:26302-32207 GCA_964550575.1 uncultured Candidatus Cloacimonadota bacterium
TCAATACTGATGCCACAAGTATGCGCCATGGCGGGATTTCCACGCCTCCGGCAACCATGGTTCGCCATGTTGGCGCAAATCAATGACTTCCGTATATTTAGCTTTGCTTCAACATGATCCGCCCCCTTTCTCATCTCTTAATCACTTCTTTATCACTTCTTAATCAAGCGTTAATTCTTAAGAAGTGATTAAGAAGTGATAAAGAAGTGATTAAGGCTTGTTAACAGGAGCGAGCTGTCCACCAACTTGCCAGACAAAAGGTTAAGCGCGGGAGAAGGTTAATGGATCCAGCGCGGAATTCCCGGCTTTCGCAGCGCGCGAGATATTGTTGTAGAAATGGCAATTAGCGCAACATTTGGAATATAACTTGCAAGCATGAAAGTAACATGGTATTAACGTCACGGCTGCTTTCGCGGCCGGGGAGGTAGGATGAGAAAGAACTGCCTTGCTATTTTTTTTCTGTTTGTAATGGCTTCACTTGGAGCGCAGGGAGTTGATTGGCAGTGGGCGGTCGCCTGCGGGGGCCAGTATGCGGACAAGATCAACGGGATTGCCCAGGATCCGGAAGGAAACTACTGCGGTACGGGCTACTTTTTTTATATGGCCACTTTCGGCGACATCGTGCTTTCCCCCGACGTTTGGACTCAGCATATGTTCGTCGCCAAGTACGATCCCGACGGCCAGGCGCTCTGGGCCGTGTGCGCGGAATCGACCGGAGATTGCGAAGGCTGGTCGCTGGTGTGCGATGATGACGGGTTTACCTATGTCACCGGGAAGTTTTCCGGGTCGATATCCATGGACGGGGTTGAACTCACCGCCACCGGCGCTTCCGATGTCTTTGTCGCTTGTCTGGACAGCGAAGGGGCATGGCAATGGGCGATAAAAAGTAGTGGATCCGGCAGTTCAGTCACAACACCCCGGCGGATAATCCTGGGTCCGAATGACGATCTGTATCTCTGCGGCTACTTCTCTGGGATGGTCAGCCTGGGCTCCGAAACTCTGAGTTCCGCCGGGTCGTATGATATCTGGGTGGCGAAAGTTGGCACTGCCGGAAACTGGCACTGGGCCACGCGCGCGGGTGGAACCGGATCGGACGATGGCAATTCGCTGGCGCTGCTTCCTTCGGGAGGAATCGTATTATGCGGTCGAACGCAAGGCAGCGCCAGTTTTGGCGATCTGAGCCTTTCCGGATTCACATCGCACAACGGGTATGTCGCCTGGCTTTCGCAGGATGCCGTTTGGACAGACGTGATCCGAATTTCCTCGAACGACGAATCTTATTGCAACGACCTGGCGGTTGACTCGCAGGGCAACGTTTACGTGACCGGCAACTACAGCGACGACCTGCAGTGCGGGCATTATCAATTTACAGGCCAGTGGGTGGATGTTTTCATGGCCAAGATCAACGGATTGGCAAGATACTTCGAGTGGGTGAGGGTGGCGGGAACCGCCAGCGACGAGAACGCAGCGGCAGTGTCGATCACGCCGGATGACGAGATCTACTGGGCGGGATACTTTCTTTATACCATCCAGTTCGGACCTTTCTCGTTGACTTACGTCTCTTCCGCGGATATCTTTCTGGTCAGGCTGGATGTCAATGGCAATTACATGATGGCGGAACATGCCGGAAACATCTGCGAAGACATCGTGCAGGACATGGTGACGGACGCATGCGGCAACGTCTGTGTTGCGGGATGGTATACTGGAGACATGTATTTCGGCGACAACTATCTGCCCTTCCACGGTGATTCCCACTGCTTCATTGCCAAAATGCACGAGACCGTTTCCGCGCCGGAGGAGGTGCCTGAAGCACCGGAACCCAAACTGGTAAACCATCCCAATCCCTTCCGGGAAGGCACCACTCTGAGCTATACTTTGAATGAGAACTGTCTTTCCGCCGAACTGAAGATATATGACCTGAGGGGGAGGCTGATCCGCGATTGCGGACCGGTTTCAGCTCTGATGGGCAGACACGATCTGTATTGGGACGGTATGGACCAGCAGGGAGCCCGTGCCGCGGCGGGAGTCTATCTATTGCAGCTCAAGACGCCGCAGGGAAACTACTCGAGGCGGATGGCGCTGCTCAGGTAATCATAGGTTTTATCCAGATACAGTAAAAGGCCGGAAACTGCTTCCGGCCTTTGCTATAACTCTCTTGCAGGCTGCGTCAGCTGGCGGTCACGCGCAGGGCGTTGAGGTTGACCTTATATCCTCCGGTGATGGTGATCAGCCCGCGATAGACCTCTGAATTGTCTGTGATCTTGGATTTGAGCCACCAGCCGGTCTGGGTTTCGGAGATGCTGGAGGGGGCGCGGTAGTTACCTTCGTCGTCCAGGCTGTTCAGGAAATAGACGTCTCTGCCGACGATGTAGTCGTTCTCGCCGGCGCGGCGGGTCTTGGCGTAATAGGTGGTGCGGACTTCCTGCCCGTCGAGCAGGCGGTTGAATCTGGCTTCATTGCTTCCGCCCTTGGGGGCTTCGATCATTTTGCCGACCGCAGCGTAGATGTAGGTCTGCTGATCCAGGGCGGTCTCCATCACAAAGTAGTCGTCCACCATCACGAAATGGGCGTCCGCGCCAGGGGTTGGCACTTGCGAGGTGGAGGGGTTCTGGGTAACGACGACCACGTCCGGCAGCCTGGAATTCAGGAAGCGGGGCACGCAGCCGGACATGAGCATGATTCCGCCACAGATGGCGGCAATCGCGACTGCATGGACGAAAAACTTCTTGCTCACTTGCTTTGCTCCTTTGGGATCGGTCGCGGGCGCTGGACCCTCAACCAAGCCCCAGTCTCTGTTGCTGGTATTTGCGTTGCTGGATGTCTTCCCACCACTGCCGGTTGTCCAGATACCACTGCACGGTCTTGCGGATGCCGGATTCGAAGGTTTCTTTCGGAGTCCAGCCAAGTTCGCGCTCGATCTTGGAGGCGTCGATCGCGTAGCGGAGGTCGTGCCCCGGCCTGTCGGCGACGTAGGTGATCAGTTCCGTGTAGGACGATACTTTGGCAGATGGATGGAGTTCGTCCAAAAGGCGGCAGATGATGGTCACGATGTCGATGTTCTTCATCTCGTTGTGCCCGCCGATATTGTATGTCTGGCCCGGAACGCCTTTGCCGATGATGCAGTTGATGGCATCGCAGTGGTCTCGAACATAAAGCCAGTCGCGGACGTTCAGGCCTTTGCCGTAAACGGGCAGGGGCTTGTGGGACAGGCAGTTGAGAATCATCAGCGGGATAAGCTTCTCGGGAAACTGGTAGCCGCCGTAGTTGTTTGAGCAGTTTGAGATCAGGGCAGGCAGGCCGAAGGTGCGGTGCCAGGCCCGGACCAAGTGGTCGGAACCCGCCTTGGATGAGGAATAGGGGGATGAAGGGTCGTAAGGGGTTTCCTCTGTGAACATCCCTTCCTCGCCCAGGGAGCCGAATACTTCATCCGTGGAGACGTGATGGAAGCGGAACGAGACTTTGTCCGCTTCGTCCAGGCTTTTCCAGTAGCGCAGGGCAATATCCAGCAGCACCGCGGTGCCCACGAGGTTGGTGTTGACAAAGTCCATCGGGCCGTCAATGGAGCGGTCGACGTGGGACTCGGCAGCGAAGTTGACGATCGTGTCCGGCTTGAAGCGGTGAACGATCTCAGCCACGCTGTCCGAATCGCAGATATCGGCGCATTCGAAGAAATAGCGGTCGGCATAGCGGTCGGAGATGTCCTTCAGGCTCTCCAGGTTACCCGCGTAGGTGAGCTTGTCAATGTTGAAGACCTTGCCCTCGAAGCCGGGATCCTCAAAAAGGTGGTGGATGTAGTTTGCGCCGATGAAGCCAGCGCCTCCGGTGACCAAAACGTGTTTCATGTTATCCCTTCCTAAGCAGGTTAAGCAAGTCTTTGAATCTTGCCAGTTCTTCCAGGTTTGTGTATTCAAACGTGATCTTGCCCTTTCCGCCGCGCTCGCGCACTCTGACCCTGAGCCCCAGCAGGCGGTGCAGATCCTTCTCGAATCCCTTGATGAAAGCTGAGTTTTCAGAGGTATGCTCCGGTTGGATCTTGGATTCGGCGAAGGTTTTGGCCTTTTCCTCCGCCTGGCGGACGGTCAGCCTGTATTGGATGATGAATTGGGCGAACAGGGGCTGGTATTCAGCTTCCACGCTGAGAATGGCGCGCGCGTGCCCGGGGCTGATCTCGCCGGCGGAGATCAGGGCCTGAACCTCGGCAGGAAGCTTGAGGAGACGGATGCTGTTGGAGATCGTGGCGCGATCCTTTGACATGATTTGCGCGATGTCCTGATGCGTGAGGCTGAAGTCTTCCGCCAGAGCCTGATAGGCATGGGCTTCCTCGATCGGGTCGAGGTCCTGGCGCTGGACGTTTTCCACGATCGCCAGTTGCAACTGCTCCTTGTGGCTGACGCTGCGGATCACCACGGGAACGCTGTCCAATCCTGCCAGCCGGGCTGCCTGAAGCCTTCGTTCGCCTGCGATCAGTTCATAGTCCGATCCTTCTGTCTTGGTTACGATCAAAGGCTGGATGATGCCGTTGGCTTTGATGGATTCGGCAAGTTCAGCCAAAGCGTCAACGTCAAAGTTGCGCCTGGGCTGGAAGGGATTTGCCTTGATGCGGTCGATCGGCAGGGTGCCAAGGCTGGCTTGGCTTTCGCGCGGTTCCGGGCGATCCGGGATAAGGGCGCTGAGGCCGCGGCCAAGGTGTTCGTTCATAGTCACCTCATGTCCTTTCAATGATCTCGGTGGCAAGTTCAAGATAGCTCATCGCCCCGGGAGAGCGTATGTCATAGAGAAAGATCGGCTTGCCGAAGCTGGGGGCTTCGGTGAGTTTGATGTTGCGGGGGATGATCGTGCGGAAAACCTTTTCCTTGAAGTATCTGCGAACTTCCTTGGCGACCTGCATGGAGAGGTTCACACGCCGGTCAAACATGGTGAGCAGGATGCCGATAATGTTCAGGGAGGGGTTTAGGTTTTTCTGGATCAGGCGGATAGTGGAAAGCAACTGGCTGACTCCCTCCAGGGCATAGTATTCGCATTGGATGGGAACCAGCAGGTCCGTCGCCGCCGTCAGGGCGTTCACGGTCAGCAATCCCAGGGAGGGAGGGCAGTCGATCACGATGTAGTCATACTGGTTCAGGATGCCCTGCAGGGCTTCCCTTAGCTTGTGCTCACGGGCGAATTCGTGCACCAGTTCGATCTCTGCTCCTGTCAGGTCTATATTCCCCGGCACGCACCAGAGGTTGTCCGTGGCAGTCGGCAAAATGGTGTTTTGAATGGGTGTTTTGCCGATCAGGGCATCATAGACTTGGAGTTCGAGGTTTTCCTTATCCAGTCCGACGCCGCTGGTGGCATTGCCCTGCGGATCGAAATCTATCAGCAGGGTTTTCTTCTCCAAAACAGCCAGCCCCGCGGCCAGATTCACCGCCGTGGTTGTCTTGCCGACGCCGCCTTTTTGGTTTACGATCGTTATTACTCTTGCCATATAATCTTATACTATCCTGTCAGTGTTTTAACTGCTCCCTTTCCAGGCAATGGATGGCGCGGTGGCCGTATGCGAAGTCCATCCCGATCAGCAGCTTGGGGCCCAGCGGAGCGATGTCTTCCAGTTCTTTGGCTTTGTAAAAGAGGACCTTGCCCCCGGGTTTGAGCATTGCGTGCAGCGGCCTGAGATACCGTTCTTCCATTCTCACCGCGCGGCAAAGCACCAGATCGAAACTCCCTGGGCTCCAGCGCAATTCCTCAAGGCGTCCGCACACAGCATCGCAACCTTCAAGTTCAAGCGCGGCAACCATTTCTTCCAAGGCAACCGTCTTCTTGCGGGTAGCGTCCAACAGCGTCATCCGGCACGCGGGAACGGCAAGCTTGACGGGAATTCCCGGCAAACCTCCACCCGAACCGAAATCCAGAACTTTTTTTCCAG
>CAZKAA010000015.1:0-31624 GCA_964550575.1 uncultured Candidatus Cloacimonadota bacterium
GGTGTTCCCGCTTCTAACAACACTTAAAACAAACACAAAAAAAAAAGGCCGGCTTTGGGGCCGGCCTGTGATATGTGATGTTCAGAGTAGCTGGTTAGTGCTTGTTTTCTTTGCAGAACTCGATCAGCACGCCCATGCTGGATTTGGGGTGCAGGAAGGCGATGTCCGCGTGATGCGCGCCGGGGCGCGGTTCCTTGTCGATCAGGGTGATGCCGCTGTCTTCCGCTTTGGTCAAAGCGTACGGCAGGTCATCCACCGCGAAGGCGATATGCTGGATGCCTTCGCCTTTCTTCTCGATGAACTTTGCCACGGGGCTGTCTTCGGCGGTCGGGGCAAGCAGTTCTATCCGCGTGTCCCCGCAGGGAAAGAAGGCGACTTTAACCTTTTGGGATGGCACTTCTTCCACGCCCTCAAGCTCAAGGCCAAGTTTCCGGTAGAAGGCGATCCCTTCGTCAAGATCGCGCACCGCGATGCCAATGTGGGAGATATGTTTGACCATCGAGTTCACCTACTTCTTATATTTCGCGGCCAGTTCAAATCCCAGGTCCATGGCTTTGTGGTTTAGTTCCACGAACGCGGGTTTGACGGTTTCGGCGATTGACTGCTTGAGTGATGCCTCTTTCACGATGCCGGTCACTTTGACCAGGAACGCCAGGGACAGGATGTTGGTGGTGATGGGGCTTCCCAGTTTCTCGATGGCGATGTCGGTGAAGGGTATCTCAAATGTATTTTCCGCAGCCAAAGCGAGGTTTTTTACGTGAGTTGTGTCGATGATCAGGATGCCGCTTTCGCGAAGGTCGAACAGGTATTTGTCGCAGGCTTCCTGAGTCAGGGCAAGCAGGCAGTCGAAGTTAGTCGCTTCGGGGAAGAATATCTCCTGGTCGCTGATGATCACGTCCGCACGGGAAGAACCCCCGCGGGATTCCGGTCCGTAGCTCTGGGTCTGGGTGACGCGGCGTTTATCCAGCACGGCTGCCCTGGCAAGGATGATGCCCGCCAGGATCAAACCCTGTCCGCCGCTGCCGGAGAGGCGTATCTCATAATTATTGATCATTCGCCACCTCCCATGGCCTGGACGCGCTTGGCGAGTTTGGCATAGCTATCGCAGAACTCCGGGCGGATCTCTTTGCGCAGGACGCCGCGTACGATCTTGCCTTCGCGCTTTTCAGGCGGGAGCTTGTCCCAGGCGGAAAGCGGTATCGAATTGTCGCGCATGTCTTTGAGCATCTGGGGCGGTCCGCCTTTCTTGTTCAGGCGCCCGTAGATCACCGGGCAGGAACTGATCACTTCGATCAGCGAGAATCCGGGATGCTCGATCGCGTCGCGCAGCATGGTCTGGGTTTCCTGAGTGTGGAAAGCGGTCGTGCGGGCGACAAATGTAGCCCCGGCGCCCATGGCGAGGTCGCAGATGTTGAAATCCGGCTCGATGTTGCCGTAGGGCGAAGTCGTGGCGATCGCTTCCTGCGGTGTGGTCGGGGAGCATTGTCCGCCGGTCATGCCGTAGATGTTGTTGTTGATCAGGATCACGGTGAGGTCGATGTTGCGCCTGGCGGCGTGGATAAGGTGGTTTCCGCCGATCGCTGTGGCATCGCCGTCGCCGGTGACCACAATTACTTTCAGTTGGGGTTTATGAAGCTTCACGCCCGTGGCATAGGCGATCGCTCGCCCGTGCAGGGTGTGCAGGGTGTTGAGGTCGATATAGACTGGCATGCGCGAGGAGCAGCCGATGCCGGAGACCATCACGATGTCGTCGCGGGGAATATCCATCCCCGCCAGGGCGCGGATGATCGAACCGAGCACGATGCCGTTGGAGCAGCCGGCGCACCAGACATGGGGGAATTTTTTATCGTGGCGCAGCCAATCGTGGATTACGCGTTGTGGGATGTTGGCCATGATTACATTCCCTCCTTCATTTTGCGCAGTATGTCTATGGGCGAGATCAGCTTTCCGTTCACGCGCTGGATCTTGATCAGGTTGCTGTCGCTGCGGTCCTTGACCAGGCGTTGGATCTCTCGCACAAGCTGGCCCTGGTTGAGTTCCGGGACCACCACGGTGTCCACGTCGCGCAGCATTTTGCGCACGGCGTCGTCCGGGAACGGCCAAATCGTCAATGGGCGCAAGAGCCCGACTTTGATTCCTTCCTCGCGCGCCATTGCAACTGCTGCTTTGGCAGCGCGGGCGACGATTCCGGCGGCGAAGATCGCGATCTTGGCGTCTTCCATCTTGTAGCTTTCTATCTGGACGAGGTCGCGGATGTTATAAGTGATCTTTTTGCGCAGCCTTTCCATCATGTCCGCGGCTTCCGAAGCCTTGTTGGTGGGAAATCCCAATTGGTCGTGGGTGAGTCCGGTCACGTGGAAGCGATAGCCTTCGCCGTAGCTGGCAAGAGGGGAGAGGTATTTCTGGTTTTCGTCATAATGCTTGTACCAGTGGGGCGGAACGGTTGGTTTGATGCGCGAGATCACCCGCACGTTCGCCATATCGGGAAGCTTCACCGCTTCGCGCATGTGGCCGAGTACTTCGTCAAGCAGCAGGATCACGCAGGTGCGGTACTTTTCCGAGAGGTTGATCGCCCGGATGGTGAGTTCGTAGCATTCCTTGACGCTGTCGGGATACAGCACGATCGCGGGACTGTCGCCGTGGCTGCCCCAGCGTGATTGCTGGATATCGCCCTGGGCGACGCTGGTCGGCATTCCGGTGGAAGGCCCCATCCGCTGCACGTTCACTACGACGCAGGGCGTCTCGGTTATTTTGGCGAAGCCGATGCCTTCCTGCATCAGGGAAAATCCCGGGCCGGAAGTTGCGGTGAGAGATTTCGCTCCCGCCAGGGAAGCTCCTGTTATGGCGCAGATGCTGGCGATTTCATCTTCCATCTGCACAAAAACGCCTCCGCGCTTGGGAAGTTCGAGGGCAAGGATTTCGGCGATCTCGGTGGAAGGCGTGATGGGATATCCCGCAAAGAAGTTGCATCCGGCGTCCAGAGCGCCGTAGGCAACAGCTTCGTTGCCCTGCATGATGACCATCTTGCGTTCCCGCTTTTCCTGTATTTCGACTAGTTTAGTGGTTGTCTTGGCTGCGGCAGTTTTCTTGGGTTTTGCAGTTGTCTTGTTCATGGGGTTTCCTCAGCGGTCTTTCGCGCCGGTTATGGCGAAGTCGGGGCAAAGCCGGTCGCAGGTTTCGCAGTGGATGCATTTTTCCGGCGCTGCGACATACGGCGAGCCGTCGGCTCTGCGGCCCAGACAGCCGGTGGGGCAGAAGGCAACGCAAATGCCGCACTTCTTGCACCAGTTGTAATAGATTAACACAGGGGAGTCTTTGTCGCCGGGAGCTTTGACTTCGGTGACTTCCACCTCCATCTTCTCCAGCGCGTCTTCCTCCCTGATGATCATGCCCATGCGGTCTTTTTCGACTTTTTTAGGCATATTTCCTCCAGGTTCTATATTTATTTTTCATTGTTTCAATTCCGTTGTCAGAGGCGGTTGGCGAGGACCTTTTTGTAAAAGTCTCCCAAGCGCTTGCAGCCTTCGCGGTTCTTTTCTTCAGTTTCGTAGGAGAAATTCAGGCGCATGGTGTTTTGGCCCTTGCCGTCGCAGAAGAAGGAAGTACCAGCCACATAGGCGACATTTGCTTCCTTGATGCAATCCAGCAGAAGGGCGTTGGTGTCGATACCCTCAGGACCATATGCCATCAGGAAAAGCCCGCCCTGCGGCTTGATCCAGGTGAATTCTTCCGGCATAAATTCCTGCAATGACTCCAGCATGACCTTTTGCTTGGACTTGTACATCTGGCTGATCTGGGCAATCTTGGGATCGAGGTATCCCCGTTCGATATAGCGGGCGGCGATGCGCTGCGTGAATGGCGGGGTGCAGAGGTCGGTGGCTTGCTTGGCGACGACGATCTTGTCCAGGATGTCAGGATGCCCGACAACCCAGCCAATGCGGAAGCCGGGGCAGAATATCTTGGAGAAAGTGCCGAGCAACACGACCTGCCCGGTTCCTTCGAGTTCATAGATAGTGCGCTGGTCTTCGCCTTCATAGCGGAGTTCGCGGTAGGGGCTGTCCTCAATGATGAGGATGTCGTATTTGTGTGCCAGATCAATGATCTCCAGGCGGCGCTTTTCGCTCATCGTCATGCCGGCAGGATTCTGGAAGTCGGGGATCACATAGATGAATTTGGGCTTCTTGCCTTTGGCGATGGCTTTCTTGATCTCGTCCTCCATGATTTGGGGGTCTTCGCCCTCATCGTCCATGGGGATGCCGACCATTTCGGCTCCGTAGGAATTGAAGGCGCTGAGTCCGCCCAGATACGAAGGAAGGCCGACGATCACCACGTCGCCGCGGTCGATGAAGATCTTGGCGATTAGGTCCAGCGCTTGCTGGGACGCGGTTGTGATGATCATGTTGTCGATGCTGACATCGACTCCGGACTTCTTATAGCGTTCCACCATCAGGGTGCGCAACAGAGTGTCGCCTTCTGTCGCTCCATATTGGAGGGCAAACGCGGCTTCGTGATCCATCACGTCCGCGATGATGCCTTTCAGCTCTTCCGTGGGAAAGGTTGCCGGAGCGGGAAACCCCCCGGAAAAGGAGATCAAGCCGGGTTGACCGAGAAACTTGAGCAACTCGCGGATCGCGGAACGCCTCATCCCACGCACGTTGGTGGAGATAATGTCTTGCAAGTCGGTGATCATGATGATCCTCCATCTATCTTATTTTTGTTCATAAACCAATACTTTCTTGTTCGTTTTGCGCCATTCCCTGTATGCGGACTTGATCTCCAACTCCCAGACAATGCGCTTGTCGTTATCCTCGAAGGTAACGATGTCTATGTAAAAAGTGCGGTTGTTTTTGCCCATAAAACTCTTTTTAGGGAACTCGACGACGATTTCGCCATCGATATTCAGGATGGTGATCTCATTAAGAAAAACGCCGTCAGCGATTTCCAGGACAGCGCGGGCTTCAACGCTTCCTGTCTGCACGTCACGAAAGTGGATGTTCATCGATACTCCATCATAGGGTTTATCCACTTCAAAATAAATCTGCACAATTGGTCAAGGAATTTCTCCGGGATTTCGCTTTGGAGTTTCTCATGAGCTTTGGGACGCTCGATGTCAAACCAGTCCGGAGAGTATCTCTTCCGTCCCTGCCGGCCCAAAAAACTCGTTCAGCGGCAGTTTGCCCAATACCTGCCGGATATCATCCGCGCGGTGCCTGACTCCCGAGAAGGCAGCTTCAAACTCCTCCAGGTCGCGGTCTCCGAAGAAATCTCCAAACACCCGCAGAGCGCTGATCCTGCCTCGCCGAACGTCGGTATGGAATTCAATGGTTCCCGCTCCGCAACGGATCGCCCTGACATGGTTGTATGCCGGCGAATGCCCAAAATTCCACTCCCAGGTGCCGTATTTCTCTGCGACCAGTTTTTCCACGGCGGCGACATCGGTTTCCGTGAAAGAATATTCCCGGGAGTCTGGATAGAGGCGCAGGACTTCGTTCTCGATGAGGCGGATGAAGTCCTCCATCTCCAGCGGTTTATCGAGATGCTCCGAAACATTGGTGACCCTGCTGGAAACAGATTTTACCGCCTTGTCCCGGAACTTTAGCGGATTGGCTCTCAGCGCCTGGCTGAGATCGGCGATGCGGCTGGAAAAAAGTATGGTCCCGTGCTGCTGGATTTTGTCCCGGTGATTGGCGCGGGCGTTGCCGGAGAATTTCATCCCTTTGATCGTGAGGTCATTGCGTCCTTCCAGCCTGGCCTCGATCCCCAATGCAGCCAACGCCGCGAGGATCGGTGCGGTGAATTTCGCGAAACCGCCTTCCTCGTTGCCTTCGCGGCGCATGATGAAACTGAAGTTCAGGTTGCCCAGATCGTGAAAGACCGTTCCGCCGCCGGTCAGGCGCCGCACCACCGGAAGCCCGTGCTCCCGCACATAATCCTCGTTGATCTCCGCCAGCGTGTTCTGATGACGTCCCACGATGAGAGACGGCGCGTTGCGGTATAGCAGGAAAACATCATCGGCAAACTTTCCCAGGATGTATTCCTCACTGGCGATGTTAAACGGCGCGTAGTTGCTCTGGCTGCTGATGAAGAGCATGGCTCAGATCTTTTCAACCTCCGCCAGTTCCGCTTTGACGAAGTCCACCAGTTCGCGGATGCGTCCCGCGGAGAAGTCAAAGTCTATGCCTGCCGCGCGGTATACCTCACGCACCGGCTTTGTATAGCCAAGGTTCAGGAAGTCCTGATACTGTCTCAGGGCTTTTTCCTTGTCGCGCCGGTAGTTCATATAGATGGATAGCGCGCCGAGTTGCGCCATGCCGTATTCGATGTAGTAGAAAGGCACTTCAAAGATGTGCAACTGCATCATCCAGCGCAGATGGCGATAGCTTTCCAGCCCGCTCCAGTCAACGATGGAGGAAAAGCGTCCGCTGATCTCCAGATACGCCTGGCGGCGCTGCTCCGGAGTATGCTGCGGATGCAGATAGACCCAGTGCTGAAAAGCGTCCACCGTCATGCACCAGGGCAAAAAGGTCAAAGTCCCCTCAAGCTGGTCCTTTTTGGCTTTCTTCAGGTCGTCCGCGCTGGCATAGAACTCGTCCCAATAGTCCATGCTCAACAGCTCCATGCTCATCGACGCCAGTTCCGCGACTTCGCTTGGGGTGTCGCAATATGGCGCGAGCGCGATATCCTTCATCGCGGCGGCATGCATGGCGTGGCCTGCTTCGTGGAGCAGAGTGACCACGTCGTTGTGCAGCTTCACGTGGTTCATAAAGATGAATGAGGAGCCCAGATCGTTTAGATTGGTATTGTAGCCGCCGGGAGCCTTGCCTTTGCGGTTTTCCAGGTCCAGCAAGCCGCTGTTGTTCATCAGGGTAAGTTGCCGCGCGTAGGCGGGATTGACCTTTTCCAGGATCCGGACCGTTTTCGCGACGAATTCCTCCGTGGTTTTAAAAGGCTTCAGCTTCCTGCCGTCCAGATCGACCGTCGTATCCCAGGGACGCAGGGCATCAAGCCCCAGAGCCTGCCTGCGCTTCCCGTCCAGATCGCGCACGAAGGGCATGACCTCTCGCTCCACCGCGTCGTGGAACTTGTAGAGGTCTTCCGGAGTGTAGGAAAACCTGCCCATATCTGCGTGCATGAAGTCCCGGTAGTTATCAAAACCGGCGTTCGCGGCGAGCTTCATGCGCAGTCCGCGCATCTCGTCGAAGAGCCTGTCCAGGTCAGCCTCGCGCTCCGCGAAGCATCCCAGGCGCAGCCTCCAGGAGTCTTCCCGCTTCTGGCGGTCAGGGTCCTTCATATACACGGCAAGCTGAGCTACGGTTTGCTCTTTGCCGTCGAATTGCGCGGCCATCTTGCTCACGATGCCGCCATACTTGTTCGCGAGTTCGGATTCCTGAACTTTCAGGGGGACGTTTTCCTCGCGGAAGATCTCGATGTCCTTCGCCAGCATCCTGTCCAGATGGGCGTATTCTTCCTCGGGCAGCGCCGAGCGGTTGGGATTGGCGTAATACTTCTTCTTCAATTCGAAGCCCAGGGGTTCCAGGGGAGCCACGATCTGGCTGTAGTATTCGTTGTAGGCTTTCTCGCGGCTTTCGTCGTCGGCATGGACGGTCATCTGGATATAACGGCGGGAAAGTTCGTCGGAAACTGCTTTCTCCAGTTCAGAATACTGCTCCAGAAGTTCGGCAAGGCAGCCTTCGCAGGCGATCGGCTTGTCCAATAGCTTGCGCATGAAGCCTTTGACGGACTCGGGGGAAGTGACTTCGAATCCTGCGGGCAAATGCTTGTAGGGTCGGGGCGTGAGTGTCTCGTTCATAGATATATCCTTTTCTCATAAGATTCCGGAGCGCGGCGGAGCGGCAGGTAGCTTTTCCGCGGCAGATGTGTGATGCATCTTTTTTATTCGTTATCATATTGTCAAGTGTGGGTTTGCCCCGCCCTTACCGCCAATGAAGCAGGCCTCAAGCAACTCATTTTCCAGGCTTCATTTATCCAACTGGCTACCGGCTATCCTAATTTCCCTGCCCTCAATCGCTTCCCGTTAGCATCTCTTAATCACTTCTTTATCACTAGTTAATCACTTCTTAATTATTAAGGCTTGATTAAGAAGTGATAAAGAAGTGATTAAGAGATGACAATAAGGGCGGAGCAGGGAGCAGGGGAAGCCGGGGTTAGATTGTATATGTCGATATTATGATGGGGGAGAATGGGTTGCGGGATCAGGGGATCGTGGAAGGCAGATCAGCCGCCGCTGATCAGGTGATAGACGCTGACATCCGCCTCGGGGGGAACCAGATGGGTATCCCAGTTCTCTTTTTTGACCAGAACGCCGTTGACCTTGATCACAAGCATGCGGAAGGTGTAGTTCATCTTTTCCAGAACGCGGCGGACGGTCATGCCTTCCTCCCAGCCGATGCGGTTGCCGTTGACAGTGATCTGCGGCATGTTCACGCTTCCCCGGTGGCGAGCAAGGACAGGCAGAGGTTCGCCTGCATGTTTGCCACGATCGCGACCCGCGCGGAAACGGGGCTGATGCCGGGAACGAGTTCGCTTTGCCCGTCGCCGACGATAAAGAGATTTCCCAGCCGGTCGGTGCGGATGAGTCCGTTGCCTCCGATGCCCGCCAGACCGGAAGCGGCGATGATGAAGCGCTCGGGATACATGCTCTGCCAGGTTTCGATGAGCATTTCCTTCTCTGCGGCGTCGTCAAAAGCCTCGATCAGGATGTCCGCTTCGCCGAAGATGCTTTCCAGATTGTCCGGAGTGATCTTCAGAACATACACGGAAACATAGGTATAGGGGCTGATGTGTCGCAGGTTGTCTTGCAGGGCGGAGACTTTGGGCAGGCCGACCTGATTGAGGAAGTATTGCTGGCGGTTAAGGTTGGCGATGGTGACGGAATCGTGGTCGGCGATGACCAGTTTGCCGATCCCGGCGCGGGTGAGGGCGAGGGCAATGTTGGAACCCAAACCTCCCGCTCCGGCGATGCCGACAGTCGCGGCGCGCCACTTGGCGAGCCAGGCGGGGTCGTGGGCAGAAAAAAACTCCGCGAATTGCTTATCCATATCCTAACGCCTGAAGGTGACGGTAATCTCGCCGCCCGGGGGAATGTCCCTGAGGTTGTTCACAAAAGCCAGGATGCTGTCTCGCAAGAGATTCTGGACGAAGGGGACGATGGCAACCTGCTTATCGCCGACGCTGAGGGTCAGGGCGTGCCTGCCGTCCTGCACGCAGTCCGAGCGCGCGGCGCGGCCCTGGACGATGTCTCCCGCCAGCTGGAGGCAGGTTTTTCCGCAGGCTGAACAGCAGTCGGGCTCGCTTTGAGGCAAGATTTCGAAAGCGCGGGACAGAACCAGGTCAACCAGTTCCTCCTTTCTGCGCTGGAGGCAGAAGACGGGCAGGCCCCTGTAGGTTTCAAGCTGTCCGGAGATCAGTCCACTGACGGCGATGACCGTGTCGTCGATGAGTTCGTCCAGTTGCTCTTCCGTTTCGGCGCAAACGATTTTGGGCACCGCGGCTTCTTTCATGCCTTCGATGACCAGGAAGTCCGCCGCGAGCAGGCTGAGCATTTGCGGCAGGCTTGGCGGGGGAGTCAGCACCAGCGCGGAGTCGTGCAGGCCGCGGGCGAAAACCTGTCGGGCACCAGCCTGGGCGTGTTTCCAGGAATTTGTGCCCTCGCTGTCCGCGCGGTAGGCTTCGTTGTGGATATCTTTGATCGAAGCGACTTTGAAGCCTCTCCGGGTGAGTTCCGAGATGAGCGCTGTGGCCAGCGTCGTTTTGCCGGTGTGGTGATATCCAATGATGCCGATCGCTTTCACAGGCTCTCCAGGAGCGCGACGCAGTGGCAGGCGATGCCTTCGCCCGCGCCAGAAACGCCGAGGCCTTCCTCAGTCGTGGCTTTGACCGATATCTGCAGTGGATCGCAGTCGAGGTCTTCGGCAATATTGTCGCGCATGGCGGGGATAAAAGGTTGCAGCTTGGGTTTCGCGGCGCAGAGGGTGCAGTCGAGATTGACCAACCCGTATCCTTTTTGGCTGGCCAGAGAGTATGCCCGGCGCAGCAAGACTCTGCTGTCCACGCCTTTATAGGAGGGATCAGTGTCCGGAAAATGGCTGCCGATGTCGCCGAGGGCGAGCGCGCCAAGCAGGGCGTCGATGATCGCGTGGATGAGGACGTCGGCGTCGGAATGCCCGTCAAGTCCCTTCTCAAAAGGAATATCCACGCCGCCGAGGACGAGCCTGCGTCCCGGAACCAGGCGGTGAACGTCGTAGCCGAAGCCGATGCGGGTCATCGCTCAATCCACCGTGATGGACTTGGAGACGTTTTTCGGAACGTCGGGATGGACGCCGTGGTCAAGCATGGCGATGCGATCTAACTTCTTCATTTTGCGGATGCTCATGCGCAGGGCGAGCAGCTGCAAAGCGACCGTCGCGGAGAAGCATGCCAGCATGCCGTCTCCGGTCCTGGGCAGCATCACATAGCCCCAACCGTAGTATTGGCCTTCGCAGGGATTGGCGCTGGCGTTCTTATACAGTTTTTCGTTTTCCTCGGCGATCACGTAAGTGTTGGCGCCGCGTATTTTATGCGTGTTGATCTGAGAGATGGTGAGGTTGACGTCGCGGTCGTCCGGACCGGTGACGTAGATCAGCGGGTAGTTGCGGTAGAGCGAATTGAAGAAATCGCGGGTTCCGACTTCCTCGTGGAAAAGCTTCTCCGCTTCGGGAGTGAGGTTGAAGTGCTGGTTGCGGGTGAAAATATGGTCCACCATGGCCTTGTAGACGTCGCGGGTTTCCTTGCGCGAGATGCCGCGTCCCTGGGCCTCAGTGTCGATATGGTCTATGGCTTCGGCGAAGGAGCGCACGAAATGGCGCACATGCTTGATTCCGAAGACGGTGTTTTTTCCCAGGATGGTGTTTGGTCCGTGCTTGAATTCTGAGGCTTCACGCCCTTCGGCATGGTTGAGCACGGTTTCGCGTATCTTGAGCGCGCCTTCCATCGCTACGCCGCTGATCTTGGTGGCAAGGATGTGCAGGGAGGGTTCCATATAGATCTGGGCGGCGATGGAATCGATGATATCCGCCGTGTTGTCAAGGGTTTCGCGGATCAGGGAAGGGATGTTCGCCAGGGATTGCTCGCGCTGTTCGAGAATCTCCAGCTTGCGGGCGATGACGACGGGATCCTCGTCGGCTGAAAGGTCTGTCAGCTTCATGCGGGCAGTGCGGATCGCCAGGTAGTAGAAAAGGGTGATTTGGTTCATGAAGCTTTTGGTGGCGGGAACCGCGATCTCCGGTCCGCAGAGGATAGGAATGGCGAGATCGCCTTTTTCCTGTCCGAGAGTGGAGTTCAGGTTGTTCACCAGGACTACTTTTCTCGCCAGGACGCTGGACGCTGAGATGTCGTTGAAAATGTCGATCAGGTCTTTGGTTTCGCCGGATTGGGAGACCCCGATGATGAGGTCGTTGTCCTTGATGCAGTGGGAATACTCGCCGCGGAAGTCGCCGGGGAGGATTGGGATGATTTCTACGCCGGCGATCTCGTTGAAGAACAACGCGCCGATCTTGGTGGCGTGGAAGCTGGTCCCGCAGGCAATCGTGTAGGCGTTGCGGTTGTTGAGGATGGTATTTTTGACGAAAGCGACGAAGGATTCCACGCTGGCTTCAAACTCGCTTACGCTGCCGGCCTCAGAGAGAGAGTCGAAAGCCTTGGCAAGCAGGAGTCGGTGAACATCGAATTCCTTGCCGATCAAGTCGATAAAGACGTTTTTCTCGGAGGAGAAGAAGTATTTCTTTTCAAAGTCTTCCCGCACAGCAACGTCGAAGATCTCATGGTAGGAGCCTTCGGCAGCGTCGTAAAGCCCAGTGAATTCGGCAGAAGAGAGCAGTTCCTCGAAGAGCTTCTGCTTCGCGCCGAACTCCCGGGTCTCGACGAGGCGGTTCATGCTCGCCAGTAAGTAACCCCGGTGTCCAAGGCTATCGATCAGCCCCAGCATCCGCTTTCCGGAGTTGGACCCTCCCTGGAAGAGCTTGACCAGCTTGCCGGTGGACTCCACTTGGGCAAAGATCTCCTGCTCCATGAAATACTCGTGTTCGGGCAGGAGTTCGACGTCCTCGGCGCGGAGCTTGGAATAGACCGGCTTGCTTTCTATCCGTTCGCCTCGCGTATAGATTTCGTCAGGCTGGTTCAGGCGCTTGAAGCGCAGGTCTTTTTGGGCGTAGATCTGGTACTTGTCGGCGGTGAATTCCACGAACTCGCCCTCTCTCAGATTGACCAGCATCTTGGTGAAGCGCAGGACCGCGGTCAGATCAGACGAGGCAAGGGCGAAGGGCTCGCCTTCCAGTTCGCCTACCCCAAAATAGAGGCTGCTGCCGGCTTTGATCGCCCACATGGTCTGGGTTTCGGGATCAACCACGACCGCGGCGTAGGAACCGACCATCTTCTCCGCGGTGGCGATGATCGCGCGGCGCATGCAGGCTTTGCGTCTTTCGGGTTCAATCGGGTTGGCTGCTTTGTCCATTTCAATGTCGAAATAGTGCTCGACGCTATGGACCAGCATCTCGCCGTCGTTATCGGAAAGAACCGTATGGCCTTCTTTGGTGAGGAAAACCTTCAATTCGCGGGTGTTGGTGATATTGCCGTTGTGCGCGCCGTAGATATGCCTTTTGCATTTCACTTCGTGGGGTTGTGCGTTGACCTTGTTCACGAATCCGAAGGTCGCCCACCGCACTTGTCCACAGAATAGCTTTCCGCTCTGCTTCTCGATTCCCAGGGTCTTGACCAGGGTGCTGGGCGCGCCGACGTCCTTGAGCAGGACGATGCTTTCGCTCTCTCCCTGAAAAGCCGCGCCGGTGGAGTCGTAACCCCTGTATTCCAGAGCGCGCAGAAGCTTTGAAGCGTGCTTACCCATGTTGAGGGAAACTTTTGGCAGGGCAAGCCCCAAAACCCCGCAGCCAAGTCCGGGCAAGATCAATGGGACGCGGATGTCCTGCAAGCGCGAGGCGATGCCGCGCAGAACCATGTTATAGGCGGTCAGTGCTTTGTGCATGTATTAAGATCTCCGTCAGATCAGGTTGTTTTCGATTATTTGGCGCGCGAAAAAGAGGTCGAGATCGTCTGTGATTTTGAGGTTGAGGTCTGAGCAGAACTGATAGCGCACCTTTCCGCCGTAATGCTCAACCAGAGCTGCGTCGTCCGTGCTGACAAACCCTTCCTGATACGCTTTGTCATAGGCAGCCATGATCAGCTTGTAGTTGAAAACCTGGGGCGTGAACACCTGCACGAGGTTCTGGCGCGGAATCGTCTGGCCGACATGGTCGCCTTCGATGCTCTTGATCGTGTTTTTGAGCCGGGCGACAGGGATCACCGCCTTGTGCTTGAGGGCGATCTCATGCAGTTCGCGAAGCATGTCTTCCGCAATGAAGGGCCTCACTGCGTCGTGGATGAAGACCAGATCGACGTTTGGAGGGCAGTTTTGCAGAGCACCGAAGATGCTGTCCTGACGTTCTATGCCGCCAGCGATCACAAGCCAGGGCTTGTTCGCGTCCTCAAAGTACTGGGCGATCAACTCGCGGGTGTAGTCAAGATCGTCCTCCGGGGCGGTGACGATGATATTGCTGATATATTCTGAGTTAAAGAACTTCTCAAGGGTGTAGATGAGGATGGGGATCCCGCCCAAGGGGAGGAATTGTTTTTTAACCGTGCCGCCCATCCGCAGGCCGGATCCGGCGGCGGTCACGATCGCGGTGTTCATTGTATCCATGAGTAAAAGACACCTCTTTCTTCTCGTTTGACGCTAACCTTATGTTCTGCGTGCAATTGTCGCAGGATCTTACTTATCTCGTTAATGTGCAGACCGAGGATCCGGGCGAGTTCCTCTGCTGTGCAGGGCCGACGCGACAGAGTCTGGCGCAGGCGGTCAGCAATATCTCCTGCCACTGCCTGCTCCGGGGACTCCGGATGGACTTTGGCGATGATCTCGACCGGCATGGAGAGGTGTTCCTCAAAGAAGCGCAAAACCTTGTTCAGAACCCTGGCTCCGGCTGGCTTGACCCATTCCTCCGCTCCGGGACGGTCCAGGGAGTTGATCTGAACCCTGTCAGGCTTTATTTGCCCGATCGCGGCGGCGAGCAGTTCAAGCTCATGCTCAGAGTCGTTAATGCCGGCGATGATGAATACCTCCAGCCAGATCTGACCGTGAAACTCATTGCGCAGAGAGACCAATCCGCCAATCAGGCGTTCAACGCTCAAGCTTGAGTGGGGTCGGTTGATCTTTTCAAAGCTGCTTTCCAGGCTGGCGTCCAGGGAAGGCAGAATCAGATCGCAAGCCAGAATCTCCTTTCGGACAGCGGGATTGTCCAGCAGCACGGCATTGGTCAGTAGAGCTAGCTTGTATTGGGGATATTTGCCTTTGATGAACGAGACGATATCGCCGATGCGGCTGTAGAGGGTAGGCTCGCCTGCCCCGGAAAAAGTGATGAAATCCAGATCCGGCTTCGCGGAGAGGAAATCAGCAAGTTCGGAAGTGATCTCTTCTGCCGGGAAGAATTCCTCGCGCTCCAGAGTCAGGTGGGTGGTGCGCTGAACTTCGCAGTAAACGCAGTTCAGGGGGCAATACTTGTAGGGAACGAGATCGACGCCCAGCGAGTTTCCCAGCCGCCGGGAAAGCACCGGACCGAAAAGATGCTTGTATCTCATTTAAAAGGTTGTGCCAAATTGCAGATGCGGTTCCCAGATACCATCCTCGAGATTGTAGGCATAGTCGAATCCGATCAGGCCAAAGGGGCTGCGGATGCGGATGCCTGCTCCCACTCCCTTTTTGAGCTTGAGGAAGTTAAAGTCCCGCAGATTGTTGTAACTGTCTCCCGCGTCAAAGAAACCAATGGCGATGATCTGGTCGCCGCCTATGGGGTAGCCGAGTTCGGTTGAAAAAATGATCTCTCTGGAACCGCCTCCGTCTGGTCCGATCGAGCGGTCTGGATAGCCGCGGATTCCGTCCACGCCGGTTCCCCCCAAATAGAACTTTTCGTCCGGGGGAGCGTCCTTTGAATCCCCAAACGGGGTGATATATCCGAAACGCCATTTGGTGCGGAGGGTGATCTTTTTCCAGGTCTCGATATACCAATTGACCTGAGCGATCTGCTTGAAATAGTCAAAATCCCCGCCCAGCAGGCCTCCGGCAAGCTCTGAAAAGAGCGTTAGCTGGGTTCCCTGCGTGGGGAAATATATGTTGTCGCGGGTATCGCGGCTGATCGTCGCGCTCAAAGCGCTGGTATAGCGCCAACTGAGGGAATCCAGTTCGATCAGCGTGGCGTTGTCGTCCGGGTTTTCCAGGATCTTGTCCATGTTAGTGATGCGGTATTTCTTGGAGTAGAGGGAATAACCGCCCACGAGCCTGGTCCGGTCGATAAATGGCAGATACTGTCCCAGGCGCAGACTGGCGCCGCGGGTGTAGATCTCGTAATAAAAGGAACTCCAGTCTTTCTTGGTGTAGTAGAGGTTTGTCCCCATCAGGATGTCGGTGTCCATCAGGTTGGGGTTGGTGAATTCGAACTGAAAGTTCTGGGTGCTGCCGCCGAACTCCCAACTGAGGCTGCTCGACCAATTGTTGCCCAGAATGTTGTTTTGGGAAACCGACAACTGGCCGACAAAGCCGTCCGCGCTGTTGTAACCGACCCCGCCGTTAGCGACGCCGGAGGATTTGTCCACGACGTCGATCTGGAGGTCGATATCCCCGTTTGAGTTGATCGGCTCGTAGTTTATCCTGATATCCGGCTCAAAGAAGCCGAGATTGTAGATATTCTGCTGGGAACGGATGACCTGAGACTGGCGGAAATAATCCCCCGGGGCAATATCCAGCGCCCTAAGCAGGACTTTGTCCTTGGTCCGCCGGTTGCCGGTGATCTGGATCTGGCGGATCCGCGCCCGGTTTCCTTCCGTGATCTGCAGGTTGATGTTGAGCTTGTTGCCGTCTTTGACCGTCTGGGGCTCGATATCTGTATAGATGAAGCCTTCGTCAAAATAGAGTGAATACACTCCCGAAAGCTGTTTCTCAAAGAGTTCCTGGTCAAATGGCTCGTCGCCTTTGAGCGTAAAGGAGCTTTGGATCTTATCAGTGGTGAAATGGCTGTTGCCGAAGACCTTGATCTCACCCAGCAGATAGCGTATCCCTTCCTGGATGGTGATGACGAGTTCCAGGCTGCGGTCGTCCGTCTGCTTGAGTTCATAAGGCCCGACCCGCACGTCAACGTATCCGTTTTTCTTGTAATAGTCGGCGAGGTTGACCAGGTCCTGGTCAAACTTGTCCTGTTCGAAGCGTCCGGAGCGCAGCAGTGACTTTGGCTTGGTTTTCATCCGCTTCAGCAGCTTGTCGTCTTCAAAATTTTCATTGCCCACAAAGGTCACAGCCTTGATCGCCAACCGGTTGCCCTCGTCCACAGTGACTTTAACGTTCACTTTGCCGTCGTCGGTTGGCTCTTCCGAGATCTGCACCACAGCATTGCTGAAGCCCTTGCTGTGATACTCCGCCGTCAGTTTGCGCTGAAGTTCCCGCTTGTCGTAGTCCGACCAGAAAGTGCCGACCCGCGCAGGAGAGATCTGATCAAGCTTGTCTTTCTTGATCACCTTGATCCCTTCATATTCGATAAAGGACAGCACAGGGTTTTCCTTGACCTCTATGATCAGATTGACGCCATTGTTGTAAGGCTCAGACAGAAAACGGATGTCTGAAAAAACCTTCATTTTATATAGCTGCTTGATCGACTTGGCCACTTCCTCGGGGTCGAGGGGGTCGCCGATGCGCAGGCTGATCGTGGATGTAACGAGTTCCCGGGACACCGCTTTGGTGCCCACGACTCTGATCTCGTATATCGTTTCGCCCAGGGCGAACAGGCTGCCAATGCCGCAAAGCAGCAGCAGGCAAAGCACCAGGCACTTGGCAAAATTGTGCATTATTCCTCCATCTAGAGTTGACGACTAAATCTGGCAAGGCTTGAATTTAGTAAAGTGTTTTTTTGCGCTTATCCGGATTCCGCCCTCTGCAGGAACGATCTCTTGAGTGAAGCCTCCCCCGCGCTAATACTTTCCTCTCTGGAAAAAGAATTGCATTGCTATACTGCATCAACAAGGGACAGAGCCGCTGGCTCCCCCGGGAGATGAAAGTTATGACCAAGCTCAATAATATTCGCCTTTTTGCCGTTATCCTGCTGATCGTGGTTGCCAACGCCGTGCTCGCGATGAAGTCTGACCACCCCCGCAAGCCCTATTCGGCGGAGATTTTGTCCGGAACCGATTGCCGCGCGGATTCGCTGACAGGCTTCGACGTCCAGAAGTATGAACTGACCCTTACTATTAACCAGTCAACGCATCAGATAAACGGCAATGTATTGGCAACCGTTCTCGCGGAACAGAACCTGACTTCTTTGCCCTACGAACTCGTCGGCCTGACTGTGAGCAGCGTCCTGGTCAACGGCTCTCCCGCCTCATACACCCATACTGGCGGTGTGATCAACATCGCCTTGAATATCCCGGCAGGCCAGACTTTCACCACCCAGGTGTTCTACTCCGGAACTCCCCAGCTTTCCGGAGCGCCATACAACATCGGCATGATTTTCTCCGCCAACACTGTGTTCACGATCTCCGACCCCGACGCCGCCCGCTATTGGTGGCCCTGCTACGACCACCCTTGGGACAAAGCGATCGTGGACCTGCATATAACCATGCGCAGCGACTGGAAGGTAGCCGCCAACGGCATCCGCACCTCCATTGTGGACAACGGCAACGGAACTTCCACAACCCACTGGATCGGGGAAAACCCCATGACCACTTATCTCGTTTGCGTAACCTGCGGACCTTACCAGGAGATAAACCAAAGCTCGGGCGACGTTCCCATCCAGAGTTTCGTGCTCTCCAGCCAGTACAACAACGCGCTGATCGATTTCGCCCGCTTGCCGGAGATTGTGGACTATTTCTCCCAGGTCTTTGGACCCTATCCCTTTGAAAAATACGGCCAGGCAGTCGTCAGCATGAGCACCTACGGCGCGATGGAGCATCAAACCATGACCACTCTGGGCAATTTCATCATCACGGGAACCGGCGCTTACGAACTCATCATTGCCCATGAACTGGCGCACCAATGGTATGGCAATGCCGTATCATTCCTCACTTTCAAGGATGTCTGGCTGTCTGAGGGGTTTGCGACCTATTCCGAGCATCTCTGGACGGACAAGATCTTTGGCTGGCCATCCGCGGCGGCGTATGTTGCCTCCAGCTATCATCAGTATTACTTGAACTGGGAAGCCGGCGCTGGCCCCCAAACCATCTACAATCCCTCATTCGGAAACTATTTCGCCCCGCCTTCCTACGAGAAGGCTGCCTCAGTGCTCCACATGCTGAGGCTCAAGATCGGCAATGCAGATTTCTTCCAGCTCTTGCAGGATTGGTTCACCACATATCGCGACGGAAACGTTGTCACCGCGGAGTTCCAGGCAATGGCGGAACAAATCAGCGGACAGGATCTCGACCAATTCTTCAACCAGTGGATCTACGGTTCTGGCATCCCTGAACTCAAATACAGCGTGTGGCAAAACCCCGCCAGCGACCACCCATTGAGGATCCAGGCCCGCACCAGCACCAATTCTGCCACCCTGTTTCACATCGAAGTCCCGTTCCGCCTGTCCAATGGCGCGGTGTCCGACTCGCTGCTGATTTATGCTTCGCCCAATGGCACCTGCAACAACTTCACCGTCGATTTGGGCCTCGACGCCGCCCTCACGCCGAACTATAATAGCTGGGCGTTGTTGAGGGGAGTAACAGAGCAGAAGCCTCAAGTGGTCGAGTGCCTGCCTTCCAACGGCGCGGTTCTTATCTCCTGGGAACCCTTCCTCGGAGAGCCAAACTATGAATACAACGTTTACCGTCGTCTCCTTAACGGCGGGCAGGAATGGCAGCTTCTGGCTGGTCCCCTCCTCGGCCTGAGCTACGCTGATCTCAGCCCCGAAAACGGAACTTCCTACCAATACGCGGTGCGGGCGGTGGACGGCAACGGTTATCTGAGTTCTTTCTCCAATCTCATGTCTGCCACTCCAGTCGCTTTCAGCTTCGCCAACGATCTGCTTGTGGTCGACGAAACGCGCGACGGCAACGGCGCGAACATCAATCCCGACGACGCGATGGTTGATTCCTTCTATGCCGCGGCGCTGACTCCCTTGGAATATCAGGCTTGGGATGTTGCCTCGCAGGGACTGCCTGGTTTGGATGTGCTTGGCAGCTACAAGCTTATCTTCTGGCACGCGGATGACTTTTCACAAAACTTGTTGCTGGACAATCTAAACACCCTCGGCGGCTATCTTCTTGGCGGCGGAAGGGTTGTGCTGTCAGGCTGGAAAACCCCCGTGGTGCTGACTCCGACCTTTCTCCAGCGATTTGCGGGTAACGTCAGCCTTGTTTACGACAACTCGGCATGCCTGCTGGGAGCTCAATCCGCCGTCTATCCAACTCTGCAGGTAGACCCGCTCAAGCTGATCGCGTCCTGGAATAATATGCTGCCTTACGTCTATACTTTCCTTGGGGCTTCTGATCCCATATATACCGCAGATCTCGGACCCTCGGGGCAGGGCGACGGCAATTGCATCGCACTCCGCCAGACAAATCCCGACACCGGTTCCGCGTTAGTGATGCTCGGATTTCCGCTCTACTTCATGCAGGCTGACGGAGCGCGCGGTTTTCTGCAGCAGATCATCCCCCAACTGCTTACTCCTGTTGCCAATAGCGATGCCCACGCGCCTGGGCTCGCTGCCTCGATAAGCGTTGCCCCCAATCCCTTCAGCGGCCAGTCTTTGCTGCGAGTCACCCTTCCCAATCCCGGAGAGGCGACCCTCAAGGTTTTCAATCAGCGCGGCCAGTTGGTGCGTGTCCTCAGCGATTCCGTAAAAGCGCAAGGAACCCATGACCTTGCTTTCGACGGTTTGGACGGCAGGGGCCAGCGCCTTGCTTCTGGGGTATATGTCATCCGCCTGGAGCATCAGGGCAAAAAGATCGACCGCAGGATCACGATCATCCGCTGATCAGCAGCGCGATCCACCCTTATTTCACTCTCGCTGGTTTCCTGATAGCCTCCCGCTTGCCTCCTGCTTGATAAGGGGGAAGACACCGGGAGGATAACGGGAATCCGCTTCGCCAGGAACAGGGTCTGAAAAGGAATCGTGGATCGTTGCGCACGGATTTGGCTTGAATCATCAGCATACCATCCTGCCTTATGGGTTAAACTTCATAAGTTTTGAAGAATAATCTTGATGCAAAAAAAGCCCCGGGTCACCGGGGCTTTGTATCATTTGGAGTTATCAGTTATTTGACAATGACCATTTTGCGGGAGACGTTGAAGGAGGGAGTGCTGAGCTTGTAGAAATAGACTCCGCTGCCGCAAACGTTGCCCTTGCTGTCCTTTCCGTTCCAGACGATGTTGTGGGTGCCTTCGGTTACTTCGAAGCTCCGCACGGCCTGGCCGGCAAGATTGTAGATGGTCACGGTTCCCGTTTCCCCGGCTTTCACGGCAACATCGATCGTGGTGCTGGAATTGACCTTGAAGGGATTGGGATAGGCGTTACTCATGGAACTGATCTCAGGAACCACGGGAGGAAGCTCGCCCGTCACGCTGATGCTCATCGGTCCATGGAATGAACTGCTGTTGATGTCCACGCACTCGAGCCAGTAGTAATAGACGTGGCCGCTCTCCACTTCCGTGTCCGTGAGGCCATAGGTCTGCTGCGAACTGGTGTTGGTGGCGGCGATCATGATCGGGGTGATCAGGATCGAGTTTGCCTGCTCGCTTGATTCGTTGCGATAGACCTGGTAGCCGAGCATGTTGGTCTCGGTCTGGCTGGTCCAGGTCAACTGCACATAGTTCTGGGCAGTGAGGGTGGCGGTGAAAGCGCTGAGTTCCACCGGCGTCTCGTCTTCGTTGAATCCGAGGAAGTCGGTCGCGTAGTTGGTGATGATGTCGAAGAAGGTCACGCTTTCAGGCTGCCAGGCGTTGTAGGGCGGATCCAGGACCACGCTGTAGGTTCCGGGAACGAAAGGCTCGTTGCCGGCGATGCCGAAGATGTAGGGCGTGTAGACCGGAGGCGTGAAGGATACGCCGTTCAGCAGGATCTCCGCATTCACGTCGTTGGGATCGTTGACCGGAGGAAAGAGGATCGGGAATTCGTAGCCCATGCCTTCATACCAGGCCAGGTCGAAGGCATTGACCTCATATGTGAATCCCTCAGGAGTGCCGTAGAACATCAGGCTCTGGTCCGAAGTGATGTTGGCGACAGTTGAGGATGTGGGCGAGTAGATCTGTCCGGTCTTTTGGACATAATACTCGCTGGTGGTGCCGGTTGCCTGCAGAATTGTGGCGGGGGTCAGCAGGCCGGTGTTGATCCCGTCCTTGAAGATGGTCGCGCCGGCGGGATCGGAATCGACATACACGTTGTAGCCGCTGGTGAAGCTTCCGCCGTTGATGAAGATCCAGGTATCCAATGCAGTGTCAGTGAAGTCCGCAACCGCTAACTTGATGTGGTTAGTGACATTGGGAATGACAGTGGCGTTGAGGGAAATGGGAATCGTGAAGCCGTCGCATTGGATGTCATAGGTGCCAGGGAAAGGATAATTGCTGATATAGTAGGCGGTATTTACGTTTTGATTGATGGTGCTGATCGCAATGGGAGTGGTGGTGCTCGGGATCAGGGCGATATTGACGCCATTAAGATAGAAGGCGAAAACGTCCGCGTACTCGAGGTATTCCTCATATTCCTCGGAGCCCATGACGAAGGTGAATTGGAAATTAGCGCTGGTGGGCACAAAATCGAACTCCAACACGCAGGCGTCATTGGTTACTCCGCCGATCAGAGTGCTGAGATCTGTATCGCCTGGTAGGTCGTGGCCGTATGAGGCGCCGTCTGTTGTATTGGGTCCAATGGCATACAACGCAGAGCCGCTGCTGAGGATGATGCCTTGATTGATGCCCAAACCGGCTTGGGTGCCGCCGCTGAACACTCCAGCCGCTAGACCTGAACCTGTGTAAACTACGTTGGAGGGTGTAACGCCACCGCCTAAGATCGAGTTGACCATATCGGTGGGGGTCAATGTGCCTGTCAGATCGGTAACGCTGATCGTCGCACGATCGACTCTCGTAGGCATCGGCGTATTTGTGACAAACCTGTCAGCCGAAAGCATGGCGCTTAGCGCCAGAGCCAGCAAAACAACCAGGAAAATAACCTTGCTTCTGCTCATTTTGTTCTCCTTATTTAAGTTTATTTAACCCATGGAACATCGGCATCCGCCTCGTTCCGCTTCTACTATCATAATCTCAAGCCCACTCAAATCCGCACAGAGCGTTTTAATGCGTTGTTTGTTGAGAGCCGGCAGCAAAGTCAACATTATAGATTCATGTCTAATCTCTCATTTCTTATCGGAGATCAGTTCTGTCAAGGGAAAAATCGAGAATATTAAGCTAGTGAACCGTGTTTGTGGAAACGTATCAACTGGTAAACCGGAGGGGATTAGGAAGAAAGTATTATCAGCAGGATGAAAATCGATATCACTGCAACCGCCATCAGTATATCAGGAAAGCGGAAAGCTCGTCTCAGCAGGCGGGTGCGGGATCCGGACGAGCGAAAGCCTCTCAGATCGAGAGCGGTTGCCTGGATCGCGCTGCGCGAAAGCACATCTGCCAGCAGGGTCAGAGAAATTCTTTTATAGATGAGGAGTTTGTTGCTTAGCGAGCTCTTGGGAAGATCTATTCCGCGCAGGCGAATCAACTTCAGCGACCGCCTGATTTCTGCTCCTGCCTGCGGTATCACGTGCAGGGTGTAGAAGATCATGAACCCCAGTTCCTCCGGGCAGCGCAGGGTTCCGAAGGCGAGGTCAAAATCGTCGTAGCTGAGCCTGATCAGCAGGCTCGCGGAGTAATAGAGCACCAGCATCCTCAAACAGAAGGCAAGACCCTGCGCCAATGCCGCGTCGTGCACGGACAGCAAGCCCCGGCCCCAAAGCGCGTCCCCGTTCTTGTTAAAGAGCAGTTGAACGATTAACACTGCCAAAAACAACGGCAACAGACGCTTTGCCTCGCGCAGCCAGGATTTGGGAGAAACGCTTGAAAGCCAGGCCCTGAGGACTGCTGCAGTAACGAACACACCCGCCAGCGCCGCCGGAGAGCCGATAATGATCGCCAGACTGCTCAGCAGCAAAGCCAACAGGATCAGAACCAATGGATGGAATCGCTTCACGGAGTCTCCTCCAGCCTGCCCTGCTTTATGAAAAGCACCCTGTCGAAGAGCGATTCCGGCAGATCGGGGTCGTGGCTCACCATTAACATGCCCGCGCCAGGTTTCTTCTTCTCCTGAAGGAGTTCCCAAAACCGATCCTTCCTCGATGCGTCCAGCCCCGCGGTCGGTTCGTCCAGCAACCAGAACAGGTCCATGAACCGGGGCAGCCACAGCAGGCTCGCGGCTCTGAGTTCCCCGCTGGATAAAGCCGAATAAGGTTGATCCAGTTTCTCTTGCAGGGGGTCGCCAACCGACTGGCTGCCTTGCGTTGCGAATCTGTCAGGATGCGCCAGACGCCAGATTTCGAGATCATGCCGCAGAGTCATGCCAAACAGGTTGTCGCGCGGATTCTGGCTGCAACTGATCACGCTTTTCCAGGCTTCAGGCGTTTGCCGGATCGCTTCTTTTCCCTCGAACAGGACCGATCCCCCGCAGGGGGAGAGTTCGCCTGTCAGCAGACGCAATAGCGTGGTTTTCCCGCTTCCGTTGATGCCGCGCAGCAGAATCCTGTCTTGGCTATTGATCTCCAATTCCAAGCCCTTCAAAACTTCGCCGCGGTCTGGCCAATTGAAATCCAAACCTTTGATCTGCCACAGAAGCCGGTTCATATCGGAAACCGCAGTGTTTGCGTTGCCAGAGCCTCGAATCCGGAATCGTGCTCCGCCACGACCGCGATCGCTCCTCGTTCAAGTTCGCTTTTCAGCCAGGCCAGCATGAGTTTGCGGGAGTTGGTGTCCAGCGCGGCGCTCGGTTCATCCAGCAAATAGAGAGCAGGCTTCAGCGCGGCGCAGGTCGCGAGGACCAGCAACTTCTTCTCGCCTCGCGAGAGCGTTGCGGGTTCCCGCTCCAAAAAGCCTGCCAGGCCGAATGCTTGAGCGGCGGCAGCAGACCGGACGCGGATTTCCTCCACCGGCAAACCCATGTTTTCCAAAGAGAAGCTAAGTTCCCTGCCGACCCGGGGAAAAAACAGCTGGTGATCAGGATTTGCCATCTGATAGGCGAGATGGCGGAACCTTTCGTTCAGCGGCAGCGAGATCAAATCGGTTTCGCCCAGATGGATATCGCCCTCCAGTTCCGCTTTGACCCGTTGGGGGATCACTCCGCTGATGGCGTTGAGCAGGCTGGTTTTCCCGCTTCCGTTGGGTCCGCGCAGTAGAATCAGCTCGCCCGGACCGGCATTAAAGCAAAGCCCGGAAAATAGCGGTTTATCCCCGCGCGGATAGCTCAGCGCGAGTTCGAGGACGGCGAGCATGGCCGGCAACTCTCCGCCTTATCCGGTCACAGCGGTTCAGTGAGCCAATTCAAAGGAATCGACGTCCGCCAGGAATTCAGGCTTGGCGAGCAGTTCATTCAGCGAGAGCTTCAGCGGTTCCTTGAGTTCCCTGCTCCCGCCCGCCGGTTTGTTGATCAGGAACTTGACGTCCGGGTTCAGTTTCCAGTCCATGATCCGGTTGAGGGCGATAAGCGCGTCCAGATTGCCGGAATGGATGAGGGCGGTATCTCCGATCTGAATGTAGATGATGTCCTTGAGCCACATCCCGCCCGGTATTTGAGGGCTTTTCAGGTTGAATCCGTCGTCGCTGAACTCGATGATCGCGCCTTCCAGATGTTTGGGAAACTCGAGCGCCAGCTTCATCCCGTCCGAGCTGTAGAAAACGGTGTCAAGCGTGTCCTGCCTTGCTGAGAGGGGCAGCAGGTCCGCGAAGTAGTAACCCCGGGTGTTGACAAACGGAGCGGGGTTTTCCAGCAGATTTTCCTGATCGAGGCGCCTTTCCAGCAGTTCAAAGCGTTTCGGCATGCTCAGCGGGTCAAAGTCCTCGAGCACCACCCGCTCCAAACCGCGCACCCATTTCTGGTCGCGCAGGGCGGGAAAGATCGCCCGCATCGAGTTGTCCGCGAATGTCTTGCCGTTTTGCGAAAAGACCAGCCAGCATTCCTGGGCTTCGAACTCCACCTTGCTGAAACTCACCATATAGCGGTCGCCAGACTCGAAGCGGATGACCTCAAATGGCTTGCCCAACCCGTTTCTGAGCCATTCGTCGAAGCGGAAGCCAGACCAGGAGTCGCGCCGGGTTTCGCCGTCTTTTTCGCGGATGGTTTCCACCTCCGCGCGCGGCAGGGAGGCAAGATACTCATAGTCGTAGGTCGTGGTCAGACCCTCGGTGTCCGTGAGCGTGATCGCCCACAGCAGGGAATTGAGCAGGATCAGGATCGCGATTAGTTGCTTCATCATATTATCTCATAATACCTTATGGTTTTGTAAAGCCCCTGGGAGACCCAGCCGCCCAGGCAGCCGGAGATCAGCGCCATACCCAAAATAATGAGGATGAACTGCGGCGGATGGCGGAAAACAGTTACAGCCACGACCCCGGCGCCCACCATGTTTGCCGCGGAGCAGAGGACCAGATGCGTGACCAGCTTTTCCGCGCGGGGCAGCAGGGGCAGCAGGAGATCCACCGCCAGGCCCGGCAGGGAGTAGCTTACCAGGCTGAACAATCCCTGATTGCCCTTGAGTCCGGCGATCATGACCACCAGTCCCTGCACCAGTCCGAAAAGCGTAGCAGTCCAGCGTTTGCCCGTGATCAACGCCGCCAGCACCATCCAGAGCATGTAGAGACCCCCGGTGAACGAGCCGCCGGGAACCATCAGCGGAGTGGAAATCATTTTGGAGAGGGGTCCCACGATCGGCTTGACCGCGATGCCGATGCCCGCCAGAGCGGCGATGATGATCAGGTCCCGCGTGCTGAAGCGCTGGAAAAACCTTCCCATCAGATCAGCCTTTTCATCTTGCCAGTTTCCGTGTCGTAGTGGATGAGTTCGGTGCCCGCCTCTGCAAAAAGCTGCTCCGCAAGTTTGTCCGGATATCTGTCCGCGATGTAGATCGTCTTGATCTCCGCGTTGATGATCAGACGGGCGCAGATGCTGCAGGGCTGATGGGTGCAGTAGATCGTCGCACCGCGGGTGCTGGAGCCGTTCAGGCCGGCCTGGATGATCGCGTTCTGCTCGGCGTGGACGCCCCGGCACAGCTCATGCATCGTGCCCGAAGGGACGGATTGCTGCTCTCGCATGCAGCCGACTTCCGCGCAATGCGGAACCCCTTTGGGGCTGCCGTTGTAACCTGTGGATAGTATCTGATTGTCTTTCACCAGCACGGCTCCCACCTGACGGCGCAGGCAAGTGCTGCGCCTGGAGGCAAGGATTGCCATCTGGATGAAATACTGCTGCCAGGACGGACGTTTTTCCATTTGTTTCCTCATTTGGGTAAAACTCTCTTGAGGCACCTTCAAGCAAGGGGAGAATCTGTCAAGGGTCTATTTGGTCGGGCGCTCATCCCTTTTCGGACCCGACTATTACGCCATCAGAGGCGGGGTATTCGCGCCAAGGTCCTGCCTCGCATAAGTTGGATCATCAGGACCTCATTTCGGGTGTAGGGTCAGTCCGCCCCTGCTTCTATCCTTGGTCCGACCAAGGATAGAAGCAGGAGCGGATCGGGGATTGTGTAGAATCCGCAGAAGCGGGCAGGGAGATCTGGTGTCGTAACCGGCTTGCGATGATGAGGTTTGGCATCCTGCCTGCGCAATTGCGGCGGGCATTTTTTGGCTGGCACGAAAAAAAGCTTGTCAAAGCGGAGCATAGTATTATCTTGACTATTATACAGTATAATAGTTATCGATATAATAGAGTGACAAGGAGTAACATAATGTCCAAGCCAAAGATGGTCGTGCTTGGCTTCCTGCATCATCAACCGATGTACGGCTACCAGATCGGCCATATCGCGGAGGAGTTTGGGCTGCCCGTTTGGGCGAGCATCAAACTGCCTTCGATCTACAAGGCTCTGCAGGAGCTGGAAAAATCCGGCCACATCCGGGGCGAGCAGGTCACGGAAGGCAACACGCCTCCCCGCACCGTGTTTCACATCAACGACAAGGGCCGCAAGTTCCTTTTTCAACTTGTGCAGCATAGCCTCTCGTCGCCCCGGACTTTGAGCCAGGACTGGTGGCTGGCGGTTTCCATGTCCTGGAGGGCGGTCTGCCGGGATGACTTTGAACGCGCCATCCGTGAGCGTTTGGGACGCATCCGCGCCAAAGGCAAAGAGATTCAGGACAGCCACTGCCAGAGGCAGGTGAAGCTGAACGAACTTCCCTTTGTCCACAACCACCTGATGCTAATGGGGATGCGCCACCACAACGTGGAGCTTAAATCCCTCAAAGAACTTTTGGACGATGTGCAGTCCGGCGGGCATGACGAATACTTTTTACCTGCCGAAAATAAAGGAGAATAGATTTGAAACGCCTGACAATCATTCTATTCGTTTTGGGCCTGGCAGTTCTGTCAGCCCAGGCGAAAGACGCCACCCTCAGCCTCCAGCAAGCGCGAGAACTGGCGCTGCAAAACAACTCCGCCTATCAGGCTAAGGCGGCGGAACTGGAAGCGGCGAAGTGGAGCAAAACCTCCGCGATCAGCAGCATCCTGCCCTCCGTGAGCCTCGACGGGACCTGGCTCTATATGGATCCCGCCCAGACAGTCCAGGCGGGAGGATCGGCGATCACGCTGAACCACGATTTCCGCACTTTCGGGCTCTCGCTCACGCAGCCGATCTTTGTGGGCGGCAAAGCCTGGCAGGGATATCAGATGGCAAAGCTCGGGGAAAGCATGGCGCAGACAGGCCTGGAAGCCCAGAAGCTTACTCTGCTGACCGAAGTGAACAACAACTATCTGGGCCTGCTGCAAACCCAGGACCTCACTCGGATCAGCGAGATGGACAAACGCTCCGCCGAGATCAACCTGCAGATCGCGCAGTTGAAGTTTGACAACGGCCTGCTCTCCAACGCCGACTATCTGCGTTTCAAGAGCCAGCTTGCCTCCAAGGAAGTCACGTTCCTGCAGGCGCAAACCGCGCGGCAGCTTGCCCAACTCAACCTGCGCAACTACCTCGGGATAGACTTCCTGCCTGTCGCGGAGGAATTGCCCGGCGTGGAGAACGATCCTGTCATGGAAACCCTGAACGGCTATTCACCCGTGGCGAGTTCCGCGCTGAGCGAACTTGCCCTGCAGCGCAGCCAGGAGGCGAACACGTCTCTACGCCTGCTGGAAAACGGCGTTGAACTCTCCCGCCGCTCCTATCAGATGAGCAAGGGTTCCTTTTTGCCGACCGTGATGCTGATCGGCAGCCTGAACTTCGAGGAGAACGGGATCGACCGCTACAAGTTCGATTCTTCAAGCCAGATCATGCTCACCGCCTCGATTCCGCTCCTGCCCCAGTTGGGAAACTACGCCGCCATGCGCAAGGCGAACTTTGAATATAAGAAAACTCTGCTGCAAGCCAAGACAGCCACCGACGGGATCAAGCTGGGCACGGAATCCGCCGTGCTCAACCTGGTGAGTGCCGCCAAGCAGGTTCAAGCCGCCGGCCTCTCGCTCGAATTCACGCAGCAAACCTATGAGCAGTTGCAGGAGAGGTTCCGCATGAACCTGATCTCCTCCAAAGACCTGCTGGACGCGGATTTGATGCTTTCCGCCTCCCGGGTTGCCTATTCCAACGCAGTTTTCGCGTATCACAAAGCCCGCGTCTCGCTGATGCAGATCCTGGGGCTGGAGAATGCCGAAGACCTTGACACCATGATCATTATTGGAGCAAATAAATGAAAACGAGAAACATACTTTTCGCATTGATCGCGCTGACCGTCCTGATCAGCGGCTGCAACCGCGGCAAAGGCCCCGCCAAGACAGAGGACGAGATCCAGCCCGTCACGGTCGAAGAGCTCAGCCTGCGCGAGTTGGACGATTTCATCACGGTCTCCGGCAAGCTGGAAGGCATCACCAACATCACCATGAGCAGCGAAGCTTCCGGACGCATCCTGCAAGTCTATAAGAAACTGGGCGACGTCGTGAGCAGAGGCGAGCGCATTGGCAAGATCGAAAACGACGCCTACCAGTACCGCCTCGACCAGGCGGAAGCGGGCCTCGCTTCGGCGCAGGCGTCCTTTGATACCGCGCAGAGGAATCTGAACTACGCGGAGGAATCTCTCAGAAAGCAACTCATTTCCCAAGCGGAATACAACACCGCCCTCTCAGCCTTCAAGGGAGCAAAAGCAGGACTGGATGGAGCCAAAGCGGGTGTTGAAGCTGCCCGGACCGGGTTCAGCGGCTCATTCTTCACCGCTCCCGAATCGGGAACCATCTCCAACCTGTTCATCTCCGCCGGGCAATTCATCGCGCCGGGAGCTCCGGTCGCCACGATCACCAACGCCAGCCGCCTGCTGATCAAGACCGGCGTGGGCGAAAGCCAGATCAACAAGCTCCGCAAGGGGCAGACAGTCGAGATCAGCTATCCCGGGCAGGCAACCGCCTATTCGGGCAAAGTGAGCGGCTTCGGCATCACGCCTTTGCCCAATTCAGCAACATATCCGCTGGAGATAGAGGTTGTCAACCCCAAAGGGCTTCTTCCCGGCATGGTTGTCACTGCCAAAATCCTCACCGAACGCTATTCCGACCTGCTCTATTCTTCGCTCACATTCTTTTCCAACGAATTCGGCAAGACCTACGCCTTTGTCATCGACGAAAACAACAAAGCCCACAAGCGCGAAGTCAAGCTGGGCCGCATCATCGGGGAGAACGTCCTGATCGAATCCGGCGTGGGCGTGGGAGACAGGATCGTGACCAGCGGCGCGCAGAACCTGGAAGAGGGTTCCACCGTCGAAGTCAGGAAGTAACCGATGAAAGTAGCAGAAACATCGATTAAATACTCGATCCTGATCAACCTGCTGGTCATCGCGATCGTGATCATGGGCATCGTTTCCATGATCAGCCTGCCCCGGGAAGAGTTTCCCGCCGTGGAGTTCGGTCGCGTGGTCGTTGTGATCCCCTATCCGGGAGTTTCGCCGGAGGAGATCGAACAGCTTGTCACCAATAAGGTCGAGACGGAGCTTTCCGACCTGCCCAACCTCGACGTCATCGAAAGCTACTCCGAGGAAAGCAGGACCCTGATCAGCGTCTCTTTCGACACGAGCGTGGATTCCGAAGAAGCTTACGACCTGGTCGCCCGAGAGATGAGCAAGATAACTGATCTGCCCGAGGGTACCCTCGATCCGATCCTCATCCGTCTCAGTATGCGCGAACTGAATCCCATATCCCAGGTCGTGATCAGCGGCGACTACAACCCCCTCGCGCTGCGCGAACTGGCTGACGAACTCAAGGACGGGATCCTTAAAATTGACAATGTCTCCAAGGTCGAGATCGTGGGCGCCCGCGACCACCAGATCTGGGTGGACGTGGACCAGGCAAGGATCGATGCCTACGGGCTCAGCCTCACCGATATCTCCGGAGTCCTGCAGGGCCGCAACCTCAACATCCCCAGCGGCACCACCAGATATGGCAAATCCGAGTTCCTCGTGCGCGCGCTGGGTCAGTTCGGCAACTTTGACGAGATCGGCAACATGATCGTCACTTCGGACGCCAGCGGCCGCGCGATCAGGATCTCCGACGTCGCCACGGTGGCGGACACACTCTCCCGCACGCAGACCAAGGCAAAGCTCAACGGCAAGGAAGGAATCAGCATCTTTGTCTATAAAAAAGGCGACGGCAACATCATCAAGGTGATGAAGGACGTGCGTGCCTACATCGCTGACTTCGAAAAGAACTATCCCGCCGCGGACATCAGCGTCCGCAACGACGGCTCGATCGACGTCAAGAATGGGATCGGGGCTCTCAGCAGAAGCGCGTTCCAGGGCATCATCCTCGTTTTCCTGTCCCTGCTGCTGTTCCTCGGCTGGCGCAACGCAGTCTTCGCCGCCACGGCAGTTCCGCTCTCCATGCTCATCACCTTCATTATCATTCCCTGGCTGGGCGTGACCCTGAACAATCTCACCATCTTCGGCCTGATCATCGTCGTGGGCATGGTGGTGGACAACTCAATCGTGGTGCTGGAAAACATCCATCGTTACCGGGAGCAGGGCAAAGACCACAAAGGCTCCATCATCGAAGGCGTGAATCAGGTCATTTCGCCCGTTTTCGCCTCGTCCCTGACCACGATCGCGGCCTTTATGCCGATGCTTCTGACCGGAGGCATCATCGGCCAGTTCCTTTCCGTGTTTCCCATCGTCGTGACCGTCGCCCTGCTGGGATCGTGGTTCCAAAGCATGGTCATCCTGCCCACGAACATCCACCAGTTCGGCCACCATCTTCCCACCGGCGAAGACCGCACCACGAGGCTCATCCGTCCAATCAACAAGTTCTACCGGCGCGTCGTCACCAAAGCACTTCACCATCGAGGCAAAGTGATGCTGGGCGTGATTCTGCTGCTGATCGTCTCCATCGCGATCCTGGGTAGCGGC